>NZ_JBXMRC010000017.1:0-73546 GCF_057084925.1 Perlucidibaca sp. | reverse complement strand
CGATCTTGGCCTTGTCCGCGCCGAAGAACACGATGTCACCGTCCACTGCACCGACGCGATCGAGGATCACATTGATGTTGTCCAGCGGGATGTTCTTGACGATCGGCGACTGCAGGCCTTCGACGCCCTGAGCGCGCTCGTTGACCTTGATGTAGGCCAAGCCCTTGGCGCCGTAGATGCCGACGAACTTGGTGTAGTCGTCGATCTGGCTGCGCGGCATGGTGTTGCCGCCCGGCACTTTCAGCGCGACAACGCGACCCTTGGGGTCTTTCGCCGGACCGGCGAAGACCTTGAACTCGATGCTTTGCAGCAGGTCGGCAATGTCTACCAATTCCATGGGAATACGCAGATCGGGTTTGTCCGAGGCGTAGCGGCGCATGGCTTCGTTGTAGGTCATGCGCGGGAAGGCATCGAACTTGACGCCGAGCAGTTCGTCAAACAGCTGCACGATCATCTTCTCGGTCAGGCTCATAATCTCTTCATCGGACAAGAACGAGGTCTCGATGTCGATCTGAGTGAACTCCGGCTGACGGTCAGCGCGCAGGTCTTCGTCACGGAAGCACTTGGCGATCTGGTAATAGCGGTCGAAGCCTGAAACCATCAGCAATTGCTTGAACAGCTGCGGCGACTGCGGCAGAGCAAAGAAGCTGCCCGGCTGGGTGCGCGATGGCACCAAATAGTCGCGCGCCCCCTCGGGGGTGGCACGGGTCAGAATCGGCGTTTCCACATCGAGGAAGCCGTTGGCATCGAGGTAGTTGCGAATCAGCGAGGTGACTTTGGAGCGGAAGCGCATGCGCTCCAGCATCTCCGGGCGACGCATATCGAGGAAGCGGTACTTGAGGCGGACTTCTTCGCCGACGTTGGTGAAGTCGTCGTTGAGCGGGAACGGTGGCGTTTCCGACTGCGCCAGAATCTCGATGGCCTTGCCCAGCACTTCAATCTGGCCGGACGGCATGTTGGCATTCTCGGTGCCGGCATAACGCTGACGCACACGGCCGGTGATCTTCAGCACGAATTCCGAGCGTGACTTGTCGGCCAGCGCAAAGGCATCGGGGGTATCCGGGTCGATCACTACCTGCACCAAGCCATCGCGATCGCGCATGTCGAGGAAAATAACGCCACCATGGTCGCGACGGCGGTGTACCCAGCCGCAGAGCGTTACGGTCTGGTCGATATGGGATTGGTTGAGGCTGCCACAGTAGTGACTACGCATGATGCAGGCTTCCGCTGTAAAAATGTTGGGCCAAAGGGAATCTGGCCAATCGAGCCGGCGAGTATAGCCTTCCTGACAAATATCTGAGAACTGTCTGTGTTAACCGTTTGCCTCTTTACAGCGGAAAAATCTTCGCGCTATGTTCCGCCAACGGTGATTTAGTGCCAAAAGTTCTGGTTTTTTCAGTGCATCACGAGGACATAGGAATGGAAGAAGGTTTCCTAGATGAAGCGGCAGAACCTGAAAATGAGCCTCTCAGCAAAGCTCAAGTGGTAAAAAATACGCTGGAAAAGCGTCGCTTGCTGGATGACGTTCTTATTGAGCACCGCTTGCGCCGTGAACTCAAAGATTATGACTTTGACTTAGATGATTAACATTGCTGGCTTGCGCCGTGTGCGTCTGTGGGCATAATGGCGACGCCCTGCGATGCATTGCAAGAATTCATTGATTAAAAGGAAACTAATATGGCTATTGAACTGCCGGCTCTGCCGTACGAAAGCACTGCGTTGGAACCATTCATCACTGCTCACACGCTGAGCTTTCACCACGGTAAGCATCACAATGCGTATGTGGTGAATTTGAATAACCTGATCAAGGGTACCGATCTGGAAGGTCAGAGCCTCGAAGCGATTGTTAAAGCTTCTGCTGGCGATGCCGCTAAGGCCGGTATCTTTAACAACAGTGCTCAGGTTTGGAACCACACGTTCTACTGGAACAGCATGAAGCAAAACGGTGGCGGCCTGCCAACCGGTGCTATCGCTGCCAAGATCGACGCCGATTTCGGCACTTATGACAAGTTTGTTGAGCTTTTCAAAGCTGCTGCAACCACACAGTTTGGCTCTGGCTGGGCATGGTTGGTTGTGGGTGCTGACGGCAAGCTGGCCGTGACCAAAACGGGCAATGCCGATTCGCCCATCGTGCACGGTCAAAAACCGCTGATCACCATCGATGTGTGGGAGCACGCGTACTACCTGGACTTCCAGAACCGTCGCCCAGACTACATCTCGACCTTCCTCGACAAGCTGGTTAACTGGGACTTCGCAAACGCCAACCTGGCCGGCTAAGCTCAAGCGTGTTGAACTGGTTGTGAGTGAATAAAGCAGGGCACCTTCGGGTGCCTTGTTTGTTTTTGTTTTGCATTAGAACAAGGGAGCGCAGATCCAATATGCCTGAGGTCATGCGGCGAAACCTTGCTGAACTTTGTTGGCTTCGTACGGCACTGATGGCGTTGTTTGGCCTGACCTTGCTTTATGGCCAACTCACGGGTCTTGCACTGGAGTCGGCATTCCCCTCGTTACTGTTGATCTTCGGCCTATTGCTGCTCATTAATAGCCTAACCACCCTTCGTTTGCGCCAGCCGGAGCCGGTCGGTGATGACGAGTTGTTTCTGCAACTGCTGTTTGATCTTCTGCTTCTGACCTGCTTGTTCCGAGTCAGTGGCGGGAGTAGCAACCCGTTTGTGACTTACTACTTAGTGCCTTTGGCCATTGCGGCATCCACCCTTGCGTTACGTCAAATTCTGCTCCTAGTCGGCCTGATTTTGACGGCTTATTTCAGTTTGTTTGTTTGGCCACCTGCCGCACAAGCTGTGCAATGGCCTTGGCAAACGTATCAAGGTCATCTCATGGGCATGATGGTGAATTTCGCGATTAGCTCCTGGCTACTGGTGTTTTTCTTGCACCGCATGCATCGACGGCTGCGCGCGCAAGAGCGCTATCTGGTTGAGCAGCAGCGTCGCCAACTTCAGCGCGATCAAGCTGTGGCCATGGGTACTTTGGCGGCAACGGCTGTACATGAACTGGCAACACCTTTAGCCACGGTCTGTCTGATGGTGGATGAGCTAGAAGAAGATATGCCCGCTCAAATGCAGCCCCTTCAGCTTCAGTTGCAGCGCTGTCGCGATACGTTGGCGCGCCTCCGGGAACAGGCCGCACAACCCTCGCAATTACCCTGCCAGGCGCTGGCTGAACACCTGCAAAACTGTCTGCAACCCATTCAAGTGGCTTTCCCGGCGCTGAACGTAGAGTCAACAATGGCTGCTGAAGCTAGTCAGTCTGTTGTCATGCCATGGCTACTACAACAAGCCCTGAGCAATGTTCTGCGTAATGCCGCCGAGGCTGCCCATTCTCGCGTGCGCTTGGTGGTGAAAAAAAATCAGGGGGAGTGGCTTTGCCAAGTCTGCGATGACGGTCCTGGTTTTCCGCCCGGTCTGGTGTCTGCGCTAGGCCAGCCAGTGCTCAGCAGCAAACCTGAAGGCTTGGGTATCGGTTTGTTTTTAGCGCAGTCCACGTTGTTGGAGCTGGGCGGAACATTGAGTGTGGCATCCAGCGAGTGGGGCGGTGCCAGTGTATTGCTGCGCTGGCCTGCCGCCATCGTGACCACCCAGGTTATTGCGCCATGAAGATATTACTCATTGATGATGATGCTATTTTTCGGCAGACCTTAGCGCGGACCTTGACCCGACGCGGCTTTGTCTGCGTCGAAGCCGCTGATAGCGCCCAAGCCTTGTTAGAACTACAGGCGCACCTCCCAGATGCTTGTGTGTTGGACTTGCGCATGGGCAATGAGTCGGGCTTACAGCTCCTGCCACAATTGCTTGCCATCAAACCCGAGCTAAATGTTTTGATGCTGACAGGCTATAGCTCAATTGCTACGACGGTCGAAGCCATCAAGCGCGGTGCAGTTAATTACCTCGCTAAGCCCGCCAGTGCAGATGACATTTTGCGTGCCCTAAAGAACGCCAGTTCATCATCCGACCCTGAACCCCGTTCGGCAGGTCAGGATGCCCTATCCGTGGACAGACTGGCCTGGGAACATATTCAGCGCGTTTTATTAGAGGAGGATGGCAATATTTCCTCGACCGCTCGCCGATTGAATATGCACCGGCGCACGTTGCAGCGCCGGTTGAGCAAGCGCCCTGTATCGCAGTAGTTAGCTGGCCCTGCCGGCCTGTTGCCGGGCCTTAATTGCCGCTATCACCCCGGGCATAACACTTAGGCCGATAATGACAAAGATAACAACCATGAAATTATCTTTGACGACGGGTAAGTTGCCAAATCCATAGCCCAGAGCAATGAAGCTGCCGATCCACACGAACCCACCAAACACATCAATTAAGAAGAAGCGACGGTAGGGCATTTTTCCGACGCCAGCCACAAACGGCGCAATGGTGCGGATAATCGGCATAAAACGAGCGAATACAATCGTTTTGCCACCATGACGATCGAAGTAGCCCTGTGTTTTATCGAGGTGCTCTCGCTTAATCCAGCGGGAGTCCCATTCATAAACACGTTGGCCGATGGTTCGTCCAACCCAATAGTTGCAGTTGTCGCCCAATACGGCGGCGAACCAGAGCAGGAAAAATAGCGCCCAAGGATCCATCACGCCGGTGGCGGCTAAGGCGCCTGCGGCGAACAAAAGGCTGTCTCCGGGGAGGAAAGGCATGACGACAATGCCCGTCTCCACAAAGATAATTAAAAACAGTAGGCCGTAAATTAACGCGCCATGAGCGCTCGCAAACTGTTGCAGGTGAACATCTACATTAATAATAAAATCAATTAGTTCCATGCTTTTTTAAGGCTCGATTCAAAAGTTTGTTTTGTGCTTTCGCCAATCAGGCTGTCTTGTTTTTGACCCTGTGCATTCCAGAACAGAAACGCCGGAGGGCCAATGATTTTTTCGCGCTGCAGCCAAGCCAGCTGAGCGCCAGTGGTATCGGTGATGTCAAACTTAATGCGTACGCCGGGCTCGAGTAGTGTGACGATCTCGGGCAAGACCAAGACCTTCTTTTCCATCTCGATGCAGCTGACACACCAGTCGGCAAATACATCAACGATGACGGGTTTTTGTGCTTTAGCAGCCTGCACAATGGCGGCATCTACGGCGGCCGGGTCGGTTAGCTTTATAAAGCCGGTGGCCGTGATCGGTGGCACTTGAGTATGGCCAACATTTTGCGAAAAAACCGTCCACGGTGTCCATGCTGAATCGCCACCTCGTGCGGCGGCAAAAACCAGCAGCATGGCCCACACAATACATATCAGCCCCACGGTTTTACTCAGTCGGCTGAGACGGGCCACTAGGCTGCTGCCGATCAAGGTCAAAAAGACCGCCCAAAGTAGGAGCTGCGCTAGAGGCGGCAGCAAGCGATTTATCAGCATAATGGCAACTGCAACCAGCAGGAGCGCGAAGAAGCGCTTACTGGCCTCTAGCCAAGGGCCAGCGCGCGGTATCCAGCGCCCGCCACCCAGGCCGAGCAGTAACAATGGCACGCCTAGGCCCATGCCCAGTGCAAACAGGGCGCTGCCGCCTAACACCATATCTTGACTCGTGCTCACAAAAAGCAGAACGCCGGCCAACGGTGCAGAAACGCAAGGTGAGACGACCAAACTGCTAATGGCGCCCATAATAAAGACGGAACCGTATGCACCGCCTTGTTGCTTGGCCTGCCAGCGCTTCAAGGGGGCGTCTATAAAGTGGGGCAATGTGAGGCCTTTATCGCGCCAGAGCAGCCAGGCAAGCGCAACAAATAAACCCGCAAAGGGGACTAAGACGGCAGGCTTTTGCATCCATGTGGCGAGGTTGGCGGCAGCACCAAAACGCGCGATGAGGAGGCCTGCCAGGCTGTACATCAGCGCCATACCCAAGACATAGCTCAGTGCTAACGCAAAGCCGCGATAGGCCGAGGCCGATTGGTCACGTTGGCCGGCAATAATGGCGGACAGAATTGGCAACATGGGCAGGACACACGGCGTTAGGGCCAGACCTAAACCGAGGGCAAAAAAAGCGGCTATAACGGCCCAAAAGTTGGCCTGGGCCAACCAAGTCGCAATGCTATTGGCATTGTCGCCATTGAGTTGGGGCTCAGCGTTAAGGTCGGTCGTGGCGTTTACAGGGACTTGCCAGATCTGGGGTGGGTAACAGAGGCCGGCATCGGCACAGCCTTGGTAGCGCACATTGAGGACAGAGCCAGCATCTTCAAAACGCTGGGCTTGAGTAGTGCTGAGTTCTGGCAATCGAAGGAGCCAGTCCACACGGTCTCGGTAAATTTTAACGCGGCCAAAGGTGGGATCATCGTGCCAGCTGGCCCGACTGTCGCTACCTGAAAACATCGGTAACTCGGGCAGGTCTTCTAAGCCAGCAGGCCATGTCAGTCGAAATTGTTTTTCATACAAGTAATGTTCTGGCGCGATGTCGAAGTGCAAGGTCAGGCCATCAGCCCCTGTGGAGAGGCTGGTTTGGAACGCCTCTTCGACCGGAAGAAACTCGCGTTGTTCGCGCTCGAAGAAACCCGTAGCGGATGCACTAAAGGCGCTGGCTAAGCCTAAGCAGAAGATAGCTAGGGCATGCACAACGGATAACTTTCGGGCAGTACAACGCTGTTTCATAGAAACCAGTGCCTAGCGGAGAACTCATCAATTATGCGCGATACGCCTGTTTTAAACACAGGCAATAAAGAGCTTTTGTGTCAAACGTTCCTTAAAATTGCCGGGTTTATCCAGCTGCATGCGCTCCAGCCAGCCGGCGGGTGCTTGCTTGCCGCGAGCAGACCACAGCGCTTTAGCTATTGCTAATTTGTCATCTTTAATTGCTTTCATGCGCTGCAGCACCTTAGCGATTTTGAGCTCTTCGGGGGTCAAGTCGCAGCTGAACGGGAAATCAGGTAGCAGACCTTTATCCTTGAATGGATTGAGTTTCGCCGCTAACACCTCTGGTAAGTTCTGGCGCTGATGAGCCGGGATTTCATAGGCGGGATCAAGTTTGCCATTGGCTTTGGCTTGCGCCATTAAGCTGTCCTGGAAGCGAGAGTCGGTAATGGCCAGTAGCGCCTGGACGACTTCGTTATCGGTACGGCCGCGTAAATCTGCAACGCCGTATTCAGTGATCACAATATCGCGCAACTGGCGCGGGATAGTGGTGTAGCCATAATTCCACACGATGTTCGAGCTTGCGGCACCGGCGGCTTCGCGACTGGCCCGCAACATCAGAATGGACTGTGCATCGGGCAGCGCATGCGACATGGCGACAAAGTTGTACTGTCCGCCCACACCACTGACCACCCGGCCGCTTTCTAAACCATCGGACACGGCGGAGCCGAGCAGGGTCATCATCATGCATGTATTGATAAAGCTGGCGTCTTTGCGCTGGGCGCGCCCGAGTTCATCTTGTCCATAGAGCTGGTTAATAAAGCCAATGGCGGTCATATTGATTTTGGCGCGGTCAGCGTCGCTGAGGTCTCGCAAGGCTTGATAAAAATCGCGTGGGCCAAGGAAGAAACCGCCCGTCATAATGTGGCCGCCCTGAAGCTGTTCGCCTAAGCCTTCTTTTTGCAAAGTAGCGCGAGTGATCGGGTCGTCCAAACGGGCAGGCATAGCAATGCCATTAATCATTAGCGTGTTACCCGCGAGACTGACGGTCGCGTTAACAATACCGAAGCGGCGCAGCAGCTCAACATCCGCTTCATTTAAGACCGTACGAATAGCGCCAATCTCCACCAAGGCATCAAGGGTGTCGAGGCTGACTTGTTCGTTGATACGGCCGCAATTAATGAGCTGTTGAAGGCCGGCATGAGCATAGACCGCTCGGCGGATGATGCCGGCGCGCATCAGCTCCATAAAGCCGTTAACGAACATTTCACTGCAGCCGTAGAGGCCTTTGACAAAGGGAGTAAGCTGGGCGGGTGCTTGCTGACTGCCCAGGCTTTGCATCATCGCCTGATAGTCATCATTTTGACGCTCGCGCAGGATTAGGCCTTGAGTAATGGCATCGCCTAACGACCCAATGCCAATTTGTAAGGTGCCGCCATCTCGCACTAAAGAGGACGCATGCAGACCAATAGCGTATTCGGCCAAACTCACGTTCATATTGGGTGCGGAGAAGAGCGTGTGTGTGCCCTCTGGGCAGTCCACGATGGCATCCACGAGGTCGAGATTCGCAATGGCATCATTTTCCATGAAGGGCAGTTCTTGATTCACCACTAACACGCGAAAGACTTGGGTGCCGTTGGCGGCAAACAGCGGGAGCAAATCTAAGGTGACATCCGGATTACACGACAACGAGTATTCCTTGATGCCATCTCGCTCCCGCATCGCCACGGCTTGCGCTACCACATTGACGCCCTGTAAGAGCATGTCGCGGGCAGCATGGGTGTAATGCGTTGCCATGTATTGGCGCTGGGCGTAGTCATTGCGCAGGTAGTCGCCAGATTTCAGGAAGAACTCCGACACTTCAATATTGGCGGGTAGCTTTTGCTGGCGTAGGTCGGTGACATAGTCGAGATCGGGGTAGTTGCCAAAAACACGATCAATAAACGGTCTTAAAAAGGCTTCTTCCAGTGCGCTACTGGTTTGCGGCGTTTGCAGCGATAGCGCAGTCAAAATTCGTAGGCGTCGGCTGGGGTCAGCTTTAATGCGCTGATAAAGGGTGTTTAGTAGGGCATTCGGTTTGCCAATACCCAAGGGCGTGCCGATCACCACGCGCTCGCCGGCAAAGGTCATTAAGTCATCAACACAGCTATCCAAGTTGCTATACAGGCGAGGCATATCACGTCCTTATTAGGGTTTTTAATGGGCAGCGCTAGGCAGGATAGCGTGGTCTAGAGTCGACTAGTCCAATAGTCATACGTCATCTCGACTGAATCATAAGAAAAATGAACGCATTGGGCTACAATGCGGCGATTAAACCGGACTGAGTGCAGTTATACGGTTCACTTATGTGTGGAGACGTTCTGTGCTGGAACTGCAAAACTTGGAAGCTTGGCGAGATGACCGCTGCCTGTATCAGGCGCTGTCGTTGACGCTGAGACCGGGGCAGGTGGCACAGATTTTGGGGCCTAATGGCGTCGGGAAAACAACACTACTCAAGCAAATTGCCGGCTTAAGCCACTTTATGAGTGGCGATATCCGGTGGAAAAACCAACCGGTGAGTGCTGATTTACAGCAATTTCAGCAGGATGTCTTATTTTTAGGACATCTTGCCGGCATAAAATCGGCACTTACCGTGGCGGAAAATCTCAACATCCTAGCGGCATGCCGAGGTCAAACACTGACGGTAAGTCGCCTAGACCTGGCATTAAGTCGAGTGGGCTTGCGCGGCTATGACGATACGCCGGTAGCACAGCTCTCGGCAGGGCAAAAGCGCCGCGTAGCGCTTGCCCGCTTGTTCACCGAAGCGCCGTTGTTATGGTTACTCGACGAGCCGTTTACCGCCATTGATCAAGCCGGTGTCGGTGAACTGGAGGGATGGTTGGCAGACCATGCAGAGCAGGGCGGTATGGTGTTGTTGACTACCCATCATCGCCTCAATCTTCGCTGCCCAGTGACCCCTATTGAGTTGATCCCGGCATGATGTTGCAGGCTGCTTTTCAGGTCTTTAAACGCGACCTTCTTTTGGGTTGGCGCCAGAGTGGTGAGTGGCTCAATCCACTTATTTTTTTTCTGATGGTCATTACGCTAGTGCCGTTGGCTATCAGCCCCGACCCAGCCCGTTTGCGCGAGTTAGCTGGCGGTATCATTTGGATTGCGGCATTGCTGGCAGTGCTTCTCGCGATGGATGGTCTGTTTCGTAGCGACTTTGATGACGGTACCTTGGAGCAATTGCTTCTCACCCCCGCGCCCTTGCCCTTGCTGGTCTTAGCTAAAGTGTTGGCGCACTGGCTGCAGACAGGCGTGGCACTGGCTTTGCTGGCTCCGCTGGCGGGCGTGTTGTTGAATTTGCCGAGTTCAGTGCTTGTGGTGTTGGTGATGTCGCTGCTCTTGGGCACGCTTACGCTGAGTCTGATCAGTGCCATCGGTGCGGCATTAACAGTGGGTTTGCGTCGGGGCGGGGTATTGGTGCCACTGATAACTCTACCCATGCACATCCCCGTACTCATTTTTGCTACGGCAAGCGTTCAGGCGTCGTTGTCGAGCTTACCGGTAACGGGTTATTTAGCTTTACTCGGCGCGTTTCTCATACTGACGTTGTGCTTGGCACCGCTGGCAGCTGCTGCGGCCTTGCGTTTAGCCGTGAGTGGGACTTAAGCATGTGCAGGAGACTGATTTGATCGATTGGCTGCGTCGTCTCTGGGCGGCATTTGAACGAACCGTAAGCCCTCGGTATTTTTATCAGCTGAGCGGTCGCTGGTTGCCCTGGTTTGCCTGGCCTGCTGCGCTGTTAATTAGCGTGGGCTTAGTCTGGGGGCTTGGAATTGCGCCTGCGGATTATCAGCAGGGCAATAGTTACCGCATCATATTCATTCATGTGCCTGCCGCGAGCCTGGCCATGGGTGGTTATTTGTTGCTTGCCATATGCGGCGCCATCACATTGATTTGGCGCGTTAAAACCGCAGAAATGGTTGCAAAAGCGGCCGCACCGGTTGGTGCCTTGTTTTGCCTGATGGCGCTAATCACGGGCTCGCTTTGGGGTAAGCCGACCTGGGGGACGTATTGGGTTTGGGATGCGCGACTCACCTCCATGTTGATTTTATTGTTCTTGTATTTGGGCATCATGGCCTTGCAGAACGCCTTCGAGGAAGTCTCCCAAGGCAGTAAAGCGGCTGCCTTATTGGCGGTGGTGGGGGTGGTGAACCTACCCATCATTAAGTATTCCGTGGAGTGGTGGAACACCTTGCATCAGGGCTCGACGTTTCGCATTACGGAACGACCCACTATGCCGCCGGAAATGTACTTACCTTTACTGGTGATGTTTCTGGGTCTCTATGCCCTGTTTGCATCGTTAATATTGCTGCGTAGCCGTCAGGAAATTTTGCAGCGCGAGCGGAGAAGCCAATGGGTGCGGCAGCTTATTGAGGAGCCAAACCAATGAACTTTTATTTTTCCTCGTGGGCCGATTTTTTTGCGATGGGCGGGCACGGTCTTTATGTCTGGCTTGCTTATGGCGTGTTTTTCGGTGCGCTGGGTGTGCTGACCTGGCGCAGTGTTCAGGCGCCCAAGCGCTGGCGTCGGGAACAACAATTGCTGCTTAAACGTCAGCGTCAACATCAATAGGAGCTGTTATGCATCCCCAGCGTCGTCGCCGTCTGATTTGGATACTGTTGCTGCTGGCCGGTATTGGTTTGGCTGTCGGGTTAGCTAGCTATGCGCTACGTCAGAACATCAATCTTTTTTATACGCCCTCACAGCTCATGGCTAAAGAGGCACCGGAAGGCTCACGCATTCAAGTAGGCGGACTGGTGGTTCAGGGATCGGTTCAGCGTTCGCCGAATTCACTGGCTGTGCGCTTTGCTTTGAGCGACTTAAAGCAAACCGTATGGGTTGATTTCGAGGGCATCCTGCCTGACCTGTTTCGCGAAGGGCAGGGCATTGTGGCCAATGGCCGCTGGCAGGGTGGGGTAGTTAAGGCCGATGAGGTCTTGGCAAAGCACGATGAAAACTACATGCCACCCCAGGTCAAATCCGCCATCGAAGAGGCGGGGCATCCCGTTAAGCCCTGAGTGTTGGCTGCATGAAGTCTCCGTTGCCGGTTCGCTATGGCGTGGGTGCCAGCCGGCATGGGCTGCCCCCGGGCCAGTGGTCCAATCTATTTACCTATTTGCTTCAGCGATTTCCTGGTGTTGCAGAGGCAGAGTGGCGGCATCGTTTTCTTAACGGCTTGGTCTGTGACGAGTTTGGTCAGGCGTTAACGCTGAATAGTCCGTATCAGGCGGGGCGTGTGGTGTTTTATTACCGCGATTTGCCACCAGAGCCTGTTATTCCCTTTGCCGCGCACATCTTGTTTGAAGACGATCATCTACTGGTGGCTGACAAGCCGCATTTTCTGCCTGTCACGCCCGCCGGTCGTTTTCTCTCTGAAACCTTGTTAACGCGGTTGCGTCGTGAAACCGGTATTGATGATTTGGTGCCGCTGCACCGAATCGATCGGGAGACTGCAGGTTTGGTGCTTTTCTCCAAGCGTCCCGAGAGTCGCGAGCAGTATTCGGCGCTATTTCGAGAGCGCCGCATCAACAAAGTCTATGAAGTGATCGCGCCGCTTAATCCGCGCCTTAGTTTTCCATTGCGGTATTGCTCGCATCTGCAAGCAGGCACGCCGTTTTTCCGCATGGAGACGGGTGACGGCGTGGCCAACAGTGAAACTTGCATTGAGCTGTTAATGGCGCAGTCCGGGTGGGGGCATTTTCTCGTGCGGCCTATCACCGGCCGAAAGCATCAGATTCGTGTGCATTTTGCGGCGCTCGACATGCCGATTTTATTTGATGCGATCTATCCCATCGTATGGCCCGAAGTTGAAGCAGATCAGATAACCTATGATCGTCCTCTGCAGTTGCTGGCTTCACAGTTGTCTTTTGATGACCCATTGACTGGGGCGCCGCGCAGCTTCAAGAGTGAGCGTCAGCTGCTTTCATTAAGTGATCCCTTACTGGCCAATGTAAAATGACCGTCCATGAATAAGCGCGTATTACGCCTGTTACTCGCGTTGGTCTTATTGCCGGGTTCGGCGTATGCGGAATGGCAGGTCACAGTCACGCCTGAATATCTTCAGGAGGCACTTGAGCTCAGTGTTTCCGAGCTCAACCTGACGGATGCCAGTAAAGCGGATGTTTTCGTTGCCGATGTCATGAGCAAGGTGAAGCAAACCTTGGAGGCCTTCGGCTATTACGACCCCGAAGTCTCGATTCAGACCCATCAAAAAACACACACATTGGTGGTTAACGCGGGACCACCCGTTCGTTTGCGTGTGATCAATATTCAAGTCGTGGGAGCGGCTGAGCGCGATGAGCGTTTTAAACTCCCGGCATTCCCACAATCCACCGGAGATGTGCTTCAACACAGCCAATACGAGTCTTTTAAGCAGCAGCTTGAAGAGCGCGCGTTGGAGCGAGGCTATTTTGATAGTCGCTGGTTGGTCAGTAGCATCGAGGTCAATTTACAAGAGCGAGTCGCCGATGTGTATCTGGGTTTTGATAGCGGTGAGCGTTATCAATTTGGCCCCATCAGTTACCGCGAAGTCGATGGCAAACCCCTGCGCGCACTGAATGCGCTGCAATTGGCGCGGCTAACACCGTTTAAAACGGGGGATACCATTAGCAGTCGCCAGCTTTTTCAGCTGCAAAAAAACCTGATCGAAACCCGCTATTTTCGCGAAGCCCAAGTGTCTTTTCGGCGTGACCAAACCCTGAACCGACAAGTGCCCGTTGAGGTAGTCGTTGATAGCCGCTTACCCAGTTTGTATTCCTTCGGCTTAGGCTTCGCGACCGATGTTGGTCCTAAATTTCAGGGGGAGTGGCAGCGACCCTTATTGAACCGTCAGGGACATGGTGTTCAAGTCACAACGGAGTTAGCTAGGGCCCGCCAAAGCGGCGAGATTCGCTACCGTATGCCGTGGAAGCACCCGCTGGAGGATCGATTGGAGTTTGCCATAGGTCTTCAAGAGGATCGAATTGAAGATACCGATTCCGTGCAAACCGTGGTCAGTATGCAGCGCGTGTTGGATCCACGGCGGGGGTGGCAACGAAGTTTTGGTCTGCGCCTAGTCGATGAGCGCTTTCAGCGCGATAGTGGTGAAAAAGGGGCTGAGCGTATCCTGGCACCGTATGCCTCGTTTAATCGAGTGCAAAGTCAGGGAGGTATTGATCCCCTTCGTGGTACCCGCCTGTTATTTCAGACCGAATTTGCCAGTCAAGCCTTGGTGTCGACCTCAGACTTTGTGTCTTTACGCAGTGGTTTTCGCTGGCTGAATACCTATCAAGATCGTCACATGTTGTTGATACGTGGCGATGCCGGCGCGATTCTCAGCACCGATTTTGAGCGTGTGTCTCCCAGCCTCCGATTTTATGCCGGAGGCGATAATAGTGTGCGTGGCTTTGATTTCCGTAGCCTGTCGCCACGCAACAGCCTCAATGAAACGATTGGGGGTCAGTACCTGTTGGCTGCCTCAGTGGAGTACAACTGGCGCTGGCGTCCTACTTGGCGTCCCGCAGTCTTTGTGGATGTAGGTAATGCCTTTAGTCAGGCCAGTGATGCCAATCTCGGGACTGGTGTGGGTGTGGGCATTCGATGGATATCCCCTGTGGGTCCGATCCGAGCTGATCTGGCTTCAGCGGTCTCCGAGCCAGGGGCTCCATTGCGCCTTCACTTAACCATTGGCTCGCCCCTATGAGCGATACAGCCATACCCATGCCAAGCCTAAAGGCCCGTGTGCTGGGGGTTGCCCGTTCCTTGCTGCGCTGGACCCTGCGCTCTCTGTGGATGCTGAGCATCCAAGTCTTTCTTGCCCTCATGTTATTGCTGGTATGGGTCGGCGCCAGTGAGTCGGCTCCACGTTGGCTTTGGCAAGAGTTTGGCCAAGCGGTGCCGGCTCTGCGCATCAGCGGCATTGAAGGGCGGTTTTTGACGGGCTTGTCACTGCATTCCGTGCAATGGCAAAACGACAAGCTGGGCATTGAGGCCAACAACATTACGCTGAGTTGGCTACCCACAAATCTGTTGCACGGCAGTGTTGATATTGCTCAGGCCAATGTTGAGTCCTTGAGAGTAGAGCAGTTACGTCAACCCGATGAAGCCTCGGAGCCCTTAGCGCCCATTCACGTCGATTTGCCATTTGCGTGGTATTTGCACGATGTGCAGATGAGGAAACTCACGTGGCAAGGTTGGCAGGCTGAGCCTGTAGAGTTTAATACGCTGGCACTCAGTGCCTCTGGCTCCGGTACACAGGTGAATATCGATTCCCTCTCGCTGGCGGTTTTCGATGTACAACTTCAGGCATCGGGAAAACTTTCCCTGCAGGATTATGTGCCCATGGAGTTGGCGTTATTCGCTAAAAGCCCTGTGATTCCGTGGCAAAAACAAGCGCTTACTGTTCAAGGTGCTCTCGATGCATTGCAGATAAAAACGCAAGGGCCGGCAAAATGGCCGTTGACGCTGTCTGCCCAATTAAATCTTGTGCGGGTCCAACCGAGCTTCAAGGCGAATCTATCGTGGCCGTCTTGGTCAACTGAAGGGCTGACGGATTGGCTGATTCAGCCTGGCAAGCTCATGGTTTCCGGAGACCTGAAGCAGGCAAAGGGCGCGCTCGATTTAAACCTGCGTTTAAAGGAGAGTGCCGCGTTACCTTGGCCCAAAGCGTGGCCACGGCGTGCACAGCTGGCAGGCCCATTTTCGTGGCAGCTAGATCAAGGCGCAACGAGCGCAGAGGTGAACTGGCTGGGTCAGTTTGGTGGTATGCCTTGGCAGCTCAAGGGGAGTTATCAGCAGGGCAATTCGGGCGCTGC
Organism: Perlucidibaca sp.; assembly: GCF_057084925.1. Lineage (NCBI taxonomy): Bacteria > Pseudomonadati > Pseudomonadota > Gammaproteobacteria > Pseudomonadales > Perlucidibacaceae > Perlucidibaca > Perlucidibaca sp. Next base: position 58,130 of record NZ_JBXMRC010000017.1, on the reverse strand, counting down.
CGAACTGGACATGCGATTAGCCGATAGTCGTTTACGCGTCAGGGGTTTGCCGGCTACGGGTTCGCGTTTTGAGCTGAATGTGCCGGCATTACAGCGTTTTCAAAGTGAGTTTTCCGGTGCGGTTAAGTTGCAAGGCCAGTGGCGCGGCTTGATCGATGGCAAGGGTCAGATCACGGCCCAGCTCGACCAAATTGGGCAGAGCGAGCAACAACTCTGGCGTCAATTAGTCGTGGACTTGCGTGGCAGTGTGAAGGATCAAACCACCGATATTCGCTTGAGCCGAGACGACGTAACCGCTCAGGCATTGCTGCGTGGCCGCTTGAGCACCAATGACCCGTTAAGCTGGCAGGGCCAGTTGCTTCGAGCGGAGATTGATACGCCGGCGGCAGGCCGCTGGTTTTTACTGGCACCCTCGGCAATGCGACTGTCGGCGACCACGCAGCAACTCGGCCAGCAATGCTGGCAGCAACAGCCCTATACGATTTGCGCTGACGCAAACTTAAGTCCTGAGCGCTGGCTGGCCAAATTGACGCTGGATGGCGGTCGCCTTGGCAGTGCTGCCTTGAACTTGCGTCGTAACCCCAAAGTCGCAGAGCCACCGCTGGATATCGATGTTGTGATTAAGGCGCTGAACTTGAGCGCTTTGCCGGTGGCATTGCCACAGGGACTGTCTGTCGCGGGGCAGGTCTCGGGTGCGCTACGCGTGTCGGGCAACCTGAAACAACCGAAAGCGAATGGCCAATTAATGTGGCAGGACGGCGAAGTTAAGCTGCCGGAGTTTGCAATTGACTGGCGGCCTATCACACTGAAAGCCAACTTTACGGGCGACCGCGTAAATTGGGTCGGGGATTTGCGCGATCAAGAACAAGGGAGGGCCACCCTCACAGGCACGGCCTCGCTCAGCAAAAAGTGGCAAGCCACCCTGCAAATTCAAGGGGAGCAATTAAGTGCAGGCTTAAGACCCATGGCGCGCTTTCGTTTTAGTCCCGATTTAACTCTCGACGCCAGTGCCAAATCGGTCAAAATCCGAGGCCAAGTTCAAGTGCCCTTTGCGCGGGTAAAGCTGGAGGATTTAAAAGCGGCTGCGGCCAAGCCTAGCGCCGATGTTGTCATCGTGATGAGCCGTCAGGGGCAAGATCCGCGACTGAAAACCACGCCGTTGGAGGCGATGGCGATTGATGCCTACGTCAATATCCTGATGGGTGACGATGTGCGCGTTTCCGGTCGTGGTTTAGATACCTCTTTACAAGGTCGGTTAGCGGTTACGCAAAGCCCGGGGAGTTTTGTGGCGGCGAATGGCGAGTTGAGATTTGGCTCGGATGCCTACTTTGAAGCCTATGGCCAACGCCTGACTATTCGTACCGGACGCTTCCTGTTTGCCGGTCCGATTGGGCGCCCTGATATTAATCTCGAAGCGGTTCGTGTCGTTGATGATGTTACTGTGGGGCTACGAATTACGGGTCGTACCCCGAATACCAGCGCGTCGCTTTTTTCTGATCAGAGCATGTCCCAGGAGGAAATGCTTTCTTACCTCGTGCTGGGCCGATCATTAAGTAATACCGGTGCACCGACCCCCGCCGAACAACAGGCACTTGCGTTGGGCGCAGCCCTCAAGCTCACCGGTCGCACCGGAATTTTTGAGAAACTGGGCTCGCAACTCGGCGTGGAAGGCTTTGCGTTAAGCACGGAAGGCGACAGTAGCGACACCAAGGTCGCTATCTCCGGCAATTTAAGTAAGAAGCTTTTTATTAGCTTTGGCATTGGCTTATTCGACCAGTCCCAGTCCGTGAAATTGCGTTATCGCCTTTCGCCCAAGCTCTCGCTGGAGGCATTGACCTCGCTGGAGTCGGCCGTAACGCTGTTCTACACCTTCAGACGCTAGTATTTACGCTGATTTTCGCGTTGCTTTTTGCGCTGAGAGGGGGCTTTCGCTACACTCCAGCGCTTAATTTCGTGCCCTTACGCGGGCCTTCATCCAGACAGAGGACATACCATGCCGGTCATTACCTTGCCCGACGGCTCGCAGCGCAGTTTCGATCATCCGGTCAGCGTGACCGAGGTCGCAACGAGCATCGGCCCCGGTCTGGCTAAGGTCACTCTGGCGGGCAAGGTTTCTTACGCCGGTGCTGAGCCTCGTTTGATCGATGCCTGTGACCTCATTGATGCGGATGCGTCTTTGCAGATCATTACGCCCAAGGACGAAGCCGGCCTGGAAATCATTCGTCACTCGTGCGCGCATTTGGTTGGTCATGCTGTAAAGCAGCTGTACCCCACAGCCAAAATGGTGATTGGCCCGGTCATTGCCGAAGGTTTCTACTACGACATTGCTTTTGAGCGCCCCTTCACGCCAGACGATATGGCCGCCATTGAAGCGCGCATGAACGAACTCATCGCCAAGGACTACGACGTCATCAAGAAAATGACGCCACGTGCTGAGGTGGTGGATGTGTTTACGGCGCGGGGCGAAGACTACAAGCTGCGTCTGGTCGATGACATGCCGGACGAGCAGGCCATGGGCCTGTACTATCACGAAGAATATGTGGATATGTGTCGTGGCCCGCACGTGCCCAATACCCGCTTCCTTAAGGTCTTTAAGCTGACCAAGCTCTCCGGTGCCTACTGGCGCGGTGATGCCAAGAATGAGCAGTTGCAACGCGTCTACGGCACGGCTTGGGCCGACAAGAAGCAGCTCGCTGCCTATATTCAACGCATTGAAGAAGCTGAAAAGCGCGATCACCGTAAAATTGGCAAGGCCCTCGACCTGTTCCATCTCCAAGAAGAAGCGCCGGGCATGGTGTTCTGGCATCCGAATGGCTGGACGATTTATCAGCAAGTCGAGCAGTACATGCGTCGTGTGCAGCGCGAGCACGGTTATGTTGAAGTGAAAACCCCGCAAGTGGTGGACCGCGTGCTCTGGGAGCGCTCGGGCCACTGGGGCAACTACGCTGAAAACATGTTCACCACCAGCTCGGAAAACCGTGATTACGCGGTGAAGCCGATGAACTGCCCCTGTCATATCCAGGTGTTCAATCAGGGCCTGAAGTCGTATCGAGATCTGCCGTTGCGTATGGCCGAGTTCGGCGCCTGCCATCGCAATGAGCCATCGGGCGCATTGCACGGCATCATGCGTGTGCGCGGCTTCGTGCAGGATGACGCGCATATTTTCTGCACTGAAGAACAGGTGCGTCAGGAAGCCGCTGACTTTATTAAGCTCACACTGAAAGTCTATGCTGACTTCGGCTTCACCGATGTTTCGCTGAAGCTGTCCACGCGCCCGGCCAAACGTATTGGCAGCGAAGAGCAATGGGACCGCGCCGAAAGTGCTTTGGCTGCAGCATTAGATGAGTCGGGCTTGGACTGGCAGTACCAGCCGGGCGAGGGTGCTTTCTACGGTCCTAAAATCGAATTTACCTTGCACGACTGCATTGGCCGAGCATGGCAATGTGGCACCTTGCAGTACGATCCGAACTTGCCAGAGCGCCTAGATGCCAGCTTTATCGCCGAAGATAGTAGCCGTCAGCGCCCCATCATGTTGCATCGCGCCATCCTCGGTTCTTTTGAGCGTTTTATTGGCATGTTGCTGGAAAACTACGCGGGAATTTTGCCGACGTGGTTATCACCGGTCCAAGTTTGCGTGATGAATATCACCGACAAACAGGCCGATGCGGTGCAAAACATTGAAAAAGCCTTGAAATCTCAAGACATTCGCGCCATTAGCGACTTGAGAAACGAGAAGGTTGGCTATAAAATCCGCGAGCGCACGCTCCAACGCGTCCCCTATTTATTGGTGGTCGGTGAGCGTGAAGCAGAACAAGGTACTGTGGCGGTACGCACACGCAAAGGCGACGATCTCGGGGTCATGACCGTAGACGCATTTGTCGAGCTATTAGCCGCAGACATCGCCCGTAAGGGTCGGACTGTGGAGAACGAACATTAAGCCGGAAAAGCAGCAGGGTCGCGATAAGCGCGCACTCATTAACGCGGACATCAAGCACCGTGAAGTTCGACTGATTGACCAGAATGGCGAGCAGGTAGGTATCGTTGCCATTCGTGAAGCACTGGCTGCCGCTGAGGCCGTCCAGTTGGATCTGGTTGAAATCGTCGCCGATGCCGAGCCGCCTGTTTGCCGGATCATGGACTACAACAAGTTCGTGTTCGAGAAAAAGCAGCAAGCTAAGGAAGCCCGCAAGAAGCAGCACCAGGTGCAGATTAAGGAGATCAAACTCCGTCCTGGTACTGAAGAAGCCGACTACCAAGTGAAGCTACGCAATATCGTACGTTTTCTTGAAGACGGCGATAAGTGCAAGATTACACTGCGTTTTCGCGGACGCGAGATGGCGCATCAGGAGCTGGGTCTTAAGCAGCTTCAACGTATCGAGGTCGATCTGGCCGAGATCGGGGTTGTGGAACAACACCCGAAACTGGAAGGGCGCATGATGGGCATGCTCATCGGCCCCAAGAAAAAGCGGTAAGTCGGCAGGACGCTGATTTGCAACTTACCCCCAAGTCTCCCGAACGCTATCTGCGGATCGTTCGGCAAAGGCTGCAAGGGTCACTAACGAGGTAAGATATGTCTGCAAAGATTAAAACCCGTCGGGGCGCTGCAAAGCGTTTCTCGAAGACGGCGAATGGCTTCAAGCGCAAGCAAGCTAACAAGCGCCACATCCTCACCAAGAAGTCGGCGAAGCGCATTCGTCAGCTGCGCCCCATGTCCATGGTTTCGGCCTCGGATACTGGTCGTGTGCTGGCCATGTTGCCGAACCTGTAAGCTGACGGAGGATAGAAAATGGCTCGTGTAAAGCGTGGCGTAGTTGCCCACCGTCGTCATAAAAAAGTTCTGGATCGCGCTAAGGGTTACTACGGTGCCCGTTCACGCGTTTATCGCGTAGCGTTCCAGGCGGTCATCAAGGCTGGTCAATATGCCTACCGTGACCGTCGCCAGAAAAAGCGTCAGTTCCGTGCCCTCTGGATTGCCCGTATCAACGCCGCTGCGCGTCTGAACGGTCTGTCCTATAGCCGTCTCATCAACGGCCTGAAAAAGGCATCGATTGAAATCGACCGTCGTGTTCTGGCAGATATTGCCGTACATGATGCCGCCGGTTTCAGTGCTATTGCCGAGAAGGCGAAAGCCAGCCTCGCAGCCTGATGCAGTCAGTGTTGGTTAATGCGCTGTGATGGCGTGTTGACAGCACGCACGAAGGGGAAGGGCATTGCGTTCTTCCCCTTTTTGTTTTTCTAGAGCATGCCTTGTTGAGGCTGCAGTTGAGGAAACAGTCGGTCATGACGGATTTGCACACTCTGGTAGCTCAATTACAGACTGAAGTCGCACGGGCACAAGATGCCGCCGCCGTTGAGGCGCTGCGCGTTCAGTATTTGGGCAAAAAAAGTCAACTCAGCGACTTATCTAAGCGCATGGGTCAGCTTGGCGAAGAAGAGCGTCGAGCCTTTGGGGCTGAGTTAAATGCCGCACGTGAAGCCATCACCGGCAGTCTGAATGATCGCAAGAATGTTTTAGCGGAGGCGGCCCTGTCAGCGCGTTTGCTAGCAGAAAAGGTGGATGTAACGCTGCCCGGACGCGGCCAGTTGCCCGGCGGTCTTCACCCAGTGACACGCGTCATGGAGCGCATCGAAGACTTTTTCACCCGCGTTGGCTTTACCGTAGCCGATGGTCCAGAAGTGGAAGACGATTTCCATAACTTCGAAGCCTTGAACATTCCCTCGCACCACCCGGCGCGCGCGATGCACGACACGTTTTATTTTGACGCCACCCGACTGCTGCGTACGCATACTTCGCCGGTCCAGGTACGTGTCATGGAAAGCCAGCAACCACCTATTCGTATCGTCTGCCCTGGTCGCGTTTACCGCTGCGATTCCGATCTCACGCATTCCCCCATGTTTCACCAAATCGAAGGCTTGTTGATTGACGAAAATGTGAGCTTTGCCGACCTAAAAGGGGTGATTGAAGACTTCCTGCGCGTGTTCTTTGAAAAAGAGCTTCAGGTGCGTTTCCGTCCATCCTACTTTCCCTTCACCGAACCTTCTGCCGAAGTCGATATTCAGTGCGTGATGTGCAACGGCGCCGGATGTCGTGTCTGTAAGCAGACCGGCTGGCTGGAAGTCTTGGGTTGCGGCATGGTGCATCCGCAGGTGCTTAAGAACTGCGGCATTGATCCGGACAAATTCCAAGGCTTCGCCTTCGGCATGGGCGTTGAGCGTTTCGCGATGCTGCGCTATGGCGTCAATGACTTGCGCCTGTTCTTCGACAATGACGTGCGATTCCTGCGCCAGTTTGCTTGATTGAATGCTTTTCAAAAGCATTTCAAACTATTGATATTAATGATTTTTTCTGTCTGATCAGACTAGCGAGCCTGCCATGCAATTCAGCGAACAGCGCCTGCGCGCACTCGTCAATCCAGCCGTAGATACCGCCACGCTGGCGCACCAGCTCACCATGGCTGGCCTGGAAGTGGATGCCATCGTGCCGGTCGCTCCAGCCTTCAACGGCGTGGTGATCGGCGAGATTCTCAGTGCCGAACAGCACCCGAACGCGGACAAGCTGCGCGTCACACGGGTCAATATCGGTGGCGAACAGCCGCTGCAGATTGTCTGTGGTGCCAGCAATGCCCGTCCCGGCATTCGTATTCCGGTCGCCACCGTCGGTGCTGTGTTGCCGGGCGATTTCCGGATCAAGGATGCCAAGCTGCGTGGAGTCGACTCCTTCGGCATGCTTTGCGCCGAACAGGAGCTGGGCCTGGCCGAGTCTTCCGATGGTCTCTGGGAGCTACCTGAGGATGCTCCCATTGGTCAGGACATCCGTCAGTATCTTCAGCTGAATGACAACCTGATTGAGCTTGGCCTGACTCCTAATCGCGGTGACTGCCTGAGCATCCGTGGTCTGGCGCGCGAGACGGCGGCCGTTTTCGGCGTGGATCAGCGCGTTGAGGCGATTGCTGAGGTGCCTGCTGCGCATGAGCGTGGCATTCCGGTCAGTGTTGAAGCGGCTGGGGCATGCCCGCGCTATGTAGCGCGCGTGATCGACGGTATCGACAACAACAAGGCCAGCCCGCTGTGGCTGATTGAAGCCCTGCGCCGTTCGGGTGTGCGTAGTCTCGGCCCGGTCGTGGATGTCACCAATTTCGTCATGCTGGAGCTGGGCCAGCCCATGCACGCTTTTGACGGGGAGCAGATCGCCGGGGGTCTTCGGGTTCGTCAGGCACGTGCTGGCGAAGCCTTGACGCTGCTGGATGGCCAGACACTCAGCCTGCGCGAGCAAACAGTGGTGATTGCTGATGAGCAACAAGCCTTAGCGTTGGCTGGCATCATGGGTGGCCAATCCAGTGCCGTGAGCACCGCTACGACGTCTATTGTGCTCGAAGCGGCCTTCTTCCAGCCCTTAGCGTTGGCTGGCGAGGCGAGACGCTACGGCCTGCACACAGATTCTTCGCATCGCTTTGAGCGGGGCGTGGATTTTGAGTTGCCACGACTGGCCATTGAACGCGCAACTGCCTTATTACTCGAGCTCGTAGGTGGCGCCGCAGGGCCAGTCATTGACGTGAGTGATGTGGCGCAGCTGCCCAAGCGTGAGGCGATTGTCTTGCGCGCCCAGCGAATTGCTCAGGTGCTGGGCTTTGCCCTCAAGGATGCGGATGTAGTTGCCTATCTCGGTCGTCTTGGATGCCGCGTGACTGCTGCAGAGCAGGGCTGGTTGGTGGTGCCGCCTAGCCACCGCTTCGATTTGACGATCGAGGTCGATCTTATTGAAGAGCTCGCTCGTCTTTATGGCTACAACCGCTTGCCGGTGACAGCACCGATGGCGCCTGCTCGCTTGCTGCCCCAGCCCGAGAATCAAACTTCTCTGCGTCGTCTGAAGCGCGCTTTGGTAGACATGGGCTATCAAGAGGCCATCACCTTCAGTTTTATCGAGGCAGGCTTACAACAGCAATTTGATCCCGGCATCGATCCGTGGGCATTGGCCAATCCGTTATCGGCAGAGCTTGCCGTCATGCGCACTAGCCTGTGGCCTGGCCTCGCCATGGCCGTATTGCACAACCAAAGCCGTCAGCAAAGCCGCGTTCGTTTATTCGAGGCCGGTTTGCGCTTTACACCAACGGCTGATGGTCTTGAGCAGGTGCCCATGCTGGCAGGTATCGTGAGTGGAGATGCCTTTTCAGCATCGTGGAATAACCCGAAGAATCCGCTTGATTTCTTTGATGTAAAAGGAAATATTGAGGCCTTACTGCAATTGTGTGGCATTCAGGGTGAGTTCTCCGCCTGTGCGCACCCCGTGTTGCATCCGGGCCAATCGGCAGCAATTAGTGTAGATGGCAACCGCATCGGCTTTATGGGTGCCTTGCATCCAAGCGTTATTGAAGCGCTGGGTTTAACGGGGCCGGTCTATGTGTTTGAGCTGCAGCAGTCAGCGCTCGTGCAGGGCAGTCTTCCGAAATTTAAGCCCTTGTCGCGCTTTCCAGCCGTGAGCCGAGACCTCGCCTTAGTTGTTCCTGATACGGTGTCTGCCGCTGACGTTTTAGCGGTGGTGCGTCAGCAAGCGGGCGAGGTGTTGCGTGATTTGAACGTGTTCGATGTGTACCGCGGTCAGGGTGTTGCTGAAAATCATTACAGTTTGGCCTTGTCATTGACTTGGCAAGACACGGAACGCACACTACAGGACGCTGAAATCCAAGCTTTAGTGGATACTATTTTGCATTCTGCATCAGCGACTTGCGGCGCAATATTGCGTAGCTAATGAGCTTATGTAGTAGATAGAGAATTGAACATGAGCGCATTGACCAAGGCCGAAATGGCTGAACGCTTGCACGATGCTTTGGGCTTAAACAAACGCGAAGCCAAAGAATTGGTCGAGCAGTTTTTTGAAGAAATTCGGCAAGCGCTGGTCGATGGCCATCCCGTTAAGCTGTCTGGCTTTGGCAATTTTGAGTTGCGCGATAAACGCCAGCGCCCGGGTCGTAACCCTAAAACGGGTGAGGAAATCCCTATCACTGCGCGTCGCGTAGTGACATTCCGTCCAGGCCAGAAACTCAAGCAACGGGTAGAGGGTCATGTCGGACATCCATCTGCCTGATAGCTCACTGCCAGAAATTCCAGGCAAACGTTACTTCACCATTGGTGAGGTCAGCGACCTGTGCGCGGTCAAATCGCATGTTTTGCGCTATTGGGAGCAGGAATTTACCCAGCTTAAGCCCGTAAAGCGTCGTGGCAACCGTCGTTACTATCAGCGCCAAGATGTCCTGCTTATTCGGCAAATTCGCGATTTGCTCTATCTGCAGGGCTACACGATACAGGGTGCACGCCAGCAGTTGTTAGACCCTAAGGCGGTGGTTTCTGCTGTGCTTAAGCGCGAGTCAGTGACAGCGCAAACGGGTGAAGACGTTGGCGATGAGCCTGAAGCGCGCTCGACGGATAGTGCTACATCGGCAGCGCCGAGCTTAGGCAGTCAGACACCCGAAACGGTTTGGCACTTGGCTGTTGAAGAAATGATTGATGACTTGCAAGATATTGCTCAGATGTTGAGCCATCCGCACTGATTCAGTCTAGACAAGCCCAAGCATTTCAGTATCATGCACGCTTCGTGAATATGTCGGGGCATAGCGCAGCTTGGTAGCGCACTTGCCTGGGGGGCAAGGGGTCGCAGGTTCAAATCCTGCTGTCCCGACCACGATTCCACTTAAAAGCCTGTACTGCGTACGGGCTTTTTTGTTTTCAGCCCTAGCGAAACATCAATTCCTATCCTAGAACTCCTGAGCAAGCTCAAGTAGTGGGTTTAGCATCCCTTCGTTTAGGAGTTTCATCATGAAGAAATGGATTTTGATTAGTGCACTTGCGTTGGCTAACCCTTTGTTCACGTTGCCCGCCTTGGCGTCTCCGACGGCCGTAAGTAAGGCTAGTGCAACCACGCCATCTTCTCGTCCCGCAAGCAACCAAGTGAATATCAATACGGCAGACGGCAAGACGCTATCTGATGTATTAGTCGGCGTTGGGCCTGCGAAAGCTCAGGCGATTGTTGAGTGGCGTAAAAAGAATGGCCCGTTCAAGTCTTCAGCTGCTTTGGCAGATGTTTCTGGAATAGGTCCAGCGCTCATTGAGCGAAATAAGGACCGAATTAGGCTGAAGTAGCCGCGATATGCTGAGAAGACGCAAGCAGACTGCACTTGAGATGGGCTATCTGCTTGCATCGCTTTTTCGTTTTTTTATGAATTTAGTCACAGCATGTGTTTAGCGAGTGGGCGAATGTGCATCGAACTTCAAAGACTTAGCTGAAATCCAACATTTGCATATTTGTTTCAGGGTTGACAAATATAAGTATTTGTTTTTATTAAGTTATATTAATTTGGCTAAAATTTAATCAAAATGTGTTGGAGCCCGCATCTGTGCTTGTACAAAGCAGTTACAATTGAGCTATCAACAGACTTATCCACAGCTTTTGTGGACAACTTCTGAGGCCTTACAAAGCCTGTATTTACGCTGGATTCGCTATCCGCTCAAGCAATGATCCGTGTTTAAGTATGCGGTTTTGATCCCGTTGATCCTCAAAAGTTAAACGGTAGTTTTTTGGCGATGAATGGTAAATTGATGGTCATCAGGCATGCAACAGTCAGTATTCTTCGTGACTGGTCCATACTTTCTTCTGTTTGGAGAACTTGTTTGTGTTAAACGCGTTATGGCTTTTATTTTTTGCGCTCAGTGTTGCCATGACGGCCTATCAAGCTATTTTTCTAGGCGAAATCGATAGCTTTGGACGCTTGGTACAAGCGTGGTTTGCCGCCGCCAAAACCAGCGTTGAAATCAGTATTGGCTTGGTCGGCATCATGACCTTGTGGTTGGGACTTTTTAAAGTCGCTGAGCATGCGGGTTTAGTTCGTGTGCTGGGGCGATGGCTTCAACCCTTGCTCAGCCGATTGATGCCCGAAGTGCCGGCTGGTCATCCAGCATTTGGCGCCGTCACGATGAATTTGTCTGCTAACTTTCTCGGACTAGACAACGCCGCAACGCCCTTAGGCTTGCAAGCTATGCGAGAGTTACAAAAACTTAACCCGGAGCCTGAACGTGCGACCAAGGCTCAGTCCTTGTTTTTGGTCTTGAATGCATCTTCCGTCACGCTAATTCCCGTATCTATTTTCCTGTACCGTGCCCAGCAAGGCGCCCCGGATCCAGCTAGTGTTTTTCTGCCGATCTTAATGGCAACTTCGGCCTCAACAATCGCTGGCCTATTAGCTATTTGCTATATGCATAAAATTTCCCTTTGGGATCGCGTTGTACTCGCTTATGCCGGCGGATTTGCTGTGATCATGGCCGCCATCATTTCCTTGTTGACGAGTCTGCCGCCAACGCAAATGGGACCCATGTCAGGCGTGCTAGGGAATACCTTGCTGGTTGCGGTCATAGCGATTTTTCTCTTCGCTGGTTATGCCCGCAAACAACCGGTTTATGAGCAGTTTATTGACGGTGCACGGGAGGGCTTTCAAACAGCAATTGGTCTCATTCCCTATTTGTTGGCTATGTTGGTCGCGATTGGCGGTCTTCGAGAGAGTGGTGTCCTTACCCTCCTGTTAGATGGCATGGTATTTCTGCTGGAACTTTTTTCGCTACCAACGGAGTTTGTCCCCGCGTTAACCACGGCGTTTATGAAGCCACTGTCGGGCAGTGGCGCCCGCGCCATGATGTTAGAGACCATGCAAACCTATGGCGTTGACAGTTTTCCTGCACTGGTGGCTGCCATTGTGCAGGGCTCATCTGAAACCACGTTTTATGTCATTGCTGTTTACTACGGCGTGGTTGGCATTAAGCGCGATAGAGGGGCATTGGCGGGTGGTTTAATTGCCGATCTGGCAGGCTGCTTAACGGCGATCTTTGCAGCCTATTGGTTTTTCCCGCCGACGCTCTAAACCCATCATCGATGTTGGGTCTTGATGCGCTAGAATGTTCAAAGTGCTTATTTATTGAGGTTGTTTTATGCGGCGCGTGGTGTTCAATCAAAAAGGTGGCGTAGGGAAGTCCAGTATTACCGTTAATCTCGCCGCCATCAGTGCTGCACAAGGTCGACGCACACTGGTCTTAGATCTAGACCCTCAGTGCAATGCGAGTCAGTATTTATTGGGTGATGCCGCGATTTTTGAACGAGACAAGCCGGAGCTAACGCCCAATATTGGGCAATTTTTTGCGCAGTCACTGACATTTAAATCGAAGGAAAAGCCACTTTCAGAGTTTGTGCATCCAACACCGTTTACTCACTTGTTTGTGATTCCTTCCAATCCTGAGCTTCGTGAAATTGAACACTTGCTGGAGTCTAAGCATAAGATCTACAAGCTATCGGCTGCGTTGCAGCAGCTGACTCATAGCTATGATGAAATCTTTATTGATACGCCACCGGCATTTAATTTTTATACCTTGTCGGCATTGATTGCGGCGGAGCGTTGCCTGATTCCTTTCGACTGTGATGCCTTTTCAAGACGCGCACTCTATACGTTAATGGAAAACGTCCAAGAGACTTGCAGTGATCACAATAAAGACCTGAGCATCGAAGGTATCATCATCAATCAATTCCAACCCAGAGCTTCACTGCCTGTAAAGCTCGTGAATGAGCTTCGTGCTGAAGGGCTGCCGGTGCTGGATCCTGCGCTGTCATCTTCCGTGATTATGAAAGAGTCACATCAATTGTGTATGCCTTTGATCCACCATGCGCCTAAGCACAAATTGACCCTGGAGTTTGTCGCCCTGTTTGACACCTTGTCGGGTGCTGCGGCGTAACCATAGTGATCCTAGCCCAGGGCTTTAAACTGGGCTAGGGTGAACTCGCGTGCTTCCGCGTGTTTTACGATCGGACGCGGGTAGCGTGCAAATAGGGGGCTCATGCCTTTGCTGTGTGGCTCGTGCAGTAGCTTCCCAGTTAGCCCCTTAAGTTCTGGCACAAATCGCAAAATGAACTCACCATCGGGGTCAAACTTTGGCCCTTGCAAGGTCGGGTTGAAGATACGGAAGTAGGGCGCTGCATCATTGCCCGTAGAGGCTGCCCATTGCCATCCGCCATTATTTGCCGCTAAGTCGCCATCAATCAGATGTTGCATAAAGTGACGCTCACCCCAGCGCCAGTCAATAAACAAATCTTTGCTTAGAAACATCGCCACAATCATGCGCAGACGATTGTGCATCCAACCGGTGGCTTTTAATTGGCGCATGGCAGCATCCACAATGGGATACCCCGTTCTGCCTTCGCACCACGCTTGAAACAGTGCGTCATCGTGACGCCAAGCCAGTGCATCCGTTTCTCGTTTGAAGGCCTGGTGTCTACACACATGTGGAAAGCCAATCAAAATGTGCTTATAAAAATCGCGCCAGCATAACTCGCTGATCCAGACATCACAGCCCGCCCGTGCTGCAGCGCCTTGCTGCGCCGCTTGCTGAGCGAGCACGAGGCACTGACGTGCAGACAAAATCCCCGCAGCTAAATACGGCGATAAGGTACTGGTGCCATTGATAGCCGGGTAATTACGTTTTTGATCGTAGAGGGCTACGTCATCGGCAATGAAGGCTTGCAGGCGCTGCCAGGCATGAGCTTCACCTACTGGCCATAGGGTTTCTGCGGTCTCTGCACTGATAACGTTGGGCAAGCCACCCCATTGATCCGGAATGACGTCTGACACGCTAAGACGCTGAAGGCGAGCTTTCGGTACGGGGAGTAATCGTATGGGTTGCTCGTGAAGCTGAACCAACCAGTTGCGTTTAAACGGCGTAAAAACGGTGTAATAGCGCCTATCTTGGGTCTGCACGCTGCCCGGCGGCAAAATGCATAAGTCTTCATGCCAGTGGCAGTCTATACCTAGGTCGCTAAGGGCATCCTTCACTGCGCTATCGCGGCGTTGCTCATGAATCTCATACTGGCGATTGGCGTGTAAAACGCTAATGCCGCCGGATTGAACAAGAGCAGCAATACGCTCGGGTAAATCGGCGTAGCGGGGTGCTTGAATAATGACGAGCGGAATATTTAAGGCGTCTAAGTCGCGCTGTAACTCCGCGAGATGACGGCGCTCAAAATCCACGCGAACACCGGCAACATCGTGCTCAATCCATTGTTCTGGGGTAATGCAATAGAGCGCGGTGACAGCAGTGTCTTTGGATTCACAGGCAGCGAAAAGCGCACGGTTATCGGCACAGCGCAGATCTTGTCGGAACCACATTAAGGCATGCGTCATGATGATCTCAGTGCTCTCGACGCCATGCATTAATGGCCTGTCGTATGGAAGGTACATCATGGAAAAAGCGAACCGCTTCGACCGTTTTCCGTGTTGATCGCAAGGATGCGCCACCGCCCCATATTTGCACAGATAAAGGTAATCGAAAGCGCAGTTCTTCTAAGTACTCAATCGCCTTGCTGGTGGGGTAGGAGGCACTAAACGATATGGCCACGATGTGCATCTTGTGACGTGTAACAGCTTGCGCGACATCGCGCACAGGCATCTGGGCACCGTAACAAACGGCATCGACGTTATCTAACCGTAGAATGGCTTCGACCATCAGAATGCCGAGGGTGTGGGTTTCCTCGGGGGGCGTCGCCAGCAACACGCGGGGAGGTTGCGTCGCCTCTCTAAGGTTACTGATGGCTTGTCGCATCAGTGATTGCACTTGTTCGGTAAACAAATGCTCCTCATGAACTTCCAGCAAGCCCCGCATCCAGGCGTCGCCCACAATAAAATTGGCGTACTGCAGGAAGTCGAGGACAAAGCTCTGCAGACCCATTTTAATGAGTTGATGCGACAAATAATCTCTAAGTTGCCCTAAATCACGAGACTTCAGGGTGCTTAGTAGTTCTTGTTCAAGCTCAGGTGAGCTATCAAAACTGGCTTTGCCTTGCGATTTAAGCAGCCGCTCCAACTCTTCTGTATTGAGCAAAATTATTTTGCCCGGACGAAAGCCAAAATCGATGAGACGGCGGAGCAGACGCAGCTTGGCCACCTGAGGCATGGGGTAAATGCGATCGCCTTGCGCATCGCGTTCTGGCACGGGAAAGCCATAACGCCGCTCCCACATACGCAGCAACTCTTTAGAGACCCCTGTCTCACGTTCTACGGCGTTAATAGGGAGTCGTACCGCTGTCTCTTCTGCCAGGCTGAGTGCCTCGGGGATGCTATCGGCTACCACGGTCATTTTTGCGCTCGCTTTTTTAATGCCTTAAGTACAAATCCAATCACGGGGAGCTTTTCATAGAGCTCCTCTGAGGCATCCCAATAATCTCGGTGGTAATTCACTAATCCCGTGCTGCCGAAGCGCAAGTGTGAGCTGCCAACAATGCACCATGCTTTGCTGCGCCAGTTAAAGAGGAAGTGCCAAGTCAAAAACGATTGGCGTTTATCGTCGTCACAAATTTGCTCTTGAATGACAAAGCGGGGCTGCTCAAACTCAGTAAACATATCCTGAAAAATCAATTGAATACGAGCAACATCGCGGACTTCGTTAAACGGGTCTTTGAAGTACGCATCGGCTTCATAAAAGTGCTCAATCTGGCCCAGCGACTGGGGGCTAAGCGATTCAAACCATGTCGCAAGGTTTTGCGTTAAGGCATGTGTGGATGTGCTCATGGGGCGTCTCAGGAGTTTTTTGCAATGCGAGCGAGTACGGCGAGACGTAGCCGATCTGGCAAACGACGAATCAAGCGCAGCACACGGGTAAAACGCTTGGGAAAATGAATTTCGTAGTCACCCCGTTCAAGCCCTTGAATGATTTCAGCCGCAGCAGCCTCTGGGGTCATTAAGGCGGGCATTTCAAAATCGTTTTGTGCGGTGAGGGGGGTGGCCACAAAGCCTGGGTTGATAATGCAGACATCCAAACCTTTAGGCTTAACGTCTAGGTATAGGGACTCGGCAAAATTGATTAGTGCAGCCTTGGTCGGGCCATAAACCAACGATTTAGGTAAGCCCATATACCCAGCCACACTGGCAACCAAGGCAATACCACCCTGGCCCCTTGCAAGAAAGTCAGGTAATACCGTGGCTACACCTCGCAAGGTGCCGGTCAGATTCACGTCAATAAGTTGAGCGGCTCGATCGCGATCTAGCTCCCACGCTCGGACAGGGGTGTAGTCAGCGGCGCAAAACACGACCCAGTCAACACCTTGCCACGTGGCATTAAGCGTTGCCCATGCGCGATCCCAGTCTGCGTTTTCCGTCATATTGAGTGGAAGCGCGAGCACGTGTTGTGGGCTTGCAGAAGCTAGCGCCTGTAAGGGCTCTGCACGGCGGGCGCTAACGGCAACACGAGCGCCCAACGTGACGAGTGATTGTGCTAAAGCCAAGCCAATGCCTGAACTCGCCCCGACCACCCAAACACGCTGTGATGCCCAATCGCTGACCGGTGTGTTTAAGCTCATGGCGTTACCTTTCGGAAGAATAGGGTGATATCGGCTAAGTGAATGCCGAATTTGCTCATTTCGGCACGATTGACCAAGGTTTCAGCATCATGCAAATACATCCAATCGTTGAAGGCCACCTCGTAGGTTGTGCCATCAACTGGTAGCCTCAAGGTATAGCGCCACTGCAGGGCATTACCCTGTGTGACACCCTGCGCCACACCGACAACATCATTCGCGCGGCCTTCATAGCGCCCACCGCCTAAGTCCTTTAAACGCCAGATGCGCTGCTCTTTCGTACCGTCTGAGTAAACAAAGTCTTCGGTTAAGACACCATCTTGCCCTTGCCAAACACCCACCAAAGACACTTTGAAACGCTTAATGACCTTACCTGAGCGATCTTGCGCCTGTCCCCAAGCCTCAACCTGGCCATTAAAGTAGTCCCGCAGTGACAGCGCCGGTGTTTCGTTTGCGTAGTCTGCGATTTTGGCTGTGCTGCAAGCACTGGCCACAATCGCCATGAAGACAACAATCAGACTGAGACGAAAGAACTTGATCATGATTTAGCCCTTGCGCTGTAAAACCACTTGGCGAACACCGGTGCGATCGGAGTCAAATCCTGCTTCGCAATAGGTGTAATAAAAGCGCCAAATTTTCAGGAAGGCCTCATCAAAGCCTTGTGCTCGAATAGCCGGCAATTGAGTTTCAAAATCAGCGCGCCAGCGTCTCAGGGTTTCGGCGTAATCGCGACCAAACTCGAACTCGTCCACAATAGCTAAATTGGCTGAAAGAGCTTGCTGCGCCAAAATTTCAGGTGAGAGCAGCATGCCACCGGGGAAAATGAATTGTTGAATAAAGTCTGTATTCACTCGGTAGGCTTGGAAGCGCTCGTTAGCAATGGTGATGGCCTGGATGCCGGCACGACCATTGGGCTTTAATACTTCATAAATCTTGCCAAAGTAGGAGGGCCAGTAGCTTTCGCCTACCGCCTCAATCATCTCAATGGATACCACGGCATCAAAACTACCGGTGACATCACGATAGTCCTGGAACCTAAACTCACACAGCGCCTCTGCGGCTGTGCCCTTAACGCGATTTTTAGCCCATACCAGCTGTTCTTTAGACAGCGAGATGCCCGTCACTTTAACGCCGCGTGTTAGGGCGGCATGTTCGGCAAATCCGCCCCAGCCACAGCCAATTTCTAAGATATGATCACCCGCCGAGACATTGAGTTGATTTAGCAGGCGCTCATATTTCGCCGTCTGAGCCTCGGCAAGGGTCATGTTGGGGGTAGAAAAAATGGCGGATGAGTACGTCATCGTTTGATCGAGCCATAACTTATAAAAGTCGTTGCCCAAGTCGTAATGCGCATGGATATTCTTTTTGCTGCCTTTGCGGGTATTACGATTGGCAACGAAGTGCTTGAATTTATAGAAAATCTTTCCCCAGAAGCTGCCATAAAACGCCTGACTTAGCGCGTCTTCATTAGCCATTGCCATGAGCAACAACGCGGGAATGTCTGGAATTTCAATTAGGTTATCGCGATAGGCTTCCGCAAGCCCAATATCGCCAGAACGCAAGATCAGGCTACAGGCTGCCCAATCATTAATGTCTAGAAAGGCGTTATGGCCGGGTTGCTTTCCACCATAGACCTGATGTCCGCCACCGGGAAACGTCACCGTTAATGTGCCGATCGTTAGGCGTTCAAACAGCTTAAGCATGAGCTTGGCCATGGCCGGTGCGCGAGCGAGATCAATAGCGGTATTTTCAGACATGCTCATGAGGAAATCTCCAAAGTGGGGGGAATGGGCTTGCGGTGAAAACTCACCCCTTGCCGCCAAAGTTTTAAGGCTTGCCAATGAATGCGGGCGACCACCACAACGGTGGCCCAGCCCAACTGGGCAAATAATTTCAATAAATTACGATCCGTCATGGCCATGGCATGACCAGAAACATGCGTCTTTAAGGACAACTGGCCGTCTTGCCAATAATCAATTTGCACGCGCCTAAAGTTCGCTTGCCGTGCAAATTTGAATTCGTAATGACCGTTCACGGGGTAGAACGGTGAAACATGGAAAACCTTTTCCCGAATCAGCACGGTTTCTGCATCAATGACGCCTTTATCTTCTGCCGTCAGTAAGTAACAGTGGCGTTCGCCAAAGGTATTGTTGACCTCACACAACACAGCACGCAGTTGCTGCTGCTGATCGTGGCAGTACCAGAAGCTGACCGGGTTAAAGACAAAACCCAATATTCTCGGCAGCGCATGCAGGTATATATCGCCGTCAGCAAAGTCGATGTGATGGTCTTTTAAAATGCGGCGTATCCACGGCTCAGGATCTCCACCATCACCATGGTCAGCGTCGTAATAGCCAAATAAGCGCCATTGGTTATAGCCAAACAAACGGCTGGCCAATTCTTGGCGCCGATGAATCGGGAAATAAATAAACAGGCTTTCATAGGCAAATGCGTTGCTAATGCCACCTAAGCGGGCATGGCCAACCTTGCCTTTATAAAGCCAAGGCTTATTCATGCCGCAGCCTCGTTTGCTTGCTGCCAAGGTGCAAAGGCGCCCAATAAGTTGGCGACAGCCATGCCAGCCTTTAGGCCATCCTCGTGAAAGCCGTAACCTGTCCAGGCTCCGCAGAAATAGACACGATCTAAACCTTGCACTGCGGGTAAAGCTTTTTGGGCTTCATAGGCCGCGGTATCCAACAACGGATGAGCATATTCAATTACTTGAATCGTTTTATCGGGCTTCGGTGGCGTGGGCGGATTCAGCGTGACCATCACATCTTGAGAGAAGGGCAGCGGTTGAAGGAGATTCAGCCAATAAGAGACTGCCACAGGATATTGACCCTGTTGTTCGGCGCCGCTGTAGTAGTTCCATGCCGACCAAGCTGCGCGCCGTTTCGGCATTAAATCCGTGTCGGTATGCAAATAGGCTGTATTCGCTTGATATCGAACCGCTGACAAGACGGCTCTCTCGGCAGGGTGAGCATCTTCCAAGATCGCCAGGGATTGATCGCTGTGCGTGGCTAAAATAACCCGATCAAATAGCTCTGTACCTTGGGCAGTGGTCACGGCGACTCCAGCAGCTTCACGCTTAACCGCACTCACTGGTGTGTTCAATCGAACATCACCAATCGCCGCAACCAAGCGCTTTACGTATTCCCGCGAGCCACCACGAATGGTTTTCCATTGCGGACGATCATTGACTTGCAGCAGGCCATGGTTGAGGCAAAACTGGATAAAAGTTTCGGCAGGGAAGTCCGCCATTTCATCCATGGGGCTAGACCAAATCGCTGCACCCATGGGCAAGAGATACCAATCACGAAACTCTTGGCTGTAGCCTTCACGCTCGAGAAGCTGACCCAAGGTCAATCCCGATCCCTGCATTTCTTCGAGTAATGCGTGGGAACGCTTATTAAAGTTCAAGATATCCCGAATCATTCGCCAGAAGCCGGGGCGAACCAAGTTACGCTTTTGCACGAATAGGGTGCTTAAGTTGGCGCCCGCCCATTCCAGATTCAAGTGAGGCAGCTTCACGCTAAACGACATATCACTGGCAGGGGTGTCCAGCTTGAGTAATTTGAAGAGCGCGATAAGGTTAGGATAGGTACGATCGTTATGAACCAAGAAACCGGTATCGACGGTTGCCGTCAGACCGTCCAAAGAGACATCGACGGTATTGCTGTGGCCACCGGCGTAGTTTCCCGCTTCATAAACGGTGACTTGATTTGACTTGGATAACATCCAAGCTGCGCTGAGCCCTGCAATGCCCGAACCCACGACCGCAATTTTCATTCGTTGTATCCTTCTAAGATTAAGCAATACCGCTTAATTTCTTTAACTGCTTGTGATCATCTCTACAAGCTGTATGCATTTGTGTTAGACAAAAGGCAAACAGGCAACGCTTTGTCCGCTCACTGTTCAGGTGAACACGCGTGATAGACTGGAAATGTCAGGTTTTGTTACAGGGCTAATCCAACTTTTTTCAATTTTTAAGGAATTTTTCGCATGTCCGTTGCTCTTCAGCTTTCTGGCGTGACCAAAACCTATAAATCCGGCGTTTCTGCACTCAAAGGCATTGATCTGACGGTGGCCGAAGGGGATTTCTTTGCCTTGCTTGGTCCGAATGGTGCGGGCAAATCAACCTCCATTGGCATTGTTAGCTCCTTGGTAAAAAAAACAGCAGGCCAAGTACTCATTTTCGGGCACGATCTGGATGTAGACACTGAGGAAGCAAAGCGTCAGCTGGGTGTCGTCCCGCAGGAGTTCAATTTCGGTCAATTTGAAAAAGTCATTGATATTTTGGCTACGCAAGCCGGCTATTACGGTGTCCCGGTGAAAAAAGCCTATGACCAGGCAGAGAAGTATCTGCATTTGCTGGGCTTATGGGACAAGCATGCTCAACAAGCCCGCATGCTATCTGGCGGCATGAAGCGTCGATTAATGATTGCCCGAGCCTTAGTGCATGAGCCACGGCTGTTGATTCTGGATGAGCCTACTGCTGGTGTTGATATTGAGCTTCGGCGATCCATGTGGGACTTCTTAAGCAAGCTCAATCAAGAGGGCACAACCATTATTCTGACTACCCACTATTTAGAAGAGGCAGAGTCTCTGTGTCGCAATATTGCGATCCTTGATAAAGGCCAAGTGGTCGAAAACACGGACATGCGATCCCTGCTGGCTAAGCTGCAACAAGAAACCTTTGTGCTCGATTGTGTCGGTGAGCTCAGCACGCTTCCCCAACTGCTCGGCTATAACGCACGCCTCAGTGCTCCAGGCTCGGTTGAATTGGATATTCAGCGAGGGCAGTCGCTCAATGCCGTTTTCGCTGAGCTGAGCTTGGCCGGCATCAATGTCACGAGCATGCGTAACAAAAGCAATCGTTTGGAAGAGTTGTTTGTCCGTCTGGTTGAGAAGAATTTAGTGGGAGATGCAGTGTGACTCTATTATCGACGGCGAATCAAATTGCACTGCAAACCATTGTTCGTAAAGAGATTAGGCGCTTTACCCGGATTTGGGTGCAGACCTTGTTGCCGCCTGCCATTACCATGACGCTGTACTTTGTGATTTTTGGCAATCTGGTTGGACGTAATATCGGCAGCATGGGCGGCCATAGCTATATGCAGTTCATCGTGCCCGGCCTGATCATGATGAGCGTCATCACTAACTCCTATGCCAATGTCGTCTCCAGTTTTTTTGGGGCGAAGTTTCAGCGCAGCATTGAAGAGCTGCTGGTCTCGCCAGTACCGCCGTCCATTATCCTGATCGGTTTTGTGCTGGGCGGCGTGGCGCGTGGCCTAGCCGTGGGCCTCATCGTTACCTTACTGTCGCTGTTTTTCAGCGACCTATCGCTGCATCACACCTTCGTCATGATCTACAGTGTGTTTATGACGGCCGTGCTGTTCTCTTTGGGCGGTTTTATTAACGCGGTGTATGCCAAAACCTTTGATGACGTGTCGATTGTGCCCACGTTTGTTCTGACGCCATTGACCTATCTTGGTGGCGTTTTCTACTCGATGACTCTGCTGTCCCCGTTCTGGCAGGGCGTGTCTTACCTGAATCCTATCGTCTATATGGTCAATGCCTTCCGTTACGGCGTGCTTGGCCACAGCGATGTGTCCATTGTGGCTTCATTGAGCTTTATTACCGTCTTAGTCGTGATTTTGTACGTCGTTGCCCTACGCTTATTGCAGCAAGGCACGGGTATGCGGGAGTAACGACATGAACCTGCATGAAATGACCCAACTCGGGCAGGTGACGGACTATCCCGATAGCTATGATGCCAATTTGCTACAGCCCATCCCACGAGAGCTGACCCGCGCCAGTTTGGGTTTAGATAATGACGCTTTGCCCTTTCATGGCGTGGATGTGTGGACACACTATGAGGTGTCTTGGTTGGACTTGAGTGGTAAGCCAGTAGTTGCCATCGGTGAAATTCGTGTGCCCGCAAGCTCAGCCAATCTCATTGAGTCAAAATCGCTAAAGCTTTACTTCAATGGATTGAATTTCGCCCCATTCGAGTCCGCCGACGCGTTTATTCGCCAAGTCGAGCACGACCTGTCTGTAACGGCCGAAGCACCCGTGGTACTTACGCTGCAGCCGGCACATGAAGCCCAATCCCTGGCGGACTTTCCAGGCCAATGCTTAGATGGCTTGGCGCTGCAAACCACGAGTTATTTGCCCGACCCCAGTTTGCTGAAAATCGAAGAAAACACCTGGGTGGATGAGGTTTGGCATTCGCATTTGCTGCGAACCAATTGCCCGGTCACGGACCAACCGGACTGGGGCAGTGTGCTCATTCATTACCAGGGGCCTCGTATTCAGCCGGAGTCTCTGTTGGCGTACTTAGTGTCTTTTCGCCGACATTCAGATTTTCATGAGCAGTGTGTAGAGCGCATATTTGTGGACTTGCAGCAGTATGCGGGTGCTCAGGCGCTATCGGTGTATGCACGCTATACCCGACGCGGTGGGCTGGATATCAACCCATTTCGTTCCAACTTTGAACAGTTAACAACGCGCTGGCGTACGTCCCGGCAGTAGTTCTTGCCAAATCCTTAGGGCGTCGCCAAGATGCGTTACCTAAAACTAATAACGAATTCACTTTTACTTTAAGGAAAAATCATGAGCGCTTATTTCTTCTCATTTCCTCTCGATGCCAAGCTGCAACAGACCTTGGACGACCTGCTGACGAATCATGCCAAAGGCCAATACGCCGAAGCCTCTGTTCCAGTGGCTTTAGCGGTTGGAACTACTGACGGTGTGATCAAGGCTTTAGCCCTCGATGTCATTGATATTCTGAAAACGAATGGCGAGGGCGCTGGCATTTTGGGCATGCTTGCCAATCTATTGAAGAGCACCATGCATACGCTGATTAAGCAGATCATGGGCAAGGTCAGTAACGCTGAGCAGGACAAGTTAGCGGCCTATTTGTCGCGCCGTCGGGTCATGGTAAACGGCGCCGCGCGCTTTGGCTTTAGCATGCCGGATGCCGTGGGCAGCCGTTTTGAGTCGGTTCTTAAGCGCATTGCAGCAGGTGACATGGCTAACAGTCGTGAAGATTTAACAACGGCCATGAATGAGTTCGTTAACCTCTCAACGGCGTGTTTCTATGACGAATTTACCGGCGCCTTAGAGTTAGGCTTTGTCAAACAAAAAATGGTTAACCTCGGTCGTAGCGCCATTCTCAAAGGCAGTCAAAGCGCCGTCGCCAAACTCTTTGTTAGCATGAGCGATGACGATTTAAAGCGTGTTTGCGCACATTACGACTCGATGTTCGTGAAGGCTTAAGGAGCGCATTTTGACCAAACTGTTTGCCTTCGCTGCCTCCACAGAATTGCAGCAAGATTTTCATGCGGTAATTACGGCCTATGCGGGCGGGCGTATTCCGACGGAACCGCAGGCACCTCGTGTTGTTCAGTTAGCTCAGCGTTATGCGGATGAAATTGTAGACGCGCTGATCCTGAATCTGCTCAACGGTGCGTCTGCGGACAGTGCCGCGCCCAAAGCGCTAGAGACCGTAGCCAGCCTGATTAAAAGCACGGTGCACTCCTTAATTAAGCAAGTGCTGAGTAAGCTCGATAATAAAGAGTTGCAGCCTGTTGCCGCCTATATCAATGAGCGTCGCACGCTATTGAATGATGGTGAAGGTGTGCGCGAGTTCATCAGTTTTGAGTTATCTGAAGCGGATTACGCTAACTTGCATTCCGTTTGGTCTGCGACTGCTCAAGGGCAAGTCAATAAGAAAGCACTGAATGACAGTATGCTCAGGTTTTCCGCCTTAGCAATTGCAGCTTTTTATGAAGACTCTGCAAAAGCCCTCAAACTGGGCTTTATTGCACGTAATGTCTTTAGCGTAGGGCAAAGCGCGATTAATAAAGGTTCACAAATGGCCATTAATCGTTTGATCCCTGCGTTGCGGGAGCATGAGGCCAAGGACTTTGCGACGTACTTCTTGAGTATGTTGCGAGCTACCTAAAGCTTAACTCGAGCAACTAATCGTTAAGCAGCGTCCCCATGCCGGAGCAAGGCCGGCATAGGCGGACCAATCTTCGCGAACCTGAAATGGCGACTGTACTACCGCTAAAAGAGTATTCAGGGGTTGGGCATCACCGGCTTCAGCCGCCTTAATGGCTATCTCAGCTAAATAGTTTCTCAAGACATACGCTGGCACAGACTGCTGAATACGCTGTTGCCGATCCATTTCTACAGACTGCTCACGATGAAGTCGCGCTTGATAGCGAAGCAGCCAATCAGTCGCTGCAGCCTCTTGATTCGGCCAGTCCTGCTGTACGGCTTTTAATTGCTCTTCAATACTGCTCAGTCCGAGCTGACGAGTTGTGCTGTGATAATCCTTATCACCTGCTCGCAACAGGTCTAACCACGCCTGCACCAGCGTTTTATCTTCCGCTTCGGGCGAGGTAAGTCCTAGGCGTTCGCGCATGCGCTCGTCGTAGTGCTGTGTCAGCACGGGTTCATAGTGTTCGAGTGCGGTTCGCAAGTCTATGACCGACACGAGGGGGGTAAAGGCTTGCGCTAAGGCGTTAAGGTTCCAAAAGCCCACGGAAGGCTGCAAATACCATGCATAGCGCCCATTATGATCTGAGTGATTACAAATCAGCGCAGGGTCATAGTTTTCCATGAAGGCGTAAGGACCGAAATCTAAGGTCTGACCGCTGATGGAGAAGTTGTCGGTGTTCATCACGCCATGTGCAAAGCCAACGGCCTGCCAGTCTGCCATCAACGTGGCAGTGCGTTTAACCACGGCGGCAAACAGCGCTGCATAGGGCTTTTCAGCGCCTAAGCACTCAGGGTAGTGCCTTGCAATGACATGATCTGCTAATACTGCTAATTCAGTGTGCTGTTGGCTATGGCAGAGCCATTCAAAATGCCCAAAGCGAATATGCGAGTTAGCGACTCGCAACAGAGTGGCTCCCGTTTCGCGCCGCTCTCGTTGCACGGGCTCGTCAGAGCCAACCAAGGCCAACGCCCGAGTGGTTGGCACACCCAGTGCGTTTAAAGCCTCACCGGCCAGGTACTCTCGAATACTCGAGCGTAAAACAGCGCGTCCATCGCCCATACGGGAGAAGGGTGTGGGTCCGCTACCTTTTAGGTGTAAGTCTTGGCGGCATCCCAAGCTATCGATTATTTCGCCGAGTAGGAGCCCACGTCCATCGCCTAAGTCGGGATTCCAGCCGCCAAATTGATGGCCAGCGTATTTCATGGCAATAGGCTCAGCGCCAGGCCAAACGGAATGCCCAGAAAGACCCGATAGTGCTTCGGGTGATAGCAGCCAATCGGCGTCTATCGACAGCGCATCTGCAAGCGGGTGATTAATGGAAAGTAGGCGGGGATTGCGAAGCGGGGTAGGCAGCTGCCGTCGCCATAAGACGTCCGGCAGCTGAATATAGCGATTACTAAACTGAATCACGCGACGCTAGGTACCTGTGCGGTGAGTAAACGCAAACGTTTGCGCTGCATCTTTAATCGATACTCAATTTCTTGGAAGCGGGTACGGAAGCTGGCTTCTTCCCACTTGTGTAAAAGCTCGAGTTTCTTCTCAGCAAACCACGTTTCGCGGAGTTTGCTCCAGTCATTTAGTACCAGGTTAAAGTGCTCGTACTCCTGCGCCAGCTTGGCTTTCCACGCCTCGAGCTGGGCGTGACCAGCGGCCTGAAGCGACAGTTTCTCTTCAGCATATTTAAACTGCATTGTCAGTTTGGCTTTCTCAATCGCAAACTGCGGGCAACGCTTGAGGTTGCGCGTTAAGCCGACCCAGGAAAGGGCGAAGATGAGCCACTTGGTAGGGTCAAACTGATACCAGTGAATGCCATTACGGTAGTCATACTGAAAAATGTGATGGTAATTGTGGTAGCCCTCACCGTAAGTCAGTAACGCCAGCACGGGGTTGTCGCGAGCGGTATTCTCATCGGTGTAAGGCCGTGTTCCCCACATATGCGCCAGCGAATTAATAAAGAAGGTCGTGTGATGGCTCCATACCAGACGCAGCAGACCGCCCAGTAATAGCACGCCCCAAACATCACCAACGGCATAGCCAATGAGCGCGGGGATACCGATGTTAGTCAGCAGCACTAGCTTCAAGTAGTGGTTGTGCTGAAACATAACAATCTTGTCGTTTAACAGATCCGGGGCATTGCGGAAGTCATCGCGACCGGATTCGTATTGACGCAACATCCAGCCAATGTGGGAAAACCAGAAGCCACGCTTAGCAGAGTAGGGATCGTGATCAACATCATCAATATGGCGATGGTGAGTACGATGACCAGAGGCCCATACCAAGATGCTGTTTTGAATCGCCATGGTGCCGAAGATCATGTAAATAATTCGGATCGTCCAGTGCGCTTCATAGGTACGGTGTGCCCAAAGGCGGTGATAGCCAGCGGTGATCGCCATGCCGTTAGCGCCGGCTAAAAGCAAAAAGCTCCACCATGCGGCGCTGGAAAACTCGTTGTTTAAGGCATGCCACGGCAGCAGAATCATTGCGATGAGGGGGGTGCTGAGTAAAACAATCGCGCCTGGCCAATTAATGGGAGGCTTTGCGGTTGAATCAGTCATAAAAAGTCTCGTTTGAGTGAATGAGTGTTCACGGAGTTGATTATAGCGGAACACGTTGTCCCGCGTAAATTGACCGATGAGTGGTAATTCACTAAATGAGGGTATTCCACTCATGTGAAGCACACATTTCAGACTCAGAAACGACGCTTAATTTGGAAAGAAAGCGTGCTGAGCAACATGGCTAATGCGGGCAAATGCAGGCCAATCACGGGTTTACCCGAGGTCAGCAAAGACACCGAGATGTCACGCTCAGGGTCGGCCCAGCAAAAAATGTTTGAAAACCCCAAATGCCCAAAAGCCCGGCCAGTCATAGGCCCATAGAGGCCCACGGGATTGCCACCCAACATCATGCCGTGGCTGTAACGCAGAGGAGCGAGTAGGGTGCCATCAAACTGTGGCTTGCCAGCCTCTAAGGTTGCGCGCTTCACGGTTACAGGATCAAAGATGCGCTGACCGTCGAGCTCGCCACCGCGTAACAACAGCTCAAAGAAGCGACAGGCTTCATCAGCGGTGGCAAAAATATTGCCGGCAGGGCAAATCACATCCATAAATCGCGGATCGTTCGTGAGATTCACGACGGTATCTAAGTCGCCTCCCAGTGCGTTCTGTAAAAACCAATCGACAGCCAGTACAGGCTTTAAGCCCGTAGCATAGCCAATGGCTTCAGTTCCGCGATGCTCAGGTGCTAGGCCGTAATTAAAGTGCTTCATTCCCAACGGCGTAGAAATTAACTGCTGCAGGTACTGACGAGCGTCCATCCCGCTAATGCGTTGGATAAGTTCGCCCAAAATATAACCACCGGTGACGGCATGGTAGGCCGCTTTATGGCCAGATCGGGATTGAGGTTTAGCGTCGAACAAAACCTTAACGACTGCCGGGGTATCAAAGAGCAAGTCGGTTTCAAAATCGCCCTGGATGGTGGGTAAACCCGCACGGTGGGACAGAATATGCGCTGCAGTAATGTGCTGCTTACCATTCACGCCAAACTCGGGCAGGTAGTGAGCAACGGGTGCCAGTAAGTCGATTTGGTGATCTTCAGCGAGCTTGTGTACCAGCATTGCGGTCACGACTTTTGAGGCTGAGAACAAGCACATGGGTGTGTCTGGATGCGCGAGCTCTTTGGGCGTATCTGGCGAGTCCTCCGGGCCATTTCCACGACGATGCCCCAAGGATCGGTTCAGCACGACCTTGCCGCCTTTACGCAGGCAAAACGTGACAGCAGGAGAAATACCGGTGCGATATAGGTTCTCAACGGCGGTCCAAATGAGATCCCGTTGGTGGGCCGTTAAACCCACATCCTGCGGGTCAACTTCTTGGCCCGGAATGACTTGAGTTAAAGCGGTTAAATCGTTGGGAACAGCAATGGTGTTGGTGGAGAAAAGTTTCACGCTATTACTCTCAAGGCAGAATCAGTGGGTGTCTGGGGTGTTTTTGGGTGAACTAGCATTTGGGTTGTCTTGAAAGGCTTTAATAAATGGCATCAGTCGGCTGACCCAATTAGAGCCTGCGAACATGGCATCTATCTTTTTCACGGTAGGGGTGATTTGCGACAGCGTACGCACATCTTCGGACATACGAAAAACGACCAACAAAAACTCAGTCGTGGCCCGGCAAGCGGAGGCCCAGACTAAGGCAGCAACTGGAAAGGCTAAAACATAGATCAGCCCACGCTGGGTGCTGTGGGAAAAAGCATCTACAACAAGCTGAACAATGACGCCCAAACCACCAATGACCAACACCACATAGAGAAGGGGTAGCAATTGAACCGTCAGGTATTGATTGAATTTTAAGTCGAACAGAATGCGCAAATAATCCATAAAAAGTTGCGCGATATTTCGACGTGGCGGCACGCTACCGGGTTTTGGTTTCATAGAAATTTGTGGAACTCTGAGGTTAGTGCGAGGTGACGATGAATCGCTGGTCTTTGGGGCTTGGCTAGATCTCGATGGACGCGTTTCGCGATCGGGATGGCCTGCGGGTAGTCGCCGCGTTGAGTGATTTGGGTGACGTTGAGACATAGCCTTTTTTACTCACTATTTACCAACGGACAAATTGATCTTCGACAAAGCCTGTTAAGTTACTGACCGTATAGCACGCCCCATCTATTTCTACACGCCCATCAAAGCGACCAAAGATCTGTCGGAAATGACTTTTGAGCAGAGGAAGTTGAAGTTTTTCTTTGTGAAGACCAAGTGGTGTAAATGTCAGATTAATGCGGTCATCTAATGTGCTGACTTGCCAAGGCTGAAGTACATCTTGAGGGTCAAACTCAAAGCTTGCTGACGCTAATGAAATGCATTGCCCAGAGATCCATACACAATTTTCACTGAACGTGGTCTCGTTCACGCCCGTAGATATATTTAAGCCGATTGTGTGCTCAATATTCGACTCATCGCGAACTAGCCCTGACAGACAGGCCCAGTTCCACCAGGTTTCTCTTCGCATAAAGCCGCAAGAGAAGTCGTGATGACCCATCGCACCGAGCTCAGCAAGGTCATACCGATGGCCGCGCCAGATCAGCTCACCCGTTAGGGCGAGCCCTGCGGTTTTATTGGCGTAAACCCAGCCGTGATAGCCCGCACGGGTGGTCAGCGACATGGGTTTAAAACCGGTTTCGGGCATGCGTGCGTCTATGAGTAGCTCATCGCCAATCTGGAGCCTGAGCGTTTTAACGCGGGGCTCTGCTTCGTAGCCTTGAAGTACCGTGAGGTCGGCGGCGCTAAACGCACTCTGACCCGCCACAGGGCTAGTGGATAGTGACATTCCAACGTGGCCAGGGCGCTTGATGCTGCGACTGAATAACTCACCAGTGTTGGTGTCGAAGAGATAAGCAAAGACTGAGTTGCAATAGCCTAAGTCGATCAATGCACAGCCAAATACAAAGCGCTGACTCATCCCGCCGAAGTATTGAAATTGCTTATATTTCAGGGCTTTATCTAAAGCGCTTCGGCGCTTTCCAAACGCATCGGGGGTGATGTCATGCCGCCCGTTAGCGTCTAAGACGCTGTCCTCAAAATAGCCAAATTGGATCTGGCCATTGCGAAGAATATGGTTAGCGCTAAGGCTCAAGAGAAGTCGCTCAATAACTTAACAAAGGCATCCGACTGGGGGTGTTCACGGACAATCTCCAGCAGGGAGCGTCCCTGCTGATTACGTGCCTGAACGTCGCGACCAGCGGCCTTAAACATGACTAATAGCCGTTGAAAATCCGCTGCGCGCATATGCTTGTACGCCGTCATTAAGACATGAAAATCTGCATTTTCGCCGGCGACCGGGTTGCGACTGAGATAAGAAGCAACGCGTTCGTCACTCCAAGTTTCATCAAATGTAGCGGGTTGCGAGAGCGCCATATCGTGTTCCTAAACGTTTTGCGGAGGATTGAGAATCTGTTCGAGCTTATTGTCCTTCTCTTCCCAGATGCTGCCAATCCATAACTGAAAATTGTCTCTAAAAATGGGGTCTTCTTCATACTTCCCCTGACAATACGGTGCGGGAATAGGGCGTGTCTCGATGTCGATAACAATCCGCCGAACGCGTCCACAGCATAAATCCCAGAAACTGGGGGTTCCCTGCGGGTAGGCAATGGTTAAGTCGAGCAGGCAGTCCATGCGCTCGCCCAATGCACTCAACACAAAAGAGGCACCCGCTGACTTAGGTTTCAGGAGGTGTCGGTAGGGTGATTGTGTCTGTTCATGTTTCTCCGGCGTTCGCCGGGTGCCTTCAAGAAAGTTCAGAACACTCACGGGGTAGTGCTGATACTTCTCACACGCTTTACGGGTGGTTTCTAAGTCCTTGCCACGGAGTTGTGGATGCTTAGCCAAAAACTCGCGGCTGTAGCGCTTCATAAACGGATAGTCCAAGGCATAGACCGCCAAGCCGATGATGGGCACATAAAACAGTTCTTGCTTAAGAAAATACTTCAACGGCGGAACGCGGCGATTAAGCACATGGAAAGACGCCAAAATATCGACCCATGTTTGATGATTGGCAATAACAAAGTACCAACGGTCACGCTTTGGTGAGCTGCTTCCCCGAACATCCCAATGTATCGGGGGCAGTAACTTGAAAATTTGCGCATTCATGGCAGTCCAGTTTTCCTGGATACCAGACAGGATGCCGCGTGTCAGGGTGGCGGAGGCCGGCCAAAAATGACCCATTAATTTAAGCGGACTCGCCAGCAGAATGAGGATGGCTGAGAACGTAATCGCGCCCACAATTAACAGACCCACAATGATGCCCAGCAGAGGGGCTGGAAGAAAAGCCAGCATCCGACAACAATCCTTTAAGGGTTAACAGGTCATGAGTATGGATAAGCGCACTTTGCTGCGCAAGAAAATGGCCACCGAGAGCCGATGAATACCCGAGCTAAGTGATGCATGGCGTCAATTGTGATGAGCCAATCAGTCATTGGCGAATGTCTGCTGAACTCTCTACTATCGCGACCGATTAGTCACAGATCAGTTATGTCGTGAGGAGATGAAATGGCAGGTCCATTAAGTGGGTTAAAAGTATTAGATTTTTCGGGATTACTACCGGGGCCCTTTGCCAGTTTAATGCTGGCGGACTTGGGGGCGGATGTCTTGCGCGTAGAAGCGCCATCCCGTCCCGACATGGTTCGCCTGATGCCGCCCTATGCCAGTGATGGCACCTCGGCAGCACATGGCTATCTGAACCGCTCGAAGCGCTCCATTGCTATCGACTTGAAACAACCCGAGGGCTTGGCGATCGTTAAGCAACTCGTTGCTGAATATGACATTGTCATTGAACAGTTCCGTCCGGGTGTAATGGACAGATTGGGTGCTGGCTACGAAGCCCTGAAAGCCGTCAACCCGCGAGTGATCTATTGCTCTATTACGGGCTACGGCCAAACGGGCCCGTATAAAGATCGCGCGGGCCACGACCTTAACTATTTAGCGATTGCGGGGGTGATTGGCTACAACGGTCGCAAAGCCTCCGGCCCGGCGCCAATGGCAGTCCAAGTGGCCGATATTGCCGGTGGCTCATGCCACGCGGTCATAGGTTTGTTGGCAGCTGTTATTCACCGGCAAGCGACGGGTGAGGGGCAACACATTGATATTTCGATGACAGATGCCGCCTTTAGTTTGCATGCCCTGACAGCGCCAGGCGCACTGATGGGTGCTGATCAGCCCGCGTTAGAGACAACCCAGCTCAATGGCGGCACGTTTTATGATTGCTATGAAACCGCTGATGGCCGCTATTTGTCTGTGGGCGGATTAGAACCCCAGTTCTTTATGCAATTCTGTGTTGCGATTGGCCGCCCAGAGTTAGCGCCCGAAGGTTTAGTGATGTTGCCAGAACGTGTAGCTGCGTTAAAGCAAGCGCTTCGCCAAGAACTGAAGACAAAGACGTATGCGGAGTGGTCGGCCATTTTTGCAGCCATGGACTCCTGCACAGAGCCGGTACTGAGCTTCAGTGAAGCCTGCGAGCATCCGCAGATGCAGGCGCGTGGCATGCTGGTCGATGTGCCGCAACTCGATGGTGGCCGTCAGCGTCAACTGGCATCGCCGTTCAAGTTCTCGGCGACACCGCCCAGCTATCAATATGCTGGCGTGATCCTGGGTCAGCACACCGACGAGGTTTTGGCAAAAGCAGGGCTAACGTCAGAAAATATTGCTCAGCTCAAAAGCAAAGGGGTGGTGGCGTAAGCCATCATCTCTGTTGAGTGAGAAAATAGTAGTAGAGATATGGTGCCCGAGACCGGAATCGAACCGGTACGACCGTTAAGTCGAGAGATTTTAAGTCTCTTGTGTCTACCAGTTTCACCACTCGGGCAGAGTGATTGCATCAGCGACAATGATGCTTTTTTCATATGGAGGCTGAGGTCGGAATCGAACCGGCGTACACGGAGTTGCAGTCCGCTGCATGACCACTCTGCCACCCAGCCAAAGGTGTGAGCTCTCTTGCGAGAGGCGGCATAATAGCCATGTGATTTGAGGGCGTCAACCAAGCAAATGCTAGCTGCTCAGGAATTAGGCTAAGTTTGTCATGGTCTGTGTAAAGGATCATTTTTTAAGATATGAAATGCCTACACAACGCCACTTTTGACTCACACTGCCTTACAGTAGACTGCGATGAATCCTAGCAACCTTGGCCTCCTTTCATGATGTCTGCCGCTCTGCCTGAACTTGACGATGCCTGGCCTGTTCCGCCCCAGTCAACACGCCTGCCTTACAGTTTTGCGAAACGCCACGGTTTAGTTCTCCGCATCATTGATGAAGAGAATTGGTGCCTACTGGCGCGCCCTGACTGGCGCTTGTCTTCGCTCGCGGAAGCGAGGCGCCTCTTGGGTCGCCCTGTGTATTGCCGACCAGTTAATGAGACCGAGTTCAATGAAGCGCTGGCACAAAGCTATCAGGGTGATGCCGGCGACTCCATGCAAGCGGCCGAAGGCATTGGCGATCACATCGATTTAGAGAAGCTGGCGGATCTGGTGCCAGAAACTGAAGACCTGATGGATCAAGAAGATGACGCGCCGATTATTCGCCTCATCAATGCGATTCTTCAGGAGGCCGTTCGCGAAAATGCCTCGGATATTCACATTGAAACCTTTGAGCGCCGCCTGTCTGTTCGCCTGCGGGTCGATGGCGTGTTGCGCGAAGTGCTTCA
Organism: Perlucidibaca sp.; assembly: GCF_057084925.1. Classification (NCBI taxonomy): domain Bacteria; kingdom Pseudomonadati; phylum Pseudomonadota; class Gammaproteobacteria; order Pseudomonadales; family Perlucidibacaceae; genus Perlucidibaca; species Perlucidibaca sp. The sequence continues at coordinate 24,562 of NZ_JBXMRC010000017.1, read as the reverse complement.
ACCTCGTCGCGAGTTAGCCCCATTATTGGTGTCGCGTATCAAGGTCATGGCGCGCTTAGACATTGCAGAAAAGCGTGTGCCTCAAGATGGCCGCATTTCCGTTAAGTTAGCTGGCCGCGAAGTCGATGTTCGTGTGTCCACCATGCCATCCAGTGCCGGCGAACGTGTTGTGCTGCGTTTGCTCGATAAGCAAGCGGGGCGACTAAATTTGTCGAGCCTGGGCTTAAGTAACCGCGATCATGTGGTATTGCAGGAACTTATTTCTAAGCCCCACGGCATCATGTTGGTCACCGGCCCCACGGGTTCCGGAAAAACAACGTCCTTGTATGCCTCATTAACTGAGCTCAATGACTATTCGCGCAACATCCTGACCGTGGAAGACCCCATTGAGTACCAACTCGACGGCATTGGTCAGACTCAGGTCAATACCAAAGTGGATATGACCTTTGCGCGCGGGCTGCGTGCCATTTTGCGCCAAGATCCTGATGTGGTGATGGTGGGTGAAATTCGTGACCGTGAAACCGCTGATGTTGCCGTTCAAGCGTCATTAACGGGCCATTTAGTGCTGTCCACATTGCATACCAACTCAGCCGTTGGTGCGGTTACTCGCTTAGTGGATATGGGTGTAGAACCGTTTTTGCTGTCATCTTCGCTGATTGGCGTGGTCGCCCAACGCTTGGTACGCGTGCTCTGTAACCAGTGCCGCGAAGCCCATACCGCAGATCATGCCGAGTGTGAATTGATGGGTGTTAATCCACAATTGCCGCCGACTATCTACCGCGCCAAGGGTTGCGTCAGCTGCAACCAGCGTGGCTTTAAAGGTCGTACGGGCATCTATGAAGTGATTTCGGTGAATGATGAAATGCGCCGACAAATTCATGAGCGTTGTGGTGAGCAGGAACTGGAAGCCATTGCGCGACTTCATGGCCCTAGCATTCGTGCTGATGGAATGAGTAAAGTACTGGCCGGTGTAACGACTTTAGATGAAGTGCTGCGAGTCACTCGGGAAGATTAATGGCTGTTTTTGATTATGTCGGTGTGGATGCACAGGGTAAGCGGCAGAAGGGCGTTCTAGAAGGCGAGAGTGCCCGTCATGTGCGACAGCTCTTACGTGAAAAAGGCTGGGTGCCACTGCAAATATCCGCCGCATCCGACAACTCAGAAAGCAATAACCCCGGTTCGGGGTTTAATTTTTTAAAGCCCCGTCTTAGCGCTCAAGACCTAGCCATGATTACCCGACAACTAGCGACCTTGATACAAGCGGGTCTGACGCTAGACGACGCGCTCAGAGCGGTCGGCCAACAAAGTGAAAAAGTCACCACCAAACGTATTCTCACTGCCGTTCGAGCCAGGGTTGTGGAAGGCTATAGTCTTGCGCAAAGTCTGGCAGAGTTCCCCCAAGCCTTTCCATCGCTGTACCGCGCGACGGTGGCTGCGGGCGAACGCTCCGGACATTTGGATTTAGTCTTAAATCGTCTCGCGGATTACACCGAGTCACGTTACGAAACTCGGAAAAAAGTGCAGGGGGCACTGATTTATCCAGCCATTCTTACGGTGCTTTCGTTGCTCATTGTGGTGGGTTTGCTGACCTATGTGGTGCCGGACATTGTTAAGGTGTTCGATAATCAAGGCCAAGAGCTGCCGCTGATTACTCAGTTATTGATCGCCGCCAGCGATGTCTTACGCGCACATATCGGCAAGCTCAGCCTGCTGCTGCTGGCAGGCGCGTTTCTGTTTAATCGCCTACTTCAAGGTGAGGCATTTAAAGCCCGCTGGCATGCTTTTCAATTGCGTATTCCAATAGCAGGTCGCCTTATACGGGATGCCCAGTCCGCTCGTTTTGTTAGTACCCTCGGCATTTTGACGCGCAGTGGCGTGCCCCTGGTCGATGCACTTCGTATTGCGGCCGACGTAGTGGATAACATTCCCATGCGCCAGGCAGTGTCTCAGGCTGCTGATCGTGTTACCGAGGGTGGACGGTTAGCACCAGCGCTAGACCAGTCAAAGCTATTTCCCGCCATGATGGTGAATATGATTGCCAGTGGTGAGACCTCCGGCGAACTTGATGACATGTTGCATCGTACCGGGGTCATGCAGGAAAAATCACTGACGGGCAGCATTGCCACCATGGTGGGCCTCTTTGAACCCATGATGTTATTGATGATGGCAGGTGTCGTTTTGGTCATTGTTCTCGCTATCATGCTGCCCATTGTGCAGATGAATAATCTGGTTAATTAAGGAGCAGCTCATGTCGTCATTAAAGCGTCGCGCGCAACGCGGTTTTACCCTCATCGAAATCATGGTGGTGGTTGCCATTATTGGCATTCTCGCCCTCATCATTGTGCCCAATGTGGTGGGCAAAGATGACCAAGCGCGCGTGACCTCCACCAAAGCCAGTTTGAGCGCGGTGGCCAACGCTTTAGAGCTGTATAAGTTGGATAACTACACCTATCCGTCAACCGAATCCGGCTTAGATGCTCTGGTAACGCGTTCACCCGATGCCCGCGTATTTCCCGATGGGGGTTACCTGAAAAAACTGCCGGTTGATTCATGGGATAACCCCATCCAATACGTTTCGCCCGGCAGCAACGGCAAGCCCTTTGACCTCTATTCCTTAGGTGCAGACAATGCCGAGGGTGGCGAAGGCTACGCTGCAGATATTTACTTCGAATGAAGCCATGGCGACACCGCTCACTAGCATCTCGCGGCTTTACGCTGATCGAGGTGCTGTTGGTGGTCGTTATTATCGGTGTGCTGATGGGTGTGGCGGTGGTGAGTTTAAACCCCGAAGATCCTGCCCGCCGTCTGTTACGCGCTCGTGAGCAGATGCAAGGCCAGTTAGGACTGGCGCGGATTATTGCCGAGCGCGATCAAATTGAAGTGGGTGTCAGACTACTGCCTGAATCGTGGCAGTTTTTACGTTTTCGTACCTCAGATCGTAGCTGGGAGATCATGAGTGATGAACCCGCGTTTAAAACCAAACCCTATCCTGGGTTGACGTTTGTTTGGCAGGATGCAGACGCCAAGACCGTTCCTGCCGCTGCCTCATCGAACAAACGTAAAGGCGTGTTCCCCGACTTTTTGCTGATGTCTAGCGGTGAGGCGACGCCCGGAGTTATTCATTTCTATGCGAGCAATGATGCTCGTGGGCTTCAGGAGTCACTCACGCTTACCGATATAGGCGATGCGGTCGAGACGGAACGCCTAAACGATAGCAACACAAACCTTAAATCAGATGGCCCTGACAGCAACGCGAGTGAGGCATCCCTTGCGCCGCGCTAATAGAGGTTTTACATTGATTGAGGTGCTGGTCGCTCTCGCCATTTTTGGTGTGGTTGCGCTAACGCTTTTAAACAGCAGCCGTGATCAAACGCGTCAGGCTTCTGCTTTGGAAGATCGTCTGCTGGCACATTGGATTGCCTTAAACACGCTCACAGACCTACAGGCCAGTAGCGACTACCCCGAAGTAGGCGTCATGGACTCCACGGCCGTGATGGCAGGTAGGGATTGGTTTGTCACCATATCTGTGTCATCTACACCTAGCCCGGCCGTCCGCCATCTTGATATCTCCGTAGCACCCTACGATCCTATTGCAGCGAAGGCGGGCAATGATCTGGTCACCGAAGTCGGCTTTCTCCGGCAACGTGGAGCCGGGCTATGACCGTTTTTTCACGTCGAGCGTCGGCACGCGGTTTTACCCTCATCGAGCTTTTAGTGTCGATGGCCATTCTCGCGATCATTAGCTTGGGTGCTTATAGCTTCCTTTCCAGCACCAGTGCTACCGCCCTTCGTGTCCAAGAGCGCCAATCCAAACTGCTAGCCTTAGCGCGCTTACAAGGTGTGATTGCGCAAGATTTATCGCAATGGGTGAATCGACCGATTCGCGATGAGTTGGGCGATGCTTTGCCACCATTTGTTTTAGAGCCAGACGGTGCGCTGGAGTTCACCCGTCGTGGCTTAAGCAATCCGTTGGATAAGGCGCGCAGTGATTTACTGCGTGTCCGTTATGAAATGCGTGGCCAGCGTCTGTGGCGCCTCACATGGAATACGCTGGATCGTCTTCCGGGGCAAAAGCCATTGGCGGCACCTATTGGGCCTAAAGACTTAACGCTGCGCTGGCGCGTTCAAGCTGGACCTAGTGCACCCGTCTTGTCGCTATGGCCAGCGACCACGGCGGGTGCTAACGCGTCGAACCGAAATGTGGTCACTGAGGGGGCTCCAGAGGTGGTGGACTTGCAACTGCAAGTGGCGCCTTGGGGCGAAATCCGCCGTGTCTTTTTGTTGCCTAGCTATGACGCCCTTTAAGTTCACGCCTAAACACGTGCAAGCACGACGCAGCCAGCGTGGCGTGGCCTTAATCACGATGATGCTGATCGCCGCTTTAGCCACGACGTTAGTGCTTGCCATGATTGGTCGGCAGAGCCGCCTGCAAGCCGAGATTGGGGCTCAGTTTCAACAAGATCAAATCGCTGAATACGACCGTGGCGCAGAGTATTTCGCCATGGCGGCTCTGAAAGCGGATAGCGATGATGGGAATAAAACCGATCATCCCAATGAATATTGGGCTCAACCATTTCCGGCGTTCCCCGTGCCAGGAGGGGTCATTGCGCCCACGGTGCGTGATGCTCAGGCACGCTTCAACCTCAACAGCCTGATCAAAAATAATCAAGTTGACCCTGTGAGTTTGCGATTCTTCAAGCAGCTCCTAGAACAGCTCGCCCTTCCCGTAGAGCTCGCCGATAGCCTAGTGGACTGGTTGGACGAAGATAGCCTACCCACGGGCAGCTCTGGCGCCGAGGACGATTATTATCTACGACAAGACCCCGCCTATCGCTGTGCCAATCGCAGCCTCAGTACTTTCTCCGAGTTGCGCCTTGTGAAAGGCTTTAGCAGTGATTTGCTGCGCCAGTTGGCACCTTACGTGACGGTACTGCCATCCTCCGCACGCGCCTTAAATGTGAATTTTTTGTCGCCGGGATTATTGGAAGCCATGGTGCCCGGTTTGTCGCCAAACAATGCGCTAGAATTACTGCAACGCAGACCCGCAGATGGCTGGGAGTCTGTGGAGCAGTTTTTGGATAATCCTGTTTTTGCTTCGGCTACCCCAGAGGTACGCTCCGGCCTACAGCAGTTATTGAGTGTTGATTCGCAATATTTCGAGCTGTATACGCGAATTCGTTTTGGCAAGCGGGAACGCTTGCAGTGGTCTTTGTTATCGCGCAAAGATGGGCAATTAAAAATGATCGCCAGTGAACGCAACCCATTATGGGTGCCGGACAATGAAGCGGCAGCCATGGGTAACACTGGGTCGGATAAGGAAGAATAATGGACACCTTGTTTTTGCGCTTGCCAGCAACGGCATCCGAATCGATACAAACGGTTTGCTTTCGCCAAGGTCATTGGCAGCGACTGGGGGCATGGGCGGTAAATGCTGACTTAATGCAGCAGTGGGAGTCGCTGCGGGATCTACCCGTGGTGTTAATTACACCCGTGGGCATGGATACCACGGTCATTGTGCAAGCCTCTCCACGCCAACGGCGCGAAGCGGGGGCTGCCTTGGTGGCACTCGCTGAAGATTTCGTGGCCGAGGACTATGAGCGTCTGCACTGGACACTTGAAAGTATCGATGACCAGCATGTGTTAGCCCGTGGCATTAATAAGCAATGGTTAGTGTCTTGGCGTGACCAACTGCAAAGCCATGGCCTCAATGTTTGTGCCGCTATTCCGGAGTCCGTTCTGTTTGGCCAAGATCATGACACTTGGTTATGGCTGCCTGCCGGTGGGAATTCGGTTTACTGGCGAATGGAGTTAGGGCAGGGGGCTGTTGTTGAAGCAAGCGACATCGCCCTGTTGATGGAAGCTCAGCTGCAACGAACGCCATTGTCTGGCTTTGTGCGTCTGCGTTATCCGCAAGGCGTGGAACTGCCGGAGTTACCGGAGCGTGTGCAACCCGCTGCCGCTCCTTGGCAGGATTGGACTGATGTGTTGAAGACGCAAAACAGTCGTTACTGGTTACAACATCCGCAGAATTGGCTAATGGGTGAGTTGGCGCAGAAAACAGCTTCCCCTAATCAGACTCGCTGGCGATGGGTGGCTGCTTTAGGGGTTTTCGCCGTCATTCTGCAGATTGGGCTTACTCGCCTTGAGACACATCGCATTCAGCAGCAAACCGTCGCTGCCCGAGCCGAGTCAGAGGCGCTATACCGATCAGCCTTCCCTGAAGATCGCCGAATCGTCAATCTGGCGCGTCAATTTAAGGCCAAAAAAGCGCAAGCGAGTGCCGTAGATCCAACACAGTTTTTGCAACTGTTGGCGCAGACCGCCCCGAATGCGGGCAGTCAGATTGTTAAGTTGGAATACCAAGATGCAGCGTTCACGCGGGTAGATGTCATTGCCCCGGCCTTGTCTGATATCAGTCAATGGTCCGCACAGCTCACCGCCGCTGGTATCAGCACACAAGTGGATAACTCCCGCTTCGAAGCCGGTATTGCGAAAGCAAAGTTGCAGTTAAGCGTTAGCGCGGGAGGCCAATAATGTTTATTGCACAACGCCAAGCACTTCAAAATGCGTGGTTGTCACGCTCAGCGTCGGACCGACGTGTATTGACTCTACTGACACTCGTGATGGTCCCCGCGATATTAGTGGGCGGTCTCTTGATCCCGGCACAGCGTGCCCAAGAAGCTGCTGAAAAGGAGTTTCAGCAGGCGTCCCAACTCTTGAGTGACCTCCGTCAACATATCCCAAGTATGTCGGGCACTGGAAGCGTCTCTACCGTTGCTGCGTCGGCGTTACCGCAACGAGTGCAGCTCTTGGCCAGCAATGCTGGTTTAGCTTTAGAGCGTATGGAGTCAGATCCTGCAGGGGTGCGACTGGCTATGAAAAACGTGAAGCTAGCCAGTGTGATGACTTTTTTCCAACAATGTCGCAGCCAAGGTATTCGCGTTTTGGAAGCACAAATTACGCGTGATACGGCCACTAACACGAATCAAGTCCGGCTAAGACTCAGCGTTTAAGCGTCTTTCAGAGTAAAAAAAACGGCCCGAAGGCCGTTTTTTTTACATGTTGGGGTAGTTTGGACCACCACCACCTTCAGGAACCACCCAATTAATATTCTGGGCTGGGTCTTTGATATCACATGTTTTGCAGTGAACGCAGTTCTGCGCATTGATCTGGAAACGCTTCTCGCCAGCGGCTTCCACAATTTCGTAGACGCCTGCCGGGCAGTAGCGCTGAGCCGGTTCCGCATAGAGCTTGAGGTTCTTGGTCAGCGGAATGCTGGCATCTTTCAAGGTCAGGTGGATCGGCTGATCTTCTTCGTGGTTGGTGTTGGAGATAAACACCGACGACAGTTTGTCGAAGCTGATCTTGCCATCCGGCTTCGGATAGTCGATTGGCGTGTGGAACGAAGCCAGATCGAGCGTCTTGTAGTCAGGAGTGGTGTCGTGGATGTTGAACGGCAGCTTGCCGTCAAACAGATTCTGCTCCACGAAGTTGTAAGCCGCACCCATGAAGGTCCCCATGCGATGCATGGCGGCGCCAAAGTTGCGCGCCTTGTACAGCTCTTCGTACAGCCAGGACGCTTCAAACTTGTCAGCGTATTCAACGACTTCATCGCCACCGCTACGGCCGGCCTTGAGTGCGTCGAAAACACCTTCGGCGGCGAGCATGCCCGACTTCATGGCGGTGTGGCTGCCCTTGATCTTGGAGAAGTTCAGGAAGCCGGCGTCGTCACCGATCAGCAGGCCACCCGGGAAGGTCAGCTTGGGCAGCGAGTTGAGACCGCCCTTGACGACAGCGCGAGCGCCATAGGAAATGCGCTTCCCACCTTCCAGATACTGCTTCAGCACTGGGTTGTGCTTGAGGCGCTGCATCTCGTCGAACGGCGACAGGTAGGGGTTGTGATAGGAGAGGTCGGTAATTAAACCTACGGTGACCTGATTGTTTTCAGCGTGGTACATCCACCAGCCACCCGTCGAGCCGGTTTCGGTGAGTGGCCAACCTGCGCCATGCATAACCAGACCTTCTTGATGCTTAGCCGGGTCAATTTCCCAGAGCTCTTTGATGCCAATACCGTAGTGCTGCGGATCGGAATCTTTATCGAGCTCGAAGTGACTGATCAGCATTTTGCCGAGATGACCGCGGCAGCCTTCAGCAAATAACGTGTATTTGGCATGCAGTTCGTAACCTGGCGTGTACGAGTGCTTGTGCTCACCAGTACGGGAAACACCCATATCGCCAGTTGCTACGCCACGCACGCTGCCGTCTTCGTTGTACAGCACTTCTGAAGCGGCGAAGCCAGGGAAGAGCATGACTTCGAGCTCTTCTGCCTTGGTGGCCAACCAACGCACCACATTGCCGAGGCTAATGATGTAGTTGCCTTGGTTATGCATAGGCTTAGGAATAATCCAATCGGGCGTTTTAATGGCGCCGGTTTGGCTGGTCAGAAAATACACTTCATCGCCTTTCACAGGCACATTGAGTGGAGCACCTTCTTCTTTCCAATTGGGAAAGAGTTCTTCCATAGCGCGAGCTTCAAACACCGCACCAGAGAGAATGTGTGCGCCAAACTCAGAGCCTTTTTCAACCACACAAACAGACACTTCGTGACCGCTTTCAATGCTCAGCTGACGCAAACGGATGGCGGCTGACAGACCTGCAGGACCACCACCGACGATGACAACATCAAACTCCATCGCTTCTCTTTCCACGATGTACTCCTTCAAGGCACCCGAATTCACGGGAAAATGAACTGCAAACCGTTTGCAGGCTCGCTTAAGTTAACCGGCATAGTATAAAAGGGGTGTTTGCTACAGGCCAATGATTTACCGCACAAAATGTCCGGTTTTTCTTGGACAGACCTCCGTCAAGGCCGCCCCGAACCCGTGAGAACATGAATATGACAGGCGAAGACAAGAAACCCTCCCTACGCAGTGATCCCATGCAAATCGCCCGACTCATCCAAACTGAGGGCGGAGAGAAGAAATTACCGCCTATTCATCTCTGGAACCCAGAGTTTTGTGGCGACATTGATATGGAGATTAAGCGCAACGGCCAGTGGTTTTATATGGGCACGCCGATTGGCCGTCCTGCGCTGGTGAAGCTATTCAGCTCGGTCATGCGCCGTGAAGACGATGATGCGTATTACTTAGTCACGCCGGTAGAGAAAGTCCGAATTCGCGTTGAAGATGCGCCTTTTCTCATTACCTTGGTCGAGCGCATTGAGCGAGACGGTTCACTTTTTTTGCAGCTGACCACACAAACAGGTGATGTGGTTGTCGCCGGAGAGGAGCATCCTATTTGGCTGGAATATCATGAGGATGAGCCACATCCCTGCGTGCAAATTCGAGATCGCTTACATGCCCTGATTGGCCGTAATGCCTACTACCAACTCGTCGAGTGGGGGACGGCAAGAGACAACGCAGACGGTCGGCAAGAATTGGTTGTAACGAGTGCCGGCGCAACCTTTGTTATCGGTCATTTCTAAGCGCCGGCACTTCGTTTTAGTTATGCCGCAATGATTAATCGGACAGCATAGAGCGACATTTGCAGTCGCTCTAATGCCGCCAAACCCTCGGCAACGCGCTGTTGCTGAGCCTGCACTTCGCTAGCACGAACCGATGGGTTTACCTTTTGTAGGGCTTGGAGACGTTGTAATTCGCCACCTTCCAATGCCTGCCAAGCCGCCTGCGCGGTAATCAAACATTGTGCTGCTTGAGATTGAGCCTCTGTTTCAGCCCCCTTAAGTAGTAACTCGGCATCATCGCGATGCGCTTTAATCACCGTACGCGCCAGTTTGTTTTCCGGTACGTCAAGCTGTCGGGCCAGTGATGCGGCATTAACCTGTGGGGCTAGGTTGCGCCCCTTATTGTCGATCAGTAGGCGCAAGGGTTCGGATGGCAGAACGCGGTCCAAGGCTAAGCCCTTTGGCGCCTGTGCGGTGGCCTGATACCAGGCTTCCAGCAACAGCGTACCGGGCTTAATGGACTTATTACGCAAAACGGCGACTTGCACACTGCCTTGGGGGGCTGTCTGCATCCACTCCAAGACACCATGCACCATGGGATGTTCCCACGTCAGGTATTGCCAATCTTCATGCGCTAATGCGGTGGCACGATCGGCACAGACGGTCATGCCATCTGGATCGAGCCCAGGGAAGGCATCAATGAGCTGGTGCTCGCCAGGTTGTAAAATCCAGGTGCGTGGAGACCCGTGATCTTCGACATGCACGCCAAACGCTTCCCAAGCAGACAACATAAACTCATCGAGGCGCGTATCGCTATCCTGAGCAGCAAGGGCAGCGGCGAGGGGATCTGCCAAGTCACGACGACAGGATTGCAGTTCAAGCAAACGATCGCGGCCTTCTGCCAACTCGTCTTCCAATGTTTCTCTGAGGGCAACGGCCTTTTCAATTAGCTCATCGAGGTCGGCTTCTGGAGCAGATGGCTTCAGCAGCGGCTTTAACTCATCTAAATAGTGTTCATGGACGGTGGGCGCTGTGGGCGAGCAGCGTGAAAATACCGCTAGAGCTTCCTGATACCAGCGCAACAAGCGGGCTTGAGCAGAGCCCGCTAAGTAGGGCACATGAAGCTGGATAGTCTGTGTTTGCCCAATACGATCAAGGCGACCGATGCGTTGTTCGAGCTGATCCGGGTTGTCGGGTAAGTCAAAAAGCACCAGATGGTGGGCAAACTGGAAGTTGCGCCCCTCAGAACCAATTTCCGAGCACAGAAGAATTTGTGCGCCCATTTCGGGCTCAGCAAAGTAAGCAGCAGCTCGGTCGCGCTCCAGCAGATTCATGCCCTCATGGAACACAGCAGTGCGAATGCCTTCACGCAGACGCAGCCAATTCTCTAAGGCCTCAGCAATAGGTGCAGTACGGGTGATGAGCAAGCATTTATCGCGCTTATGTGACTTCAGCCATGCCGCAAGCCACGGCAGGCGGGGATCATCCGCAAGCCAAGTGTCTTCATCCACACGGGTTTCCGGCCAAATTGCGCCTTTATTCACCCAAGGTGCGAAGCTTTCTGGCACGGGCAGACTAACTAAGTGGCTGACACGCTCGGGGAAGCCACCCACGGCGGCACGTGTATTTCTAAACAACACACGACCTAAGCCATGGCGGTCCAAAAGTGCATTTAAAGCCAGCTCACGACCTTCGTTGGTGCTGAGATCGAAACTCAGGTCAGACAACAGGTGGTGTAAATGTTTTTGGGTTTCTGCGGAGACTTTGCCCGATAACAGCGCATCGGCCAGATCGCGAGTGTCGCGCCAGCTATCGTGTTCATCCAAGAATGCATCCAGCGATGGATAGCGCGCCGGATCCAGTAAGTGCAGGCGAGCATAATGACTTTCCACGCCCAATTGCTCGGGAGTGGCCGTTAGTAGCAATAAACCCGGTACACGGGCTGAAAGCAGTGAAACCACTTCATATTCAATGCTGGGGTCTTCTGGCGACCAAGCCAGATGATGCGCCTCATCCACCACTAACACATCCCAAGGGGCATCTAAGGCGGAGGTCAGCAAATGCGGGTGATCGGTCAGCAAAGACAGCGGTGCAATCACCATTTGCTCACTTAGGAACGGGTTATCGCCGTCTTCAATGAGGCTAGCGCAGCGTTCTAAGTCAAACAGGCTAAAGGCCAGGTTAAAGCGACGACGCATCTCCACTAACCACTGATGAACCAAGCTGTCGGGCAGCAAGATCAATACCCGCGAGGCTCGCCCTTGCTGAATCTGAGCATGCAAAATCAAGCCTGCTTCAATGGTTTTCCCCAAGCCCACTTCATCGGCCAATAACACACGCGGACTCAGGCGCTGAGCAACCGTTTGGGCAACCGAGAGTTGGTGAGGAATGAGGCCAATTCGGGCGCCCAGCAAACCTCGTGCGGGATGTTGCGAGAGCTTTTGCTGCTCACGAATAGCATTCAAACGCAGCTGGAACCATTGCTTTCCATCCACCTGCGCTGCCAATAGTCGTTCACGTGGTCGTGACAAACGTAAATCGGCAGACAAACGGGTTTCCATTAAGTCCTTGGTGCTCCCGGCCTCATTAACGACGCCATAACAAAAAAGCCCATGGCGCGCTTGCACACTTTGCACAACCCAATGCCCACCTTCGGCATCTTCAACTTTATCGCCCGCACTGAATTGAATGCGGGTGAGTGGCGCATTGGCTCGGGCATAAACACGAGTCTCTTCGCTGCGCGGGAACAACACAGTCATGGCGCGGGCATCCGCCTCCATAACAACGCCGAGTCCAAGTTCAGGTTCTGCGTCAGATATCCAGCGCTGCCCTAGGGCAGGAGTGTTATTTTTCATGGGATTAGCGTGTATTCAAGATAAAATGGATGAGAAATTTTCGGCCGACGAATAGCACATGCGCTGGCCAGTACTGGGGTGATCGAACGCCAATTCATTTGCATGTAAGCACAGTCGTGGGCTGGCTTGTTGCCAGTTTGCCGGGGCGTACAGGCTATCTCCCAGAATCGGATGGCCAATGGCCTGTAAATGCACACGCAACTGATGCGTTCGCCCTGTATAGGGTTCTAAGGCGACCAATGTCGTCGTCGAAAAACGCTGAATGACCTGCCACAGCGTTCGAGCCGGCTTACCTAACTGTGGGTCCACGACTTGGCGGGGTTTGATTTCCGGGGCATAGCGCATCGCTAATTCAATTTCACCCGCGTCGTCTTGCAGTATGCCTGCCACTAAAGCGGTATAGCGCTTATCTACGGTACGTGCTTGAAATTGCTTGCCTAAGTGACTAATGGCCTCTTTGTGCCGACCAAATACCATCACGCCAGAGGTGTCACGATCAAGGCGGTGGACAGCATGGATGCTGGGATCAAAGGCTTGCAGGCGGGTCAAGATACTGTCTTGCTTGTCTTCACCAACGCCTGGAACACTGTGTATGCCGGAGGGCTTGATTAAAACTACGCAGTCGCGATCAGCATAAAGCACATCGAGACCCGGGCAAGGGCAGGGCAGTGCTGGCGTGAAGATCTCTTTCATGCGGCGGATTGTACACTAAGCAAAAGAGGGGGCCGCACGAAAATGACGGCGTGCCAGTAAAATCGCCATAAACTGCAAGCCTGCGCTTACAAAGAACGTAGAACCTAAGCGCCAGTCATCTGCAGGCAACGTAGACACCATGCCAAGCAATGGCGTGCCGATTAAAGGTGCAATCACGGTCATTAAGCTAGCAATAGAATTTAACGCACCTTGAGTTAGGCCTTGCTCAGACTCATGTGCCGCTTTCGAGATAATGCCTTGTAGTGCTGGAGACGCCGTAAACGACAAAATATTGGCTGTAATTAACAGGTAAAGCATCCAGCTTTGATCGATCAGGCCATAGCCTATCGAGGCCAACATCGCAGAAGTCATCGCCATCATGGCCAATTTTTGTTCGCCAAAGCGCTGCAGTAATGAGCCCATAAACACGCCTTGAGCCAAAACCGCCATTAAGCCGACCAGGCACAGGGCCAAGCCGTTATCTGCTGGCTGCCATTGAAAACGAAAGCTCGTGTACAGCACCCACGTTGTTTGCAGGATCCATTGGGCCAGAAGTATTAAAGAGTAAACTACGATAAGTAAGCCAACCCCTTGTAATCCTTTAAGATGCTTCAGTGCGCCAAAGGGATTGGCTTGGCTTAGCTTAAGCGGACGACGGCGCTCAACCGACAACGACTCCGGCAGCACAAACCAACCATAGAGGCCATTTAGCAACGCCATGGCTGAGGCAATCCAAAAGGGCAGCCTGAGATCGTCACTGGCTAAAATACCGCCGAGCGCTGGACCCACAATAAAACCTAAGCCAAAAGCCGCACCAATGGCGCCAAAGCCTATGCTGCGCTCGGCTGGCGTCGTGATGTCGGCGACATAGGCATTAGCAACGGTAAAGCTGGCACTCGTAGCGCCGCTAAGAACGCGGGATAGCAGCAGTATGAGCAGCGAGTCTGTGGTGGCTGAAATGAGATACGCTGAGCCAAGACCGAAAATGGATAGCAACAACACGGGACGTCGACCAAAACGGTCACTCAGCGCACCGAGTAACGGCATGGCTAAGAACTGAGTGATGCCAAAAGTCACCATCAAGGCGCCGTACCAATACGACTGAAGGTCCGGAGAGCCAGCCAATTCGCCAACCAAGGACGGCAATACCGGTAGCATCAACCCAATACCCAGCATATCGACAAAAACGGTGATGAGAATAAACCGCAGGCTTGCACGTGAATGTCGCATTCTGATTCCTGGCCGTCATGTGGGCTTCATCTGATAGCGCATAGTAGCGAAAGTTAGACATTTTCGGCGCCATACTTATCTTCGTATAATTTATATTATGTTAAATTGAATTTATAAGTCAGCGCCCGCAGGGTTATCTGCGTTAGAGTGACTCTACTCATTCAATGACTTGAATCGACTCTCGGAAGCCCAATGCACGTTAAGCACTATCGACACCTCCTTTCCATACTGACACTTACTGTTTGTAGTTTCAGCCTCGTGGGCCACGCTAAAAGCATCGATGCCAATAGCTATAACTACCCACTAACAAATCCCTTCGAAGCCACCATTGCAACAACCCCAGCCGTATTGCAACCGGCAGACTTGCCGTCCAATCGCAACATTGATCAAGACGACTATGAGTTGAATCTCAGGCCGGAGCGTGAATTCACGTTGCCCGACAACTTTTGGGCCGTTAAAAAGCTGAAATATCGGATTGCGCGTCAACCTGGCCCAGCCCCACTGATTTTTCTCATCGCGGGCACTGGCTCAAACTACGCCAGCAGCACCATGGATTTCCTTAAGAAAGTCTTTTATCGCGATGGCTTTCACGTCGTGCAGCTGTCTTCGCCGACCAGTTACGACTTTATGGCTGGTGCCTCCCGCTACGCCACACCCGGCTACAGCCCGGAAGATGCTAGCGATCTGTATAACGTGATGAATGCCGTTAAAGCGCAGCAAAACCAGCTTAAAGTCACCGAATATCACTTACTGGGATATAGCTTAGGTGGTTTGAATGCGGCCTTTGTCAGTCGCCTGGATGAAGAAAAGAAAAGCTTTAACTTCAAGCGCGTGCTGATGATTAACCCGCCAGTCAATCTGGCAACCTCTGTGAGCAATCTGGATAAGCTGGTGCAGACAAATGTTAAGGGCGTAAATGACGATCAAACCTTCTTCGAGCTCATCTTCACTAAGTTAGCGACGTATTTCCGCGCTAAAGGCCATATTCAGCTCGATGCCGCCATGCTCTATGACTTCCAGCAGTCATCGCAAAGCCTTAGTAATGAAGAGCTGGCCATGTTAATTGGCACGACGTTCCGGTTTTCCGCGGCGGATATCGTGTTCACCACGGACCTGGTGAATCGGCGTGGCAGTATCGTTCCGCTCGATAGTGTTATTACTGAAACCAGCTCTTTAACACCCTACTTTCAGGCTTCCCTGCGTTGCAATTTCACCTGCTATATCAATCAACAGTTACTTCCCTTCTGGCGCCAACGTTTTGAAGGCCGTGATTTGGATCAACTGATTAATGATTCTAGTCTGTATGCACTGACTGACTACCTCCAGAGCAGCTCGAAAATTGGCGTGATGACCAACGCGGACGACCTCATTTTGGAGCGTGGCGACTTAACTTTTCTGCGTAAAACCTTTGCTCAACGGCTCACCGTGTATCCCCACGGGGGGCACTTAGGGAATCTGAATTTCCGAATCAACGTCGCTGATATGCTGGAGTTCTTCCATGAATAAGACGTTAATTCTGACACTCCTGCTGACATCTCTAACGGCAACTGTGCATGCTGAAGGTAATGACGATGAAGGCTTTAAGCAGCCGTTAGCCTCACTCAAATTCCTGCGCCAAGCAGAGGGCGCGGTCGTTTTTAATCAAGCGACTCTCGAGCTATTGGATGTTCAAGACCCTTGGGAGTCGGCTAATCGACGGCTGTATCACTTCAATCAACGGGTAGATGAGCGCGTTTTATTGCCCGTGGTGAATGGCTATCGCTTCTTTGTGCCAAGCTTAGTACGTCAGGGCGTGACGAACATCTTCAGCAATCTGAGTGATGTTAGCCACCTCACCAACAGTGTGCTGCAACTCAAAGGCAAGCGCTCTCTGAAGACGGGTGGACGACTGCTCATCAACACCACCGTAGGGCTTGCAGGCCTGTGGGACCCAGCAGCCAAACTCGGCATGCAACAAGAGATTGAAGACTTTGGTCAAACACTGGGATTTTATGGAGTAAATCAAGGCCCGTATCTGATTTTGCCCGTCCTTGGCCCGTCAAATGCGCGCGATGCCGGTGGCAGAGCGGTTGATTTCACCGTTAGTGAGAGTATTAACTTTCTGAATGTTCCTGAAACCAGTAACGAGCACCGTGAAATCAGCGCGTTAAAAATTGTCAACGAACGAGAAGTCACTGAGTTTCGCTATGGGCAAATGAACTCACCGTTTGAATACGAGAAGTTGCGTTATGTGTTTAGTCGCGCTCGTGAGTTACAGGTGCTGGACTGAACCAGTTGAGCTGATCGCGCAGCTGCACCACCTCACCCACAATTATAAGGGTGGGCGCTGGTAGCGGTTGGCCTGCTAGCTTTTCAACGATGTTTACTAACGTGCCGGTAATGACTTGCTGCTGGGGGGTGGTGCCTTTCGAGATCATCGCCACTGGCGTATTAGGCGCTAGGCCATGAGCCAGCAATTGCTCGCGAATAGGGCCAAGGCTGACCAAACCCATGTAGAGCACCAAGGTCTGATTCGGATGCACCAGCTCCGCCCACGGCAGATCCGGCGTGCCATCCTTGAGATGCCCGGTGACAAAACGTACCGACTGCGCATAGTTACGATGGGTGAGCGGGATGCCCGCGTATGCCGCACAACCACTAGCGGCGGTAATGCCAGGAACAACCTGAAAACTGATACCAGCCGCAGCCAGCTCTTCAATTTCTTCACCACCGCGTCCAAAAATAAACGGGTCGCCACCTTTAAGGCGGCAAACACGCTTTCCTTCCTGAGCCAGACGCACCAGCAAGGCATTAATGCCCTCCTGAGGTACGGCGTGCTCTGCCCTCGCCTTACCGACATAAATGCGGTCGGCATCACGACGGCACAGATCGAGAATAGGGGCCGATACGAGCCGGTCATACACAATGACATCGGCTTGTTGCATTAAGCGCAGGGCTTTAAACGTCAGCAGGTCCGGATCGCCTGGTCCGGCACCCACCAAATAGACCTCTCCGGCTTGTTGCTTCTGCGGTGCGGCAAACGCCTGCTGCAAATGGCTGCGTGCTTCGTCATCACGGCCACTGAACACCAGATCAGGCATGGGGCCTTCAAGCTGTGCCTCCCAGAAGGCACGACGCGAAGAGGTATCGGGAAATGTTTGTTTAGCGAGGGTGCGAAACTCACCGAGCAGCTGCGCTAAGCGGCCATAAGCGGCGGGAATCATCGACTCAATTTTGCCGCGAAGTATGCGTGCCAGCACCGGCGAAACACCATTACTGGAGATGCCAATAAGCAACGGTGAGCGATCCACAATAGCGGGGAAAATCACAGTGCAAAGCGCGGGCGAGTCCACCACATTGACCGGAATACGCCGCGCCTGACAGGCCTGAGACACCGCTGCATTCAAGGCTTCATCATCTGTAGCGGAGATCACCAAAGTCTGATCAGCAATATCATCGCTGGCATACGGGCGCAGATGTACCGCCCCACCCGCCGCTTCAACTTGTGCACGCAGTGCAGGTAACACCTCGGGTGCGACTAAGGTGACTATGCCTCCGGCGCGAAGTAGGAGCGACACCTTGCGCAGGGCAATGTCTCCGCCACCAACTACCAGACAGGGCTGACCCTTGAGACGAAAGCCCAGCGGCAACGTATCCATGATGCGTCCTTACGCCGTTGGCGTGAGTAGGGTTTGACCACCGAGATAGCCTTGCAGCACCGTTGGAATGCGAACAGAACCATCAGCTTGCTGATAGTTTTCGAGAATGGCCACCAATGTGCGGCCTACTGCCAGACCTGAGCCATTCAGCGTATGTAACAGTTCTGGCTTTCCCGTTTCCGGGTTGCGATAGCGTGCTTGCAAACGGCGCGCTTGGAAGCTGCCCATGTTCGAGCAAGAGGAGATTTCGCGATACTTGCCCTGCCCTGGCAACCAGACTTCCAGATCGTAGGTTTTGCAGGCGGAAAAACCCATGTCTCCGCCACACAGCAACATGGCGCGATATGGCAGCTCTAGTTTTTGCAAGATGACTTCGGCATGGCCGGTTAAGGCTTCCAGTGCCGCATCCGAATCCTCCGGGCGTACAAACTGTACAAGCTCAACTTTTTCGAATTGGTGCTGACGAATCATGCCGCGCGTGTCACGACCATACGAGCCAGCTTCGCTACGGAAACACGGTGTGTGTGCCGTGTAGCGCTTGGGCAGCTCGTCAGCGGCCAGAATTTCGTCACGATGTAAGTTAGTGACCGGCACTTCAGCGGTTGGAATTAAATACAGCTCACGCTCGCCCGGCACTTTAAACAAATCTTCAGCAAACTTCGGTAACTGCCCTGTGCCTTGCAGGCTCTCGGTGTTTACCAGATAAGGAACATAGAGCTCTTCGTAGCCATGCTGCTGAGTATGGATATCCAGCATGAACTGGGTCAACGCACGATGCAGTCGAGCCAGCGGCCCTTTTAATACGGTGAAGCGTGAGCCACTGAGTTTGGTTGCGCGCTCAAAGTCCATGCCCAGCTTTTCGCCCAGCGCCACGTGGTCTTGAGCTGCAAACGCCAGTTCCGGCACTTTGCCCCAGCGACGCACTTCCACGTTATCGTCTTCGCCCTTACCTTCTGGCACGGTGTCATGGGGTAAATTCGGTACGCTTAGTGCTAATGCTTGCCATTCCGACTGAACGGCTGCTAACGCTTGTTCAGCGGCTACCAGATCGGCATTTACTTGCGCCATTTCGGCCGCCAGTGCATCCGTATTTTCCCCGGCACGCTTGGCCTGCCCAAAACGCTTAGAACCAGCGTTGCGCTCAGCTTGCAGGCGCTCGGCCTCCATTTGCAGGCTACGTCGCTTTTGCTCTAACGATCGCCACACATCGAAGTCCAAAGTGACATGACGCTTGGCGAGTGCAGCGGCTACGGTATCGAGGTCTTGGCGCAGCAGTTTCGGGTCCAGCATGGATCGAAGTCCTTAAGTCAGTCTTGCAGTCATAGGCTTCAATGATACCTGCAAGCGTGGATAGAGTCAGGCAGGCTTCGCGTGCTAATCACGCATCTCGTGCTGAAAATCCCAATACTTAGCCCGAAAAAGGTCAGATAATAGCGGCCTTCTTTATGGCCTAGTGACTGGGTAACTCCGCATGGAAATCAACGTAAATTTTCTCGACAACCTGCGGCTAGAGGCCAAGTTTGATGACTTTACGGTAATCGCTGACCAGCCTATTCGCTACAAGGGCGATGGCTCCGCCCCAGGGCCTTTTGACTACTTCCTGGCTTCATCGGCTTTATGCGCCGCCTACTTTGTAAAGCTGTACTGCCAGACGCGCGACATTCCTACTCAGAATATTCGACTGTCTCAGAACAACATTGTTGATCCGGAAAACCGCTACAACCAAATCTTTAAAATCCAAGTGGAGCTGCCGGCAGATTTATCTGAAAAAGATCGCCAAGGCATTCTGCGCTCCATTGAGCGCTGTACGGTTAAAAAAGTGGTTCAAGCTGGCCCCGAATTCGTCATTGAGGTTGTGGATAGCCTGGACTCCGATGCGCAAGCCTTGCTTATGCCCAATGCAGAGTTACAAACAGCCACCTATATCGTCGGCAAAGATCTGCCCCTGGAACAAACCATTGCCAATATGTCCGGCCTACTGGCGGACTTGGGCATGAAAATTGAGATCGCCTCTTGGCGCAATATTGTGCCCCATGTGTGGTCATTGCATATTCGCGATGCCCACTCTCCTCTGTGTTTCACCAATGGCAAAGGGGCAACAAAAGAGAGTGCGTTAGCTTCGGCCTTAGGCGAATTTATTGAGCGGCTAAACTGCAATTTCTTCTACAACGATCAATTCTGGGGAGAAGATATCGCTCAGGCCGACTTTGTTCACTACCCTGAAGAGCGCTGGTTTAAGCCCGGAGCAGATGGCGCGCTACCGGCTGAGATTCTGGATGAATATTGCCTCGCCATTTACAACCCAGACGACGAACTCTTGGGCACACATCTTTACGACACTAACTCTGGCAACACCGCTCGGGGCATTTGCTCGCTACCGTTTGTGCGCCAGTCTGATGGTGAAGTGATTTATTTTCCCTCTAATCTCATTGAAAACCTCTATTTAAGCAATGGTATGAGTGCCGGTAACACGCTGGCAGAGGCTCAAGTGCAGTGTTTGTCAGAGATTTTCGAGCGCGCCGTTAAACGCGAAATTCTGGAAGGCGAATTCACCCTTCCCGATGTTCCTCAAGAGGTCTTGGCCAAGTTCCCGGGAATTCTTGCGGGCATTCAAGGTCTGGAAGCTCAGGGCTATCCCGTGTTAGTGAAAGACGCCTCGCTGGGCGGTGAGTTCCCGGTCATGTGTGTCTGCCTCATGAACCCTCGAACAGGCGGCGTATTTGCCTCTTTTGGTGCTCACCCACGATTTGAGGTGGCACTCGAGCGCAGCCTTACCGAGCTGCTGCAGGGCCGTAGCTTTGAAGGCTTGAACGACTTACCACAACCTACCTTTAGCAGTGAGGCTGTCACCGAGCCGAACAACTTTGTTGAGCACTTTATTGACTCCAGTGGCCTCGTGTCTTGGCGTTTCTTCAGTTCGCGTGCCGATTTCAAGTTTGTTGAGTGGGATTTTTCAGCTCAAGGCCAGAATGCTTCGGCAACGGAAGCGGCTACCCTCTTTGGCATTCTGAAAAAGATGGGCAAAGAAGCTTATATGGCCGTCTATGAGCACATTGGCGCAAAAGCCTGCCGAATTCTGGTCCCTGGCTATTCAGAGATTTATCCGGTGGAGGATTTGGTGTGGGACAACACCAACAAAGCCCTGCGCTTCCGTGAAGACATTCTGAATGTGCATCGCTTAGAGGATGACGCGCTGACCCTACTCCTTGAGCGCTTAGAAGAAAGCGAGCAGGACGACTACACTGAAATTAGTACGCTCATCGGTATTGAGTTTGACGACAACACGGTGTGGGGCCAGCTCTCCATTCTGGAACTAAAGCTGCTGATTCATCTCGCCTTACAGCAGCACGAAGAGGCCAAGGAGCTGGTGGAAAACTACCTGCAATTCAATAACAACACGGTCGATCGAGGCTTATTTTATCAGGCCGTTAACGCCGTGCTTGAAGTACATCTCGCGAAAGACATGAAGTTAACGGATTTCGAGCCGAACTTCCGCCGAATGTTTGGCGAGGAACGTATGGATGCGGCAATTGGTTCCGTCGATGGCGTTGTGCGTTTCTTCGGCCTAACCCCCACCAGCATGAAGCTCGAGGGCCTGGATCGGCACCTACGACTCATAGAGAGCTATAAGAAACTGCATCAGGCTAGAGCGCAGGCAGCGAAGCGGACTGCGTAAGTGCTCTTTGCAGGACGGGGGCGCTAGCTCCCCTTCCCTTTAGTGCTTTTAGCCGCTTCATCGAGCTGGCGCAGAAAGCCCAGCTTATCCGCGATTTTAATCTCCAAGCCTCGGGGCACGGGCTGATACCAATGAGGTGGTGTCATACCTTCCGGCAGATAGGTCTCGCCCGCGGCATAAGCATGTGGCTCATCATGCGCGTAACGATACGCATGGCCATGCCCGAGTTCCTTCATGAGTTGGGTTGGGGCATTGCGCAGATGAACAGGCACTTCCCGACTGCTATCTTGTTGCACATACGCGCGAGCGCGGTTGTAAGCGTTGTAGCCAGCATTGCTCTTGGCTGCCACAGCGAGATAAATCACGGCTTGCCCCAGCGCTAACTCCCCTTCAGGCTTGCCTAAGCGCTCATAGGTTTGGGCGGCATCATTGGCAATTTGCATGGCGCGGGGGTCGGCCAGACCAATATCTTCCCACGCCATACGAATGATGCGTCGTGCCAAGTAGTAGGGGTCAGCACCACCGTCGAGCATACGGCTCAGCCAATACAGCGCGGCATCCGGATCGGAGCCACGTACCGATTTATGTAAGGCCGATATCTGGTCGTAGAAGTCATCACCACCTTTGTCGAAGCGACGCAGCGAGCCTTGTAGTACCTCGCTTAAGCTGGCTTCGTCTAATTGGCCTCCAGAGGCTTCGGCCAGATCGGCTGCAATTTCCAACAGATTTAGCGCGCGACGGGCATCACCGTCAGCAGCATGTGCCAAGGCCTGAAGCTCAATATCGGTAAAACGCAGCGAACGCTCCCCCAAACCGCGAGCATCCTGACAGGCTTGCTTCAGAAGTTTCAGCAACTCCTCCAGTGACAGCGAGCGAAGTACATAGACGCGGGCTCGCGACAGCAACGCTTTATTCAACTCAAACGAAGGATTTTCGGTGGTCGCACCGATAAAGATCAGCGTGCCATCTTCCACAAAGGGCAAAAAGGCATCTTGCTGGGATTTATTGAAGCGATGCACTTCATCGACAAATAGCACCGTACGTTGGCCGCTTTGACGATAGAACTGAGCCTCTTCAATGGCTGCACGAATCTCTTTTACGCCAGATAACACGGCAGAAACGGCAATAAAACGGGCATCGCAAGCACTACTCATCAAGCGCGCCAGGGTGGTTTTCCCCACCCCAGGTGGCCCCCAGAGAATCATGGAGTGCAGATGGCCGCTTTCTAAGGCCTCGCGCAATGGACAGCCCGGCGCTAAGACATGCGTCTGCCCAACATACTCAGCCAGACTTTGTGGCCGCAAACGTGCGGCCAGCGGTTGATAGGCTGAGCTCATGGCCTTATTCACGAATAATGTCTGTGCCAGCCGGCGGGGTGAACTTAAACGCGGAGGCAGGAATCGCAGTGTTGCGCTTGACCCGGAAAAACTCGATCTGGGTTTGTTGGCCTAGGCTATCGCGCAGAGTCATCATTAAAGGATCATTGCCTTTAAATTGCAGGCTGAGGTTAGCAAAGAGGGTATCTTTGGCCTTGGGCGTAAGCGTGTAAATCACACTCCCACCATTTTTCTTTGCGCGAATGATGAACTGTTTTTGCAGTGCCGCCGCATTGCCCGTAAACAGCAGTGCAGGCGTTTGACTCAGCTCTTGGCTTACCGGCCGAATGGTCATTTGCTGCAAATCGGGGTCAAAAATTTTCAGCTCACGGCCATCGGAAACCAAAATTTGCGAGTAAGGCCGGCGCACTTCCCAACGGAAAAAGCCCGGCTTCTGGGCTTGGATATGGCCCAGAACGACGCTCTCCGGCTTGCCTTGTGTGGCCTGTGTTGTCTGCGTGAAATCAGCATCTAAACTGCGGATAGCCTTTAACTTAGCTGCGAGGTCAGTGCCTGCATCTGCGAGTGCTGGCACAGGTGTCAGCCACAATCCCAAGCCGAATGTCAGTGCCGATAAAATCTTGCGTTGCATATACATGTCGTGATCTCTAGTTAACGCGTTATTCGCGTCGGGGTACCACGACTTCACGCTGGCCGTTGGTCTGCATGGCAGACACCACGCCGGCATTCTCCATCGCTTCCACCAGGCGCGCCGCCCGGTTGTAGCCGATCTTGAACTTGCGCTGCACAAAGGAAATCGACGGTCGTCGCGTTTCCAGCACAAAAGCCACCGCTTCGTCGTAGAGCGCATCCTGCTCGGGATCGCCGCCAACATCATCGAAACCACCAAAACCACCCTTACCGCCGCCGCCATCCGTGACTTCCAGGCTGCCTTCGAGAATCTCGTCGATGTAGTCAGGCTCGCCACGAGCGCGCCAATCACCACAAACGCGGTGGACCTCATCGTCGCTGACAAAGGCACCATGAACTCGCTCCGTCAGGCTGGTGCCCGGCGGCAGGAAGAGCATGTCACCATGGCCCAGCAGCATTTCCGCACCGCCCTGATCGAGGATGGTGCGCGAGTCAATGCGCGACGACACCTGGAAAGCGATACGCGTGGGCACATTGGCCTTGATCAGGCCAGTGATGACATCCACCGACGGGCGCTGCGTGGCCAAAATCAAATGGATACCGGCCGCACGCGCCTTCTGCGCAATACGGGCAATCAGCTCTTCAACCTTCTTGCCCACAATCATGATCATATCGGCAAATTCGTCGATGATAACCACCACAAACGGCAGCTTGCCCAGTTCTGATGCTTCTTCCTCGAAGACATTCTCGCCCGGCTTCCACAGCGGATCCTTGATCGGCTCGCCGGCCGCGATAGCATCGGCCACCTTCTTGTTGTAGCCGTCGAGGTTGCGCACGCCGAGCTTGGACATCAGCTTGTAGCGGCGCTCCATCTCGGCCACACACCAGCGCAGCGCATTGGCGGCATCCTTCATGTCGGTCACGACCGGCGTCAGCAGATGAGGAATCTTGTCGTAAACCGACAGCTCCAGCATCTTCGGGTCGATCATGATCAGGCGCAGCTCGGCCGGCGTGGCCTTGAACAGCATGGACAGGATCAT
>NZ_JBXMRC010000016.1:0-68543 GCF_057084925.1 Perlucidibaca sp. | reverse complement strand
ACATCAAATGCACCCTGCTTCAAGGCCATTAAAAGGCTTGGTGAAAAATAAGAGAGATTCCAGTTGGAATGCCACTCTGAGTGCGTGAGCTCTCGCGCTTGGCTATAGAAATATAGGTCCGATTTATATAAAAAGAATGAAAATAGTATGCTGATCAGAGCGACTGGTATTAGTCTTGGCCATCTTCTGATCCCACCTAACAAAAGTGGCCTTGTGTTTTTTGCTCTTAGAGCGCCGACGCTTAAAACGTAGCCAGACAATACGAAGAAAAACATTACTGCGGCTTGGCCATTGAAAAGTACAAAATAAACGGATCCGACAAAAGACTCACCATCGTGAGATGGTGGCGCTTGGCCTACCAGTGCTGGCATAAATGCAGCGATGAAATGGCCGATAAACACAATAAAAGCTGCGATTCCCCGAGCCGCTTCAAGGCGAATATTTTTGGAGTCCTGAGTGGTGACGATGCAATTGTGTGCGCCAGCAGGAGTTGGTCTAAGTACTTCCATTGTAAGGGGCGATGCCATCCATAGTGTTTCTGTCGGACTCTCATTATGTATCAAGAACAAGCGAGGTAGAATCTCTCAATTCAGTCTTTTCCAACCGCTTTCCGGCAGACAGGGGCGTGTTAGGCTACCGCTATTTGATGAGAGGAAATCCAGTTGGCATCTCTATTTCTCGATACAAAAACCGTCGCCATCATCGGCCTCGGCTATGTTGGTCTTCCGCTTGCCCTGGCCTTCGGTCGCGTCATGCCGACCATCGGTTTTGACATCAGCGAGGCCAAGCTCAAGGCATATAGCGAGGGCTATGATCCTACCGGTGAAATGGAGCCTTCGGCCTTTCAAGCCGCCACACAGCTCAAAGTGACTTCGCAGGGCAGTGATCTGGCCGCTGCCGACTTCCTGATCATTGCCGTGCCCACCCCCATCGATAATGCCAAGCAGCCTGACCTGACGCCTGTCATCCGCGCCACAGAAACCATTGCGCCGCATATCAAGCCCGGTGCTATTGTGATTTACGAATCTACGGTGTACCCCGGCGTTACCGATGATGTCTGTGCGCCTATCCTTGAGCGCTTGTCTGGTAAGCGTCGTGGTGTGGATTTCAAGCTGGGTTACTCACCTGAGCGCATTAACCCGGGTGACAAGACTCATCGCCTGGAAACCATCATCAAAATTGTGGCCGCTGACGATGCCGAATCACTGGATCGCGTTGCAGCACTCTATGAGGCCGTGGTTGAGCCCGGTGTTTATCGCGCTTCGTCGATCCGTGTCGCGGAAGCGGCCAAGGTCATCGAAAACACTCAGCGCGATGTCAACATTGCGCTGGTCAATGAGCTGGCGGTGATCTTCAATCTCATGGGCATCGATACCCTAGAGGTTCTTGAGGCGGCAGGCACCAAGTGGAACTTCCTGCCATTCCGCCCCGGTCTGGTCGGCGGCCATTGCATTGGTGTGGACCCGTATTACCTGACGCACAAGACCCAGACGCTGGGTTATAACCCGGAGGTCATTCTGGCTGGCCGCCGTATTAACGACCGCATGGGTTCGTATCTGGCGCAGCAAACCGTGCGTGAAATGCTCAAGGCTGATCGCCTGCGCGCTGGCGCTACCGTGTTGGTGATGGGCCTGACCTTCAAGGAAAACTGTGCCGATATTCGCAACAGCAAAGTCATCGATATTGTGCATGAGCTGCAAGAGCATGGTCTCAAGGTAGTGATCTGGGACCCGGTCGCAGATGCGCATGAAGCGCATGAAGAGTACGGCGTAACGATGGTGGCCGACTGGCACGCCGTGCCGAGAGTTGATGCGGTTGTGGTGGCCGTTGCTCATGCCCGCATCAAGGCACTGGCACCAGCGGAGCTTGTGGCCGCGTTTGGCGTGGGCACGCCGGTGATTGACATCAAGTCTGTGTTTGACCGAACTGCATTTGCGACGGCAGGCTTGCCGCTATGGCGTTTGTGATCAGAAAGAGGTGTCGTTGCGTTTTTTGAGCAATAAGCTTAAATATGTACGAGGACTGCAATCGAGCGTTTAGCAGGCATGGCTTCCAGTAATAGCCCCCTGCGTTGGCTGGCAGCAGAGAACTGGCGCTCTCTGTGGTAGTGGCGTTCAAGTATTTGATCGATTTCCGACCCCAAGTGCTAAGGAAATGCTTCGACTACCCCTCTGTATATCCTGAAAGGGCACCATTATTGGTGCCCTTTTTACGTTGTCACGCAGACCAAGGTGCCTTTAGCACTTCGCTTTGAATAGGCAGTGACAACGAAATAGCCGAACCCAGTGCGCTCATGCCTGGCTTCAACAATGACCAAGCCAAAGCTGCTTCTGAGCACCCCTCCGCGTGTATTCCTCTTCTGCGGCTGCTGAGCCTCAAAGTAGACGGGCGTTCCAGGCTGAATGATGTGTGCTATGTAACTGGCAACATCTTCTATGATCCTGAAGCCCTTGTTCTTGAGTTCATGCTCGTGTGCAGCCCATATGTGCTCAACACCGAAGCCTCTATCTTGACTGCGTCGTGCGCTCCTCGACGCAGATAAATATTCCCCTCAGGAAGCTTTAAGTGCGGAATTTCTGGTATTACGCCAAATGACAATCCGCCACGAGGATGTTCAACGAGGTCATTTTTTTTAAGCGCTGAGATCAGCTTCACAGATGGCCTTCTCCATGGCTCAAACGATGCTCAACAAGTGGTGCTTGGTGCTAGCTCGGTATAAGTCTTCAGTGTCTCCGAGCACATCTCAGCCAATCTGAAGTCCTTGATTGGCGTTGTGCGCGGCCCTTCGGCCAGTGTTGCCTTGACCGCGATTTCCAGAGCCGCTGTGTCATTGGTATTCACCATGCCCTGCGGGTGGCAAGCGCGCAAAATCTCCCCCACGCCACCTTGATCCCATGCCACGACGGGGGTTCCCAGGCTGAGTGCTTCCAGCACGGTACGGCCAAAGGTTTCTGGCTGCGTGGAGAGTGACAGCACGAGCTGGCATTGGCTGAATACCTCGCGGATGTCACTACGCAGGCCGGTAAAGCTGATGTCATCAGCGAGCCCCATGTCTGCCACACGCGCTTTCAGCTCGGTCAGATAGGCGCGCTTTTTCTCTTCAACACCCCCTACGATCAGGCCGTGTACTGGCAGGCCTCGGGCTCGCAATGCCGACACGAGCGTGAGGAATGTCTCGTGGCCTTTCAGGCGTGTGATGCGGCCGGGGAGTGCCAGTACCTGCTTCCCGGCCAGCTGCGGGTAGTCTTGTTGCCATTGTGCGAGCCAGGTCGCCGAGGGTTGATATTGGAATGGAAATTCGGCGGGATCGACACCCCGGTAAATGAGCTTGATACGTGCGGGGTCGCAGGCGGGGTAGTGTGTCAGGACATAGTCGCGCACGGTTTCCGATACCGCGATGACCACCTCGCCCTTAGTCATGATGGCGCTGTAAGGGCTGACCGAATACATGCCATGTACGGTGGTCACAAATCGTGGTCGCGTAGCCGGGTTCATTCGCCTCAGAGCCAACCACGCGATCCATGCAGGAATGCGAGAGCGCGCATGCACAATATCCGGCTTCAGCTCCTCGAGTAGCCTGCGGAATGGTCGGATCTGGAAGAGGCTGGCCAGGGACTTGCGGTGAACGGGCATTGTGATGTGCTCGCTGCCTTCGCGCTCCAGCTGCTCAACTAATCGGCCACCATTGGATACCACAATGGAGCGATGCCCCGCTGCGACCAGCGCACGGGCTATCTCCAGCGTGCCTCGCTCGACGCCGCCGCTATGCAGGGCGGGCAGGGTTTGCAGAACAGTGAGCTTTTTTGTCAATTCATTTCAATCCAGTTCGCTCAGCAACTTTCCCTGACGATCTTTATCGGTGAGCAAAAGTTCACTGGAAATCTCGTGCAACGGCCACTGAATGTTCAGCGCCGGGTCACTCCACAGCAATGTCCCCTCTGATGCCGGGTGATAGTAGTCCGTGGTCTTGTAGAGAAAGTCCGCCGACTCGCTCAGCACCAGAAAGCCATGCGCTAGGCCTGGCGGTATCCAGAGCTGGCGCTGGTTTTCACCACTTAGCTCCACGCCCACATGCTGGCCATAGGTGGGGGATTTAGGGCGGATATCCACGGCTATATCAAAGACACGGCCTTGCGGCACGCGCACCAGTTTGCCTTGCGGCTGGATACGCTGGAAGTGTAGGCCGCGCAAAACGCCCTGGCGCGAGCGAGAGTGGTTGTCTTGCACGAAGGTGACGTCACGGCCAACGGCCTCGTTGAACTTCTGCGCGTTCCAGCTTTCCAGAAAGTAGCCGCGCGCATCGCCAAAGACTCTTGGCTCCAGAATCAGCACATCAGCAATGGCGGTTCGAATCACATTCATCGGGGCTCAGCCTTCGTTGGCGACTTGCAGCAGGTACTGACCGTAGGCCGTTTTCTTCAGAGATTCAGCCTCGGTCAGCAGGCGCTCTTTGCTCAGCCAGCCGTTGCGATAACCAATCTCTTCCAGGCACGCCACCTTTAGGCCTTGGCGCTTTTCGATGGTCTGCACGAACGAGCCCGCCTCCATGAGCGAGTCATGTGTACCGGTATCGAGCCAGGCAAAGCCACGGCCTAACAGCTCAACCTGCAAGTCGCCGCGTTGCAGATAGGCGTTGTTGACGTCGGTAATTTCTAATTCGCCACGGGCTGAGGGCTTTACGGCACGAGCAATGTCCACGATGTCGCGGTCGTAAAAATACAGGCCGGTCACAGCGTAATTTGATTTTGGCTTTGTCGGTTTTTCTTCAATGGAGATGGCTCTACCCGTGTTGTCGAACTCGACGACGCCAAAGCGCTCGGGGTCGGAAACGTGGTAACCAAATACGGTAGCGCCGGTTTCGCGCTCTGCGGCTGCCTTGAGCTGGGTACCGAACGATTGGCCATAGAAGATATTGTCACCAAGTACTAAGCAGACACGGTCATCGCCAATGAAGTCGGCCCCAATGATGAAGGCCTGAGCGAGTCCGTCCGGGCTGGGCTGAATGGCATAGCTTAATGAAATGCCAAAGCTGCTGCCGTCGCCGAGCAGACGCTGATAGCCGGGCAGGTCGTCGGGCGTGGAAATGATCAGCACATCACGGATGCCGGCAAGCATGAGCACCGACAGTGGGTAGTAGATCATGGGCTTGTCGTAGATCGGCAGTAGCTGCTTCGACAGACCGCGAGTAATGGGGTGCAGACGCGTGCCGGAACCGCCGGCGAGAATGATGCCTTTCATGTCAGGTCCTGTTGTTTTTTGAGTCATGTTGCGTGCTGGTGAGATTACAGTGCCCACTCTTCCACGGCCAGACCGGGTACGCGAAGAAAATCGCGGGCGTTAGTTCCAATCTCGTTCTTGTGGCGGTTCGTCCACACGATCTTTCAGAAAGTCCTCTGGCAGGCGCTCAGTGTTGGCGAAAAAATTTGCCAGTGTTTGTATCTGAGTCTGAGTTAGTGCCGGATCATTGGCTTGGCTTTCTGGCGTAATGGCTTGCATCGTGGCCGCGAAGTTTTCGCGACTGAGTCCGCTAACCCATGTGCGAGCGTTTTGCTCTCGTATTTCATCGGCTGCCATGGCGGCGTATCCTGCTTCCAAGCTTGGCCAGTCTTGCGGCTCATGATGCTTCAATTTATCAAGCCCCTCTCCGCTCCAGCTGATATGCCCCGCTCAGCACGCGCTGCCACCAAGCCTCGTTGCTCAAATACCACTGTACGGTCTTGCGCAAACCACTGTCGAAGGTCTCTTGCGGTGTCCAGCCTAGCTCGCGCTCGATCTTCGAGGCATCAATGGCGTAGCGTGCGTCATGGCCAGGGCGGTCTTTTACGAAGGTGATGAGGTCAGCAAATGTGCTCACGCCTGCCGGCTTTTTGTCCGCAGCCAGTTCTTCCAGCAGCGCACACAGCGTTTGCACCACATGCAGGTTCTTCTGCTCATTGTGGCCGCCAATATTATAGGTCTCGCCGATAACGCCCTGCGTGGCCACCAGTACCAGCGCCCGCGCATGGTCTTCTACATAAAGCCAGTCGCGAACCTGCTGGCCATTCCCGTAAACCGGCAGCGGCTTGCCGCTCAGCGCATTCAAAATCATGTGAGGAATAAGCTTTTCCGGGAAATGGTATGGCCCGTAGTTGTTCGAGCAATTGGTGATCAGCGTGGGCAGGCCATAAGTGCGTTGCCAGGCTCGTACCAGATGATCGCTGGCCGCTTTGCTGGCGGAGTAGGGCGAGCTGGGTGCGTAGGGCGTGGTCTCAAGAAAGAGATCATCGGTGCCGTGCAGGTCGCCATAGACTTCATCGGTGCTGATGTGGTGGAAGCGAAATGCTGCTTTGCGTTCCTCGGGCAGTTCCGTCCAGTAACTCCGTGAAGCTTCTAGCAGGGTGTAGGTGCCGTGAATATTGGTCTGGATAAAGTCGCCTGGACCATCAATCGAGCGATCCACGTGTGATTCCGCTGCGAGATGCATGACGACATCCGGCGTGTGTTCTGCAAAGACCCGATCGAGCGCGGCGCGGTCGCAGATATTTACCTGAGCAAAGGCATAGCGTGGGTGGTTCGTCACGGCTGTCAGCGAATCAAGATTGCCGGCATAGGTCAGGCAATCCACGTTGATCACGTGATGATCAGTATGCTGAATGAGTTCGCGAACCACGGCAGAGCCGATAAATCCGGCACCGCCGGTTACTAGAATGTTCATAAATTAGCGTTTCCGTTTTTTCTTAATGTAAGGAGAAGCCTCACCGGCTGGCCGACTCTTGAATCGCCGATGAAACCACATGTACTGCGTGGGCGCTCGGCGTATCAGCGACTCAAGCTCCGTATTCAGGCGCGTGGCATCTGTGACGTCATCGCCACTGGGATAGTTTTCCAGTGGCGGTGTGAAGGTCATGGTGTAGGTTTGGTTGTCTGCATTGCGCATGAAGTGCACAAAAATTACGGGGGAGTTATTCACGCGGGCCATACGCGAGGTAGCGATCAGGGTGGCGGCGGGGTGGCCAAAGAAGGGCGCCATCACGCCTTGTTTTAAGCCAAAGTCTTGATCCACCGAGGTCCAAACGACTTCACCTGCTTTCAAACATTTAAACAGGGTGCGCATGTCGGCGTGATCAATCTGGCCTGCATAGGTTTTGCCACGGCAATGGCGAATAAAGAAATCGAGTACGGGGTTGTTTTGTGGGCGATAGACCGCGTGCAGCGGGAAAAACAACGAGGCCGCCGTGCCGTTGAGGTCTAGGCCGCTGTAGTGCGCCCCCAAAATGATGACCCCCCGCCCTTGCGCCTGAGCATCGAGGACATGCTGTAAGCCCTCGACGGCGATGCGGCGGCGATGATACTCAGTGGGCTTCATCCAAGCTGCCGCGGTTTCGAAAACGCCGATGCCACCCTGACGGAAGACATCGCGCACCATGGCTTCGCGCTCCGCCTCACTCAGTGCTGGGAAGCAAAGCTTCAGATTAATACGGGTGTCGTTAACTCGCATGGTCACTAAATGAAAGGCCAACCAGCCTAAGCCTTTACCGAGGCGATACTGCAGTGCCCATGGCAGCCAGCCCATGACGTAGGCAAAAGCCACCAGCAGCCAGGTCAGCCAGTAGCGTGGGTGCAGCCAGGCGGATTGAAAGCCGTCGTTAACGCGGGTGATGCGAGACATGAGGGTCCTTGGTCGGGTGCCTGTAACGGTGGCAAGTGTAAGCGGCTACAATGCTGGCCTCCAGTCTTTCTGTCCGGGAGCGCTCTGTGCCGCGCTGGCTTTACACATTGATTTTGCGCTTGGTGTTTCCGCTGATTTGGCTGAGGCTTTGGCTGCGCGGACGCCAGTCGCCCCAGTACCGTCTTCGCTGGCGCGAGCGCATGGGCTATACACTGCAGGCTAGGCCTGTCCGTCAGCCGCTTTGGATTCATGCCGTGTCGGTGGGTGAGACCTTGGCGGCGCAACCGCTGATTGCGGCCATTCGTCAGCTTGACCCCGATCTGCCGTTGCTCATCACCTCCATGACCCCGACCGGCTCCGAGCGTGTACGCGCCATTTGGGGCGATGCTGTCCACCATGTCTACGCCCCTTACGATTACCCTGGTGCCGTCGCACGCTTTCTGCGGCATTGGCATCCCTGCGCCTTGGTGGTGATGGAAACGGAGCTCTGGCCCAACACCTTGACGGCGGCGAAAGCGCAGCGACTGCCAGTGCTGTTGGCCAATGCGCGATTGTCTGAGCGTTCGGCGCGCGGCTATCGCAAGGCGGGGGCGCTGACGCGTGAGCTGCTCACGGCCATCTCCGTTATTGCTGCGCAAGATGCCGCGACTGCTGAACGCTTTCGGGCGCTGGGCATGCCTGACGAGCGTGTGGTGGTGACGGGCAGTTTGAAATTTGATTTATCCATCACGCCGGCCCAGGTTGCGTTAGCGCAGACGTGGCGAGCGCAGCCCGGATTGCAGGATCGGCCCATTTGGGTGGCAGCGAGTACGCATGCGGGTGAGGATGCTTTGATGCTGGCGGCTCACGCCCAGCTGCGCCAGCAATTGCCCACGGCTTTACTGATTTTGGTGCCGCGTCATCCCGAGCGTTTTGATGCAGTGGCTCAGCAAATTCAGGCGGCTGGTCAGTGCAGTGCGCGGCGCAGCCGAGATGAGCCCATTTTGCCGAGCACGTCCGTTTGGCTGGGTGACAGCATGGGCGAGTTGCTGAGTTATTTGGCGCTCGCTCAGGCGGCCTTTGTGGGGGGGTCAATGGTGCCTAGCGGCGGCCATAATGTCTTGGAACCCCTCGCCTTAGGCGTGCCCGCATTGACTGGACCGCATGACGTTAACTTCGCGACCATCAATGCCGAGCTGCGTGCTGCAGGGGCATTACAGACCGTGCATGACGCCACTGAGTTGGCTAACGCGCTGGCGCGATTGTTGACACATGCGGATGTGCGACAGGAACAAGTGTCGGCCGGACAAGCCGTCTTGGACGCAAATCGGGGGGCTGTATCACGGCAGATGGCGGTGTTGACGCCGCTGTTATTGCGCCCATGAATCTCATTCTTTTAGTGCCCGATGATTTTGTTTCAGACCACGAAGTGGTGCTGACGGGGCGACGCTTGACACATGTTTTGGCGGTGCATCAAGCCACGGTGGGTGAGTCTTTGCGCGTGGGCGAGCTTAATGGTTTGATGGGCTACGGTGAGATCACAGAGCTGAGCCCGCAGCGGCTATGCATGCGTGTGATGCTCAGTGAGTCTCCTCCACCTAAGCAGCCTGTTATTCTGGTCCTGGCCTTACCACGACCGAAAATGCTTAAGCGTATTCTGCAAATGGTCACTACCCTTGGCGTAGAGCATGTCGTGCTCATCAACAGCTATCGGGTGGAGAAAAGTTTTTGGCAAAGCCCGTGGTTAAGCGAGGCCGCCATTCATGAGCAACTCCTGCTGGGCTTGGAGCAGGCGCGCGATACGGTCTTGCCTAAAATAACGCTGGCCAAGCGTTTTAAGCCGTTTGTGGAAGATGACTTGCCCGACTTGCTGCTGGGGCGCGAAGGCTGGTTGGCGCATCCGGTAGATGCCAGTGAGTGCCCGACGCATGTGGGCCGGCCGCAACTGGTGGCTATCGGCCCAGAAGGCGGCTTTATTCCTTATGAGGTCGCTCTGCTCCAGGCTGCAGGATTAAAGCCTGTGTCGCTAGGCGCGCGAATCTTACGCGTTGAGACCGCGGTCGCCGTCGCGCTGGGCAAACTGCTTCCGCTCATCTGAAGACCCGTTAAGGCATAAGCCAGCTATTGACCTTAGCCACGTTCTCTTCACTTAACATGCCCGCAGCGGCTTGCAAGCGCAGGCTGTTAATAACGTAGTCGTAGCGTGCATTCGCGTAGTCACGTTTGGCGAGGTACACATTCGTTTCAGCCAGTAACAAGTCCACGATGTTACGTGTGCCCACGTCGTAGCCCGCTTTGGTGGCGGTGTAGGCCTGTTGTGCAGAGGCCTGTGCACGTTGCCTGGCTTGCAGGCGCGCGCTATCCACTTTAAGCGTGAGATAGCTGGTTCGAGCAGCCGTCACAATCTGGTGCTCGCGGGCTAAGGCGGACTGTTTGCTGGCTTCAGCATTATCCGTCGCTTGTTGAACTAAGGCGCGGGTTCGTCCGCTGGCAAAAAGCTCCCACTGTGCCTCAATTCCAACGACATCCGTTTCTCCCGCATTAAAGGTAATGGATTGATTCGCACCGCTGACATCCGTATTTTCGCGGACACTGCGGCTCGCGAAGAGGCCTACTTGTGGAAGATAGCCGCCACGTTGAGCTTGACGTGCAGCCAGCGCTGCCTGGCTTTGCAGGCGAGCAGCAATGAGTCCGGGATTGCGCTCACGTGCCAGTTTTGCCCATGCTTCGGCGTCATCCGGGACGGGCGCATCCAATGGCAGGTCCTCGCGTAAGCGCGCGAGCTTGCCAATGTCTCGACCGACGGCGGCATTGAGTTTTTCGCGAGCATTGCTCAAACCAATTTCAGCCGTCAGTCGTTGTGCGGTGGCGCTGTCGCGTTGGGCTTCAGCCTCCATCACATCCGCTCGTGCAATTAGACCGACTTTAAAGCGTGCCTCGGCTTGGTCGCGTTGACGGTTGAGGGCCGCTTCTTGGGCGATGGCCAGCGTTAAGTTGTCATCGGCGCGGAGCACATCGAAATACGCTTCTGAGACCGCTAAGAATAGATTCTGCGTTTTATCGAGCGCGTCACTTTGCGCTTGCGAAAGTTGTAACTTCGCGGCACTGAATTGATGCCAGCTGCTCCAATTAAACAGAGGCTGCGAAAGCTTCACGCTCCATTGCGTGCTGCGGTAATCAGTACGGGTGGGTGTGATGCCACCCATACTGTTTGGCGAGTCTTGCTTTAGGGTCGTATCACCGATGCTTCCGTTCGCCATTAACTGCGGTAAAAGACTGGCGCGCGCAATGGCAGGCCCTTGCTCTGCTGCACGTGCGCTCGCGCGAATGGCGGCTAAGTTCGGATCGTTTTGATCCGCTAGGCGCAGCGTTGCCAGCAAGTCCAGTGTGTTGGCTTGCGTATAGGGTACGGCAAATAAGGTCAGCGCGAGGGCGGTGATAGTCAGGTAGCGCAAACGCATGCGAGATACTCGTGAGTATGTTGAATGCTGCGAGCCTAAGCTGAGTCTTCGCTAACTGCAAGCGATGGCCTTGTTCGCCATTTGTCAGTGCTGCTTGAGTTGTCGCCCTTAACCCCCCGCTATATAGTGCATGGCTGATCTTGCTGCCCCGAAATTCGCCCCATCGGCGCTGACTGCGGCGGCCTCGTTGCCCGAACAGGAAACTCACATGAATTCGCCCGAAAATGCCTTCCTGAGCAGCTCCGCTCAGGTCGATGCTGCTGCTATAGCTCCCTTGCCCAACTCGCGCAAGGTGTATGTCACGGGGTCGCGCCCCGATATTCGGGTGCCGCAGCGCGAGATTTCGCTGGCGGACACCCCCACCAACATGGGCGGCGAAAAGAATGCGCCGGTCATCGTGTATGACACCTCCGGCGCCTATACCGATCCGGCGGTGAAGATTGATATTCGCCAGGGTTTACCGTCAGTGCGAGCTAACTGGATCGATGAGCGGGGCGATGTCGATTTGCTCAGCGGCGTCAGCTCGGTGTTCGGTTTGCAACGCGAGAAGGACATTGCCACCGCGCACCTGCGTTTCGGTCACATTCGTCAGCCGCGCCGTGCCAAGGCCGGTGCCAATGTCACGCAGATGCACTATGCGCGCAAAGGCATCATCACGCCGGAAATGGAATATGTGGCGATTCGCGAGACCATGCGCCGTGAGCATCTGGCAGACGCTGGCTTGCTCAATCATCAGCATCCGGGCCAGAGTTTCGGGGCATCGATTCCGAAGATCATCACGCCTGAGTTTGTTCGTGACGAGATCGCCCGCGGTCGCGCCATCATCCCGGCCAACATCAATCACACCGAGCTGGAGCCGATGATCATCGGCCGTAACTTCTTGGTGAAGATCAACGCCAATATCGGCAACTCGGCGCTGGGCTCGTCGATCGACGAAGAAGTCGAGAAGATGACTTGGGCCATCCGCTGGGGCGGCGACACGGTCATGGATCTGTCCACCGGCAAGAACATCCACGAGACGCGCGAGTGGATCATCCGCAACTCGCCGGTGCCGATCGGCACGGTGCCAGTGTATCAGGCGCTGGAGAAGGTCGGCGGCGTCGCCGAAGACCTGACCTGGGAGCTGTTCCGCGACACGCTGATCGAGCAGGCCGAGCAGGGCGTGGACTACTTCACCATCCACGCCGGCGTGCTGCTGCGCCATGTGCCGCTGACGGCCAAGCGCATGACCGGCATCGTCTCGCGCGGTGGCTCGATCATGGCCAAGTGGTGCCTGGCGCATCACAAAGAGAACTTCCTGTACACGCATTTCGAAGACATCTGCGACATCATGAAGGCCTACGATGTGTCGTTCTCGCTGGGTGACGGCCTGCGCCCCGGCTCGATTGCCGATGCCAACGATGCCGCGCAGTTCGGCGAGCTGGAAGCGCTTGGCGAGCTGACCAAAATTGCCTGGAAGCACGATGTGCAGACCATGATTGAGGGTCCTGGGCATGTGCCCATGCACCTCATCAAAGAAAACATGGAGAAGCAGCTCGAATGCTGCGACGAAGCGCCGTTCTACACGCTAGGCCCGCTGACCACCGACATCGCACCGGGCTATGACCACATCACCTCCGGCATCGGTGCTGCCATGATCGGCTGGTTCGGCTGTGCCATGCTTTGCTATGTGACGCCGAAGGAGCATCTTGGCCTGCCCAACAAGAAAGACGTGAAGGACGGCATCATTACCTACAAGATTGCTGCCCACGCTGCCGACTTGGCGAAAGGGCATCCCGGCGCGCAAATCCGTGACAACGCGCTAAGCAAGGCGCGCTTCGAGTTCCGTTGGGACGACCAGTTCAACCTGGCGCTGGACCCGGACACTGCGCGTGAATATCACGATGAAACCTTGCCGAAAGAGGCACACAAGGTCGCGCATTTCTGCTCGATGTGCGGCCCGAAGTTCTGCTCCATGAAGATTACCCAGGACGTGCGCGATTACGCCGCCGGGCTGGAGGATGCTGCAGCGCTCGCCGAAGCCGAAAAGGGCATGGCCGAGAAGTCGGCGGAGTTCCGCGAGCAGGGTGCCGAAATCTATAAGGTGGTCTGACCATGAGCAGCAATGAGCTGGGCCGAAATGATGTCGTGATTAACCGTCGGGAAACCCTGTTTCAGGGTTTCTATCGCGTCGACAAATTTTGGCTACAGCATCGGCATTTTGATGGCTCCATGGGCCGCGAAATCACGCGCGAGATGTTCTTGCGTCCGCCGGCCGTTGGTGTCCTCATCTATGACGTAAAAACCGACGATGTGCTGCTGATAGAGCAGTTTCGAGTAGGCGCTATCGACGATCAGCATCCTTGGCAATATGAAGTGGTTGCAGGTCTAGTCGAGCCAGGCGAAGCGCTTGAAGCGGTGGCTCGCCGAGAGACGTTAGAAGAAGCCGGTGTGGTCATTACGGATCTCGAGAAAGTCTTTGAGTTCATGCCCAGTGCGGGCGGCTCAAATGAGCGCTTTACCTTATTCGTGGCGCCAGCCGATTTGTCTCGTGCCGGCGGCGTTCATGGCCTTGCCGAAGAGGGCGAAAATATTCGTGTCATCGTGCTGGGTCTGAAGCAGGCGTTACAGCTGGTCAGTAGTGGCCGCATCAATAACGCGCCGTGCATGTTGGCGCTGCAATGGTTGGCTTTGAATAAGGCGCATATCGTGTCGAAGTGGTCGCGTTGAACGCCTTAACGCCGCGCTACACCGTCGATCTGGCGGGTATGCATGCACTCTACGAATTCAACTATGCGCGTCTGCAAAAGCTGTTGCGTGGCGCGGGTGTGGGGGATCGCTTAGGCGCTGTCTCGCCCCTGGAGTTTGCGTGGGGTGATAGACAAGACGTCATGCTGGCGAGTGAGCTCATCAGCGTGCAGCCTGTGTTGCAACTGCAGCGTGTAGAGCGCACGCGTTATACCGAAACGTGGCGATTAGCGCAGATGACACCGACTTTGCCGTGGTGCCCTGAGCTCGACATGGAGGTGCGCCTGTTTCACGACGCACGCATGGCGGATGTGCTGCGCTTTCAAACCGCACGACGCATTCCGGCGATAGTTCCTGCCCAGCATCAATCCGGCTGGCGAGTCAATGAAAAGCAGTTGGTGAATGAATTCCTTGGCGACTGCCTGCAGCATTGTTTACGCTTCGGTCTGCCCCGAGATCCGCGCTTGAGCCCAGACTATCGAAACTGGGACCAGCGTAATCTGTCTATTTTTGATGAACCGCAACCTGAGGATGCGCAATGACCGGCTATACCGCCGCCTCTATCGAAGTCTTGTCTGGCTTAGACCCGGTGCGCAAGCGCCCGGGCATGTACACCGACACCACACGCCCTAACCATTTGGTTCAGGAAATTCTCGACAATTCGGTGGATGAGGCCTTGGGTGGCTTCGCTGATGAAGTTCGTGTTGTCCTTGCGGCAGACGGTTTTATTGAGGTGAGTGACAACGGCCGTGGCATGCCTGTGGATATCCACCCGGAGCATGGCGTCTCGGGTATCGAACTCATCCTCACGCGCCTGCATGCCGGCGGTAAATTCTCGGGTAAAAACTATAAATATTCCGGGGGCTTGCACGGTGTTGGCGCCTCGGTAGTGAACGCGCTCTCCACGTCACTGGAAGTTACGGTGAAGCGCAATGGTCAGCTCTGGCGTATGGCGTTTGCTGGCGGTGAAAAGGTGACAGAATTGGCGGTGGTGGGCGAGTGTGGTAAGCGCGCGACCGGCACGGTGGTGCGCTTTTTGCCGGATGCCAGTTATTTTGATTCGCCGAAAATTTCGCTGAGTAAGCTTAAACATGTCTTACGTGCCAAGGCGGTACTTTGCCCCGGCCTGCATTTGCACTTCCATGATGAAGCCAGTGGCGAGCGCATGGAGTGGCACTATCAAGACGGTCTGAAAGACTACCTCATGGAGTCGACTCAAGATTGGCTGCGACTACCTGACCAACCGTTTCTGGGTAAGCTTGAAAGCAAGAACGAGGCAGTGGATTGGGCCGTGCTGTGGCTTCCCGAGGGCGGTGAGCTAACCCAAGAGTCCTACGTTAATTTGATTCCGACCGTTCAGGGCGGCACGCACGTGAATGGCCTGCGCACCGGTTTGCTGGAAGCGTTGCGCGAATTTTGTGAGTTCCGCAGTCTGTTGCCGCGGGGCATTAAACTCGCGCCCGAAGATCTGTGGGAGCGCTGTGCCTATGTGCTCTCGCTGAAAATGCAGGACCCGCAGTTTGCTGGCCAGACCAAAGAGCGTTTGTCTTCACGCGAGTCGGCAGCTTTCGTGTCGGGTGTGGTGAAAGATGCCTTTTCGCTGTACCTAAATCAGCACACAGACATTGCTGAGCAGCTGGCTCAGCTGGTCATTAATTCTGCGCAAAAACGCCTCAAGCAAAGCAAGCAAGTCGCGCGTAAGCGCATCACCTCCGGACCGGCATTGCCGGGGAAGCTGGCGGATTGTTCCGGCAGTGACATTGCGCGCAGTGAGTTATTTCTGGTCGAAGGCGACTCGGCCGGTGGTTCGGCTAAGCAAGCGCGAGATCGTCAATTCCAAGCGGTAATGCCCCTGCGCGGCAAGATTCTGAATACCTGGGAAGTCGACTCATCGCAAATTTTGGCCTCGCAGGAAGTACACGATATCGCGGTGGCATTAGGCGTGGACCCGGGCTCCGATGACCTTAGCGGCTTGCGCTATGGCAAGGTCTGCATTCTTGCCGATGCCGACTCCGACGGTCTGCACATTGCCACCTTGTTGTGCGCCTTGTTTGTGCAGCACTTCCCCGCCTTGGTGCGTGGCGGACATGTCTGTGTGGCGATGCCGCCACTCTTCCGTATCGATCTTGGCAAGCAGGTTTTTTATGCGCTGGATGAGAGCGAGAAGCAGGGCATCATGGATAGGTTGGAAGCGGAGAGCAAACGCGGAAAGCCCCAGGTAACACGCTTTAAGGGCCTGGGTGAGATGAATCCGCTGCAGCTGCGGGAAACCACCATGGCGCCGGATACGCGTCGCCTCATCCAGCTGGTGCTAGATGAGGTCGAGGCGACTCACGAAATGATGGATATGTTGCTGGCGAAGAAGCGCTCGGGTGATCGTAAAAGCTGGTTGGAAAGCAAGGGCAACCTAGCGGATGTGGAGGTTTGAGCGTGACCGATGATCTGATGTTATCCACTCCAGTAGACGGCACCGAGCTCGTCCCGCTGCGAACCTACACCGAACAGGCGTACCTGAATTACTCGATGTATGTGATCAAGGATCGCGCCCTGCCGCACATCGGTGACGGCCTGAAACCGGTGCAGCGTCGCATCGTTTACGCCATGAGTGAGCTCGGCCTGAAAAATTCGGCCAAGCATAAGAAGTCGGCACGCACCGTCGGTGATGTGCTGGGTAAGTACCACCCGCATGGTGACTCGGCCTGCTACGAAGCCATGGTGCTGATGGCGCAGCCGTTCAGCTACCGCTACCCGCTGGTCGATGGTCAGGGCAACTGGGGCTCGCCGGACGATCCCAAATCCTTTGCGGCCATGCGTTATACCGAGGCGCGCCTCTCGCCCTATGCCGACACGCTGCTGGCCGAACTAGAACAGGGCACCGTGGATTGGCAGCCAAACTTTGACGGCACGCTGGAAGAGCCTTGCGTGCTGCCTGCTCGTCTGCCGAATTTATTGCTCAATGGCACCACCGGCATTGCCGTCGGCATGGCAACGGATATTCCCGCGCATAACCTGCGTGAGATTGCCAACGCCACCATCGCGTTACTTAACGACCCCGGCATTTCGTTAGATGAGCTCTGCGAGTTTGTGCCTGGCCCCGACCTCGCCACTGCCGCCGAAATTATCACGCCGCGTCATGAATTGATTCAGATGTATGCCACCGGCAAGGGTGGCTTCCGCATGCGGGCGGTCTACGAGATCGAGGATGGCGACATCGTCGTCACCGCTCTGCCGCACCAGGTTTCCGGCGCCAAGATCCTGACCCAGATTGCCGACCAGATGCAGGCCAAGAAACTCCCGTGGGTAGCCGACCTGCGCGATGAGTCCGACCACGAAAATCCGACTCGCCTCGTCATTGTGCCGCGCTCTAACCGCATCGATGTTGAGCAGCTCATGGGGCATTTATTTGCCACCACCGATTTGGAATGCAGCTATCGCGTTAACATGAACGTGATCGCGCTCGATGGCCGCCCGCGCGTCATGGGCTTGCGCGAGATGCTCGGCGAATGGCTGGAGTTCCGCACGCTGACCGTTCGCCGGCGTTTGCAGCATCGTCTCGATAAGGTCAACGCGCGCCTGCACATCCTTGATGGCTTGCTGATTGCCTTCCTCAACATCGACGAAGTCATTCGCATTATTCGTTACGAGGATGAGCCCAAGTCTGAACTCATGCTGCGCTTCGGGCTCAGCGACATTCAGGCCGAGGCTATCCTTGAGCTTAAGCTGCGCCATCTCGCCAAATTGGAAGAGATGCGCATTCGCGGCGAGCAGGATGAGTTGGCGAAAGAGCGTGAGCAATTAGAGAAAGTACTGGGCTCGAACGCGCTGTTGAAAAAGCTCTTAGTTAAAGAAATTCAGGCCGATGCTGCCAAGTACGGCGATGCACGTCGTTCGCCGCTGGTGGTGCGCAAAGACGCCGCTCCGCTCAGTGATACCGATATCACGCCTGCCGAACCGGTCACTGTCGTGCTGTCAGAAAAGGGTTGGGTGCGCGCCGCTAAGGGTCACGATGTGGATGCTGCCGGCCTGAGCTATAAGGCGGGTGATGCCTACTTGGCCAAGGCCGAAGGCAAGAGCAATCAGCTCGTCCATTTCTTGGATACGACGGGGCGTAGTTATTCGCTGGCGGCCAACACACTGCCTTCTGCCCGCGGCCAAGGCGAGCCCCTCACCACCAAATTGAGCCCGCCCAGCGGCGCGCAGTTTATGGCGGTGGTGATGGGCGATGCCGCACGTCTGCTCCTGCTGACCAGCAATGCCGGCTACGGCTTTATCGCGCAGCTGGGAGACCTAGAGGCCGGCAATAAAAATGGTAAGGCACTGCTGAATGTGCCGGATGGCGCCACCGTGTTGTCGCCCACACTCATCGCCGATGCAGAGAATGACCAGCTGGCTGTGCTCAGCAATACGGGTCGGCTATTGTTATTTCCCGTGAAAGATCTGCCTCGCTTGGCGAAAGGTAAGGGCAATAAGCTTATGTCATTGCTGGCGAGCGATGAGGAAGTCGTGGTTCAGGTATTGCCCATTCGCAGTGGTGATAAGTTAACCGTTCATGCTGGCGGCCGGCACATGACCTTAACGCAAAAAGACCTCGAGCATTACCAAGGCGAGCGTGGACGCCGTGGCCAAAAATTGCCGCGTGGGTTCCAAAAAGTAGACGGCTTGAGTGTGAGTTAAAGGGAGAAGAATTCGGTGCGTGAAATTTTACTCGTCTCCATTGCGGGGCCAGACCGTCCGGGCATCAGTGCTGTGCTAACGCAGGCCTTATCGGCGCATCAGGTCAACATTCTGGATGTCAGCCAAGCGGTGATTCATGATCAATTAACCCTTGGGTTAGTGATTGAAACGGGCGGGGAGAATGACTCGGCGCTGCTGATGCGGGCCGTGCTTTTTGAGGCGCATGCCTTAGGCCTGCAAGCCCGATTTACCCCGATTAGTGCCGACAGTTATCACCATTGGGTCGCGGGGCATGGAAAGGCGCGCTATATCCTGACACTGCTCGCCCGCAAAATTACCGCAGAACATCTCGCAGCACTCACCAAGCTCATCGCCGAGCAAGGCTTGAATATTGATGGCTTGCAGCGCTTGTCGGGCCGTGTGTCGCTAGAGGATGAACAGACTGATGCTCGTGGCAAAGCCTGCGTTGAGTTCTCAGTGCGTGGAGAGCCGCGCAATGTTGATGCCATGCGCAGTGAGTTCTTGCGCTTAGCGGGCGAGCTCGGTGTGGATATTGCCTTCCAAAAAGACAACGCCTTCCGCCGTAATCGTCGCCTAGTCTGTTTTGATATGGACTCCACACTCATTGAGCATGAGGTCATTGATGAACTGGCCAAGGCGGCCGGCGTAGGTGAGCAGGTGGCAGAAATTACCGAGCGTGCTATGCAGGGCGAGCTCGATTTTATCCAAAGTTTTGAGGCGCGGGTGGCGCTGCTGAAGGGGCTGGATGCCTCGGTTTTGGAGTCTATTGCGCAGTCGCTCAAACTCACCGAAGGGGCAGAGCATCTCATGCGTACCCTAAAAGCACTGGGCTATAAAACGGCGATTCTCTCTGGCGGTTTCACCTATTTTGGCGAGTATTTGCAACGCAAACTGGGCATTGATTATGTTTATGCCAATGCCTTGGAAATTGAGGACGGCAAGGTCACTGGACGAGTTGTGGGGCGGGTGGTAGATGGCCAGCGCAAGGCAGAATTGCTGCGGGAAATCGCCGCTAGTGAGGGCGTGAACCTAGAGCAAGTTATTGCCGTGGGTGATGGTGCCAACGACCTGCCCATGTTGTCGATTGCCGGCCTTGGCATTGCGTTCCGGGCGAAGCCGCTGGTGAAAGCCAATGCCAAACAAGCCATCAGCACCTTAGGGCTGGATGGCATTTTGTACCTGCTCGGTGTACGTGATCGCGATGTGGAGCTAGCTTAAGGTCTGCTGACACATCGCCATAAAGTCAGTCAGGCTGCGAGTCGCATATTTGTTGCGATGCCGCAGCATAAATAGCGAGCGTTTTAGGTTCAGGAAGGGCGTGGGCAGCACCACCAGCGTGCCTGCCGATAGCCCTTCCTTCAGCGTTAATCGTGACGCGCAG
The DNA here is from genome assembly GCF_057084925.1 of Perlucidibaca sp. Classification (NCBI taxonomy): domain Bacteria; kingdom Pseudomonadati; phylum Pseudomonadota; class Gammaproteobacteria; order Pseudomonadales; family Perlucidibacaceae; genus Perlucidibaca; species Perlucidibaca sp. The sequence goes on along the minus strand of NZ_JBXMRC010000016.1, from coordinate 48,652 downwards.
GCAATGCCAATGCCTGCCTCTACTGCCCCCCGAATGGCCTCAGTATGGCTAAGCTCTAAACGCACCTTGAGCGTGGGTAGTTTTCCCGCAACCGCATTATCAAAAACCTCTCGCGTGCCTGAACCGGTCTCACGCAAAATCCACTGCGCGTCGTTAAAGTCAGCAGCACGCAGCGATGGCTTACGAGCCAACGGGTGTTTTGCACTGGCAAAAATGACCAACTCATCCTCTAGCCACGGTAGCACTTCGATGTCCGGCTCATGGCAAAATCCCTCAATAAAGCCCACATCGCAGCTGAATTGACGAACAGATTCAATGACATGACGGGTATTGCCGACTTCAAGAGCGATTTCCGACTCTGGGTAGGTTTGCAGGTAGTTGCCGATGCATTGAGGCATCAGGTAGTTGCCAATGGTCAGGCTGGCACCGATGCGCAAACGACCCTGACCCGGACGATTGCCCGAGGCGATATCTTCAATTTCTTGAGCACGCGCGACCGTTTCCTGTGCCAACGGTAGCAGGCGATGACCGAGGTCATTGAGCTGTAATCGACGCCCCAGACGATCAAACACTTTAGCGTTGAGTTGCGCCTCTAAATCGGCCAGCGCCATGCTGGTCGCGCTCTGCGTCAGGCTCAGCCATTGCGCCGCTTTGGTCACGCTACCCTCGCGGGCCACGGCAGAGAAAACATCGAGCTGTCTGAGGGTGATGCGCATGCGTAGACTCGGTCATCGTGAAAGTTTGACTGGAGTTTACGCTGACCTAGCCATAAAAAAACCCGCGATACGAGTTCGCGGGTTTTAGGTGTCACCGGAGCAATCGGTTAGATGGGGAGGCCACCTGTGATGCCGCCCAACAAGCCACCGAGCAGACCACCGAGTACGGGGCCAACAACAGGGATTTGGTTAAGTGCGTCTAGGCCTGGAACTGCGCCGCCGCCTGTGCCTGTACCAGCGCCACCACTGAGGATCCCATTTAAGGTGTCAATCACCGGTGCTAACGCAGCATCATCTTCAGCAACTAGTGCATCGACCAGATCATTGAGCTGGCCAAGTGCTTCACCGCTGGAGGTGACTTCATTAAGTACGCCTGTCAGTGGTGCGAGCGCGCCTGCATTAGGATCAACCAGCATATTCACCAAGTCTTGAACTGGTGCGAGCGGCGTGTTGCCCAGCAAGTTATCAACAGTGTCTTGCACGCCGGAGATAACGCCATCGCTGGTTCCACCACCGGTGCCGCCACCTGCCGAAGGGATTAAGCCAGCCAGCGGATTGCTACCACCGCCCGCGCTCAGACCGCCTGCCAAACCCTGCAGGGCGGCTGCAATTTCAGCGGGGTCTTGATTGGTGAGTAGGCCAACCAGAACGCCGTTAAGCGCAGTAATTACTGGTGCCAGAGCCGCATCGTCAGCAGCAATTAAGCCATCGACCAGTTCAGACAGTGGGCCAAGTGGACCACCCGATACGTTGGTGAGGTCTTCCAGAACGGCTGTTAAGGGCTCCAGAGCGCCAGACTGTGGATCCAGCAGCGTGTCTACCAGTTCAGATACGGCCACTAGTGGGGTGTCATTCGTGACGTCACCCAAGATGCCTTGAACTTGTGTGATCAAACCAATGTTGCCAGTGCCACCATCCGTACCACCACCTGTGCCAGGTAGTGCGCCAGCGCCGCCGAGTGCACCCAGCAGGGCTGTTAACGGATTGGCGTCGCCGCCCAGTGTCAACAGGGCATCGAGCGGAGTGCCAGTTGGGCCGTTGCTGCCACCAGCCGCACCACCACCTAAGCCCGCTAATGCGTCTGCAATAGCGGCTGGGTCAGCCCCTGCATTGAGCAGAACCAGAACTGAGTTCAGGCCTTTGATAACCGGTGTCAGAGCGCCATCTTCATTGGCACCTACCAGCATCACTAAGAGTTCATTCACGGGAGCTAGTTGGCCGTTTGGACCAATCAAGTCTTCCAGTGCACTTGTTAAGCCACCCAATGTTCCATTGGTGCCGATTAGATTGTTCAGTACATCGCTGACTGGGCCAGCGGGGGTGTTCTCTAGCAGATCGCAAAGCGCGCCTTGAGTTGTTGTGATGGCGCCAGAAGGCTGAAGGTTTTGGCAAACATTCGAAGAAGTGTTGGTGTTGGTGTTGGTATTTGTGTTGCTGCCTGTGGAATTGCCGTCGGCATTACAAGCAGCGAGGCCTGCAGCCAAGGCTAGGTAAGCAGCCAACCGAGTCAGTTTAACGTTGTGCATAAAAACCTCTGTGACCCGTTGGGGCCCGCTTATCAATGAAAAAGTGATGTCTACTAAAATCAGCAAACCTTTACAAAGCGCATCCTAGGCGGCGACTAGATGTTACACAGTCTGCTAACTGTCTGGCTTTTGTAACTGACTGTTAAGTCGATGCTGATTCATGAGGCATTCAAGGTCGCGAATCATAGAGAGAGCGATGCTTTTTGTCATCGCTTAGTTGCAGATAAAAAACAACCCCAGCCAAGCTTCCTGGACTGGGGTTGTTTTTACAGGTTGAGATCAGGACGTATCAGCGCTCTCAAGCGCGGAGATTAGCCTCCAAGAAGGCCGCCTAGGCCGCCCAAAATACCTCCCACAATTGGAAGGCTGCTCAATAACCCTGTGCTGCCGCCCGTGCTCGTGGTGGTAGGCAGTGTGGTGATGGTGGTGAGCAGTGTGGTGACCACATTGTTATTGAGGTCGGCCGCTGACGTGATGGCGTTGGTGAGGTCGGAAATCACGGTAACGGTGGGCGCACCACTTCCCATGCTGACATCAAGGGCGGAGGTTAGGGAGCCAATCAGCGATGTGAGCGCATCCGTGTTGGCGCTGCTGCCATTGCAGTCGCCGAACAGGGCGAGTGAGCAAGACAGGGGTGCCAGGGCGCTAAGCACCGGGGTCAGTACAGCATTGTCCACCTGTGTTAGCAGCGTCGTGTTGAGTGTATTGGTCAACGTGTCGATGCCATTGTTGAGCTGCGTATTGCCACTGTTTACGGCGCTAATAAACTGAGCATTACCAGAGGCTGCCGCCAGCGTGCCAAGGAGGCCGGTGGGTGCAGTCAACAAGTTGCTGACATTGGTGAGGGTGTTATTCAGTGTGTTGCCCACGCTCACACCCGTACCGCTTTCCAGTGTGTTAAGCGTGACACCAAGGTCTGCTAATACACTACCCAGTGTTTGCACCACTTCCCCTGCCAGTGGAATTTGTCCGCTGCCTGGAAGGTTGTTGTAGCCGTCTACGATGGCATCGCCAACGGTTGCTAGGCCTAAACCTAGGCTATCCACTAGCTGGCCATCAAGTGGCACAGGGGCTGCGCCACCTGGGGTGCCCAGCGCAGTCAGTAGTGGGGCCAGTAATGCGTCTAAGGGAGTGCCAGTGGGGCCGCCAGCTGGTGTGCCAGGTGCGCCATCGGTGCCTAGTCCGGCCAATGGTGTGCCGGCAAATGGGTTATTGCCTCCTGCAAACAGGGCAATCAGGTTTTGCAGCTGTTGCGCTGGGTCGCTGCTGGTGCAGACGCTGCCACGTTGACCAGCAAGGGTGGCGAGGGCGCAGGGCAATGTCTGTGCCAAGCTGGCTACGGACGGTGGCAGTGCGCTGAGGCCTTCTTGAATTTGACCTGCTGCGATACTGAAACCTGCAGGGGTTGGATTGGCCAGAATGGTTTGTACGCCATCAAGTAGGCCTGATACCGTGGCATCAGGACCGGTCAACAAATTGTTTACCACCGGGTTGAGTGCAATCAGAAAGCCACCAATGTCGAGGGGGCTGCCTGCTGGTGTATTTTGTTGAACCGTGGTGCCCAAATTGACTAGCACACCCGAAAGTTGATTTCGGGTATCAGAAAGTATGAGCGTACTGCTGCCACCTGTGCCACCTGTGCCGCCGTCGGTGCCGCCCGTGCCAGTTCCGCTCGAGCTGCCGCCATCGGCGCCGCAGCCTGCAAGGCTCATTGCAATCATTAGACCGGCTGCCAAGCCAGTGAGTTTGAGTTTATTCATCGTATTTTCCTCAAGGCAAAATGCCGGTTGCTGACGCAGTGCGAAAGGGCAACTGCTGACATTTGCAACCGTAGCAAGTGCTTAGAGGGCGGTGTACGTAGGTTTAGTTGTAGCTTGGTTGCACGATATAAAGCGCGTAAAGCAGGTGTTTAGGCGAGGTTGTGGAGTGTCTGTGCTGCGTAGCCTTGTGTACGTAGCACAGACAGATAGGGGCTGAAGAGACGGCGGCGTGTTAGCAGGCGCTGCCGAGGCGTTCGCCCATGCGAGTGGGTGTGCCAGCGGCATAGCGCTCATCCCACCCCATCACATCGGGCCCGAACAGCACAATCGCTGTGGAGCCGAGGCGGAAGCGGCCCATTTCAGCGCCTCGATTCAGCGTGATTTGCTGCCCTTCTGGAAACTCGCGTACGCGGATTTCATTGCCGATGGGCTCTACGCCGCCCCAGACGGTCTCAATGCTGGCAACGATCATGGCGCCGACTAATACAACCACCATCGGACCCAGGGTCGTGTCGAAGTGCGCTACGAGGCGCTCATTGCGGGCAAAGAGATTGGGCACATTTTCGGCCGTGCGTGTGTTCACGGAAAACAGTTCGCCCGGTACATAGACAGACTTGGTCAGGCGTCCTGCGAGCGGCATATGCACCCGATGGTAATCGCGCGGGGATAAATACACCGTGGCAAATTGGCCGCCAATATAGGCTGCCGCATCGGTATCGCTGGCGAGTAAGTCACTCAGTGAGTAGCTGTGACCCTTGGCTTGGAAAATCTGATCTTGCGTGATGGGGCCGAGCTGCGAAACAGCACCGTCCGCTGGGCACAAAATGCTGTTTGGGCGACTATCCAATGGACGCGCGTTGGGTTTGAGTGCGCGCGTAAAAAAAGCATTGAAGTTTTCATAGGCCGACAAGTTAGGTTCGGCGGCCTCGCTCATGTCCACTTGGTAGCGTGCGGCAAAGCGTGTGATGAAGGTGTCTTTGATCCAGGGCGTGCGGCTGTCTGCCAAGCTACCCACGAGTCGTGACAGGCCATGTTGCGGAATCAGGTATTGCGGCAGTGTCAGTAGGCGGTCGCGCAGCAGAGCCATGGTGATGTTTTCCTTGTGCAAAAAAGTGTGCCGACCTTCGGGTGAGTCAGGTGCAGGCATTAAAGCGGCGATGGTAATGCAGCCGAGGCTGGACTACCAAGCCTCGGCGCAAGGAACTTCAAGGCCTTAAGCAGCCTTTTGCGCACGCACCCAGAAGCCATTGAGTACGGCCACCCCATTAACACCATCCACCGCTTGATCATCGGTAAGGTCGTTGAGGCTGGCACCGGCATGCTTTTCAGCCACCGATAAGTGTGTGCCGACCCTATCGTGGCCCCAGCCATGCGGCACACTGGCAACGCCGGGCATGATGCTGTCGCTAATCTGTACGGGTAGGCAGATTTCACCCACTCGGCTGCGTAGCGTTAACGAGTCACCTTCGCCAATGGCTAGTGCTGCTGCATCGTGCGGATGCAGCAGCACAGTGCAACGGTCTTTGCCTTTTACTAAGCGGTGCGCGTTGTGCATCCAGGAATTATTGCTGCGCACATGGCGACGGCCAATCACCAGCAGCGCGTGACCAGGGCCCGCGAGTTGCTCGGCTGGCGCCGTTGTCAAGGCGACTTGCAGCGCCTCGATAAAGTCCTGAGGGCTCAGCTGAATTCGTTGGCTATCGGTGAAAAGTCGTTGTGGGAAGGCGCGTTGTAGTGCACCTAAGTCCTTGCCATGCGGATACTGCTTTAGCGTGCGAATACTCAGGCCTTGAGCCGCGCCACTGAGCGGCCCGAAACCGGCCAGAGCCTTGCCCAAGTGTTTGCGCTGCGCGACTTGTTTTTGCAGCCACGTTTTCACTTGGCCAAAGAGCGGGGCAGTTAAGCTGTTCTCGCTGAGTAGGCTGCTGGCGCGTTGCAGCCAGGCGGCCTGCTGACCATAGGGGCCGACACGAAGCAGAATATCCAGAACACCCTCTAGGCCAAGGCGCTGCACCAGCTTTTGTGAGGCGCGTGCCTGCCAGCGCTCACTGCCGGGCTCGGTGCTCATGCGTAAGGTCAGTTCGAGCAGAATTTCCCAATCATGTCGGGCATCTTCAGGCTTAGTGAGCAGGGGCGGTGAATACTTGGCGACATTTCGTACGGCAAGGGTGTTAAAAATGACATCGTAGTAGGGGCGCTCTAATGGCCCAGTCGGCGGCAAAATGAAATGGGCGTGGCGCGTCGTTTCATTGATGTAGTAGTCGACCGCGACATAGCAATCCAGCGTGGCCAGTGCCTCATCGAGCTGGCGGCCATTGGGTGTGGACAACACCGGATTACCCGCATGGGTGATGAGGCCGCGGATTTGATCTTTGCCTGGCGTCAAAATTTCTTCAGCAAAGGCGGCCACGGGCAGCTCACCGCCAAACTCCGGCAAGGCGCGCACACGGGACTTAAATCGCCCGAATGAACCTTGTAAGCCTTGACTGGTGGCGCTGAGTGCGACCAGATCGATGGCCGGGCGGGTGAACATCATGCCGCCCTCATGGTCGAGATTGCCGGTGACGATATTCAGGACAGTAACCAGCCACGTGGTGAGCTGGCCATGCTGCTGCATGGACGTGCCGCAACGCGAATAGGCGCAGGCGTGGTTGCTGGCGGCAAATTCGCGGGTCAGGCGGCGAATGGTATCGGCACTAATGCCGGTGGAGTCGGCTGCCTGCTCAGGGGTGAAGTCGGCCACGGCCTGTTTGACGGCATCAAGGCCATCAATCATTTCGCTGAGGTGACGCGGGCGGGCGAGACGCTCGGCAAAGATCACCTGCAACATGGCGGCGATCAGGTAGAGGTCGCTGCCGGGACGGATGAAGACGTGCTCATCGGCCTTGTCGGCGGTTTCGGTACGACGCGGATCGATGACGGTGACGCGCCCGCCACGCTGGCGAATGGCTTTAATGCGGCCCATCGGGTCGCCAGCGGACATCAGACTGCCGTTGGATGCGCCGGGGTTGGCGCCGATGATAAGAAGGTGCTCGCAGCGATCCAGGTCCGGAATAGTAAATAGGGCCTGATTGCCGAATAGCTTGTAGCTGGTGAGCATATGCGGCAGCTGATCGACGCTGGTGGCGCTGAAGCGATTGCGTCCGGCAAAGGCACGGATCAGGTTGGGCAGAAAAAGAATCGCGCCCGCGCTGTGTGCCGTTGGGTTGCCGGCATAGACCGCCAGGCTGTGTTTGCCGTGCTCGTTGCGAATGGCCTTAAATCGGTGCTCGATTTCCTCATAGGCATGCTCCCAGCTCACCGGCATCCATTCTGAGCCAACGCGCTTCATGGGCTGGCGCAGACGGTCCGGGTCACTTTGCAAGTCCTGCAGCGCCACCGCTTTCGGGCAGATATTGCCTCGGCTCAGTGGGTCGTCTGGATCGCCTTTGATGGACAGAATTTGGTCGCCTTCGTGCTCAATAATGATGCCGCACATGGCTTCGCAGAGGTGGCAGGTACGGAAGTGCTGCTGGGTGTTGGCCATTGAGGGCTCCGGCCGAACATGCTCGGCTCTTGTTATGGGGCGGCGCGGGACGGCCAGCTGACACTGACCATGGCATCGGGTAAGCGGAAGCTGTGTAGCTGCCAAGCGCCTAGGAGTGGATGCTGCACGGCATCGTCACAGGTGTCCAGTGTGTTCAGCTGCAAGCGCAGGCCGAGCCCGTGCGCTTTCAGCACGGCCTCCTTGCGCGTCCAGATCTCTAGCCAAGTGGCGGCGCTTTCGGCGGGATCTGCCGCTTGCCAGTGGGTCTTCTCAGCGGGATGGAAGTAGCGCTCGGCGAGGGCGGCGAAACTCGGGCGACGACCGAGATCTTCGATATCGACCCCGACCGGTTCGTTGCCTACACGCCAGCTGAGCGCGAACCAGTGCGGGCTGTGCGAGAAATTGAATTGCAGGGTGCTGTTGGCGAGATAGGGCTTGCCGGCGTCGGTGCGTAACACCTCCGGCTGGTGCCCGAGTAATTCGGCCAACCAACGCAAGAGCAACGTAGGCGAATCAGGCGTTTCTTTTTCCTTTTGCAGTAACCAAACCTGCACATCACTGGCAGGCACAGCATAAAGCAAACGGCCGCTGCCTCCGGGGTGGGAAGCAGCGGCCGCGGTCAGCACGCGTGCAGCAGCTTAGAACAGTACGCGGGTGCGGATCGTGCCGTTGACCTGCTGCAACTTAGCCAGCGCCAGCTCCGAGTACTCGGCATCGACATCCATGACGAGGTAGCCAATGCTGTCATTGGTCATCAGTGATTGCGCGCTGATGTTGATGCCATTTTCGGCAAACACCAGGTTGATCGCCGACAGCACACCGGGGATGTTGTTGTGGATGTGCAACAGACGGTGCTTGCCCGGCGATTGTGGCACGGCCACTTCTGGGAAGTTGACGGAGGTGATGGTGGCGCCGCTGTCGGAATAGCGAGCGAACTTCTCGGCCACTTCGAGGCCGATGTTGGCTTGTGCTTCCAGCGTCGAGCCGCCAATGTGAGGCGTCAGGATGACGTTATCGAGACCGCGCAGCGCGGATTCGAAGATTTCGTCATTGGCCTTGGGCTCTTTCGGGAACACGTCAATCGCGGCACCATTGAGATGCTTGCTCTTGATGGCATCGGCCAGGGCTTCGATATCAACGGTGGTGCCACGGGCGGCGTTGATGAAAATCGCACCCTTTTTCATTTTGGCGAATTCAGTCGCGCCCATCATGTCCTTGGTCGATGGCAGTTCCGGTACGTGCAGCGTGACCACATCGGATGTGGCGAGCAGTTCGTCCATGGTGCCGACTTGGCGCGCATTGCCCAACGGCAGCTTGGTCACTACATCGTAGTAAATCACTTGCATGCCCAGCGACTCGGCCAGAACAGACAGCTGTGAACCAATCGAGCCATAGCCGACGATGCCCAGCACCTTGCCACGGGCTTCGTAGGAGCCTTCAGCCGACTTCGACCAGCCACCGCGGTGCACGAGGAAGTTCTTCTCGGGAATGCCGCGTAGCAAGAGGATCAACTCGCCCAAAACTAACTCGGCAACCGAGCGCGTATTTGAATAGGGGGCGTTGAATACCGGAATGCCGCGCTTCATGGCAGCCTTCAAATCCACTTGGTTGGTGCCGATGCAGAAGCAACCGACCGCAATCAGTTTATTGGCCGCGGCAAAGACTTTTTCCGTGAGCTGGGTGCGCGAGCGAATGCCAACGAAGTGAGCATCTTTGATTTTTTCGATCAGGGCGTCTTCGTCGAGGGCACCACGCAGGTACTCAATATTGGTGTAGCCATTGTTGCTGAGCACGTCGAGAGCGTTCTTGTGAACGCCTTCCAGCAGCAGGAAACGGATTTTAGCTTTGTCGAGGGAGAGCTGGCTCATGGCGCAAAGACTCGTGTCATCAAAAAGGAAGTCGCGAATGTTAGCACACACTGTCCACCTGTTAGAATGCGCACATTCTTCTGTTCTCGAGAGATTGCCATGAGCCTCGCGCCTGAAACGCTGTCCCGTTTGCAAGCCATCGTCGGTGAAAATCGTGTTCGCACGGATGCAGACAGTCTGAAGACCTGGGGCTGTGACTGGACCAAAATGTACACGCCCGCGCCCACGGCGATTGTCTTCCCGTCGACGACCGAGCAGGTGCAGGCGGTGGTGCTGCTGGCCAATGAAGTCGGCTTCGCGATTGTGCCGTCGGGCGGGCGAACCGGGCTATCGGCAGGTGCTGTAGCTGCCAACGGTGAGGTCGTCATCAGCTTCGATTACATGAATAAGGTGCTGGAGTTCATCCCTGAGGATCGTGCCGTGCGCATCCAGCCGGGTGTGGTCACTGAGCAGCTGCAAAACTTCGCGGAAGAGCAGGGCCTGTATTACCCGGTCGATTTCGCTTCGGCCGGCTCCTCGCAGCTGGGCGGCAACATCGGCACCAATGCCGGTGGCATCAAGGTCATCAAGTACGGCATGACGCGCAACTGGGTGCTGGGGCTGAAGGTTGTCACCGGCAGGGGTGACATCCTCGAGCTCAACAAGGACATGATCAAGAACGCCACCGGTTATGACCTGCGCCATTTGTTCATCGGTGCCGAGGGCACGCTGGGTCTGGTCGTGGAAGCGACCATGAAGCTTGATCGTGCGCCTCGTAATCTGCAGGTCATGGTGCTGGGCACGCCGGACTTCCCGAGTGTGATGAACGTGCTCAAGGCCTTCCAGGCGCGCCTTGACCTGACCGCCTTCGAGTTTTTCTCGGAGCTGTCGGTGCAGTTGGTGACCGCGCATCAGGGCATTCCGCGTCCGTTCGATACCGCCACGCCGTTCTACGCGCTGCTGGAGTTTGAAGCGCTGTCGGAAGCCATGAGCGATGAAGCCATGGCGATCTTCGAGCAGTGCGTCGCCGAGGGCTGGGTGGTCGATGGCGTGCTCGGCCAATCCGAGACGCAGGCAAAGAACCTCTGGCGCTTGCGTGAGGACATTTCCGAGACCATCGCGCAGTACACGCCGTACAAGAACGACATCTCCGTGCTGATCCAGCGCGTACCGGCGTTCATTGCCGATATTGATGCCATTGTGGCCGCGCAATATCCGGACTTCCGCGTAGTCTGGTTCGGGCATATTGGTGACGGCAACCTGCACTTGAATATCCTCAAGCCCGCTGATCTGGCGAAGGAGGATTTCTTTGCCAAGTGCAAGAGCGTGAACACGCAGGTGTTTGAGACGGTGCAGCGCTATAACGGATCGATCTCTGCCGAGCATGGCGTTGGCATGACCAAGAAGCCGTATCTGACCTATACGCGCTCGCCGGTTGAGGTCGAATATCTCAAGGCCATCAAGCAGGTGTTTGATCCGAAGAATGTGATGAATCCGGGGAAGATTTTCGATCTTTGAGAGACCGCTGGCGGAGCGGAGTGACACTGTTCGGGAGCGCCGCAAGTACTTCCCTGTAGGCTCTCACGCGCCATCCATGGCGCGTGAGGTCCCGCACAGTGTCACTCCGCTACGCCAACAGCGTTCCCGTTCTGAATCTTGCACTGGGTTCTTGTGGTTCGGATTTACCGCGTCGTGATATTCATGCGCAGCTCAGTTTGGGCTCGCGTGGAGGGATGAAATGCCCCGTGATGGGACGTTGTGCGCCATGGATGGCGCACGAGAGCCTACAAGGATGTATTCACGGCGGTCCCAACACGGGAAATCCCACCCCGTCAAAGCCCGTCAAAAAGGAATTGAGAATGACCTACCAACACCAATGGCAAGATGGAACACCAGTGAGCTGGCTCGCCGGCAAAGTGGTGTGCGTCGGCCGCAATTACGCCGCTCATGCGAAAGAGCTGGGTAATGCTGTACCGGAAGCGCCAATCCTATTTCTGAAACCAGCGACGTCACTGGTGCCACTGGGGCCGGATTTCGCGATTCCGAGCGGACGCGGCAGTTGCCATCATGAGACCGAGATTTCACTGTTGATTGGTCGCACGCTGACGGGGCAAGTCAGTGAGGCAGAAGCCCGGGCCGCGATTGCCGGCATCACGCTAGGCCTGGATCTGACGCTGCGCGATGTGCAGAACCAGCTCAAGCAGCAGGGACATCCCTGGGAGGTGGCGAAAGCGTTTGATGGCGCGGCACCGATGGGTACTTTTGCGCCCTTGTCGGCAACGACGAGTCTCTCGGATCTGAGCTTCACGCTGACGGTTAATGGCGATCTGCGTCAGCAAGGGCATAGTGCTGACATGATCATTGGCATCGTTGACTTGCTGCAGTTCATTGCGACGATTTTCACGCTGCAACCGGGTGATGTGGTGATGACGGGCACGCCGGAAGGGGTGGCTGCGCTTAACGCGGGCGATGCGTTGGTTCTGACTCTAGGTGAGCAATCCTGGGCGACGCGCGTACGCTAAATATTTACTTATTAGGGCGCAGCGCGTACCAGCGCAGCAGCATGTAGCTCACGCCCGTCAGCCCGGTTAGCCCAGCGGGGATGAGCAGCGTGTTGTAGCCGATTTCCTGAAAGCTAAGTGCGCCTGCCAGACCGCCGCAGAAGAAAGCTGAGATGACCATCAGGCACAACATTAGCCGCCGGGGCTCCACTGCAACGCCACGCAACGCCTGACCAAGAAAGATGCCGAGATCGGTAAACATGCCGGACAGATGCGTGGTGCGTATGACCGCTTTGCTATAGGTCGTGGCCATGCCGTTCTGTAAGCCGCAGGCCGCCGCGGCGAACCATAGTCCGGCCATGTGATGGCGCTGCAGCAGCGCGGTCGCCACGACCAGAATCAGCGACTCCAGTATCAGCACGGCACCATAGCGCCTGCCCAGTCGCAGCACCTTGTCCTGGATGATCAGGCCGCTGGTCAGCGAGCCTAGAAAGAAGGCCAGCAGAATGGCGCTGAGCAAAACCACGTGGTGAGCATCGTGCTCAATCAGCGCGATCGCGAGCAGACTGGTGGTGCCGGTGAGATGCGTGACAGCCTGCTGCGAAATGCTGAGAAAGCCGACGACATTGATCATGCCGGCGATAAACGCCAGCAGCCAAGTGCCGACCCAGATCCAGCGTGGCAAGGTCGTCATCCGCCGCTGCCGACATCGCGCTGGAAACGATGGATCTGCCGGCGCTCCTTCTTATTCGGGCGATGATCTGGGTGGGCCAGATTCAGAGCCTGGCGCTGGGCTGTCTGCTCGGCGCGCTCGGCTAAGCTCTCCGGGGTTTCAGCGTAGAGCAGCTGTGCCGCGGCAGCCGGGCCGCGCACATCGCTGATCGCGAGCACATCCACGGTCTTGTAATCAAAGCCTTGCCGAATCCGTAGCTGCATGCCCACGGCAACCTCGCGACTGACCTTGATGCGCTGTCCTTGGCAATGCACATGCCCACTTTCGATGGCGGCCTTAGCCAGCGATCGCGTTTTAAAAAAGCGCGCCGCCCACAGCCATTTGTCGATGCGGGTACGCGCATGAGCGGCATTGTCACTCATGGCAGTGAGGCTCCCGATGAGTGGAGTAAGGGCGGCTGACCCAGCTCAATAAACTGATCAATTGCCGCGTGACGCAAGTGGGTGCGTGCGGGCTTCTGGCTGTCCGGCGTGCTCACGCACACGACCTGACCGATGCCGAAGCACGCGGCACTGTCGAGAACTGATTCGCTGTCATCGACAAACAATGCGCGCGCCGGATCGAAAGGATGTGCTGCATGAAGGGCCTGCCAGAAACGCTGGTCTTCCTTCGGCGCGTCGTAATCGTGCGAGCTGACCATCACATCAAAGTAGTGACCGAAGGCGATCTCGGCGAGCTTGATCTCAAGGCTGGCGCGGTGTGCATTCGTGGCTAACCACAGTGAGCGGCCACTGGCCTTTACGGCGGCAAGAAAGCTGAAGGCATCGGCTCGTTCGCGTATCAAATGCTTGAGGTCTGGTTTGAGTGCGGCCACATCAAAGCCGACTTTTTCACTCCAAAAGTCGGTGCAGTACCAATTGAGCGAGCCTTGATGCGCGGCGAATTGCGCGAGCAGCTCGCTTAAGCCTTGCTCTCGAGGCAGTCCGCGTTTATCTGCATACACTTCGGGCAAATACTGCATCCAAAAGCGGTTATCAAAATGCAAATCGAGCACCGTGCCGTCCATGTCGAGGATGACCGTATCAATGCGGGACCAATCTATCATTTGCGCTATCCTGTAAACCTTAAGCACAGTATGCCAAAGCCTATGCGCGCTGCGGCAGGACAAATGAGGCTCATCCATGACAAATCTTGAACTGCCATCTATTGATCGTACGTTGTTGGCGGCGGTATTGCAGGTGGCCGAAGCGGCAGGTCGAGACATCATGGCGATTTATGCGGACAGTAGCCGATGGGGCACGGTCACTAAAGCAGATGACTCGCCGTTAACCGCAGCGGATTTAGCTGCACATCAGCGCATCGTCGACGCGCTCGCACAGTTAGCAGGGCCTTGGGCACAGTTGCCGGTGTTGTCTGAGGAGTCATCGGCGGATGAGCTGGTCTCGCGGCGCGACTGGCCTGCGTGTTGGTTGGTTGATCCGCTGGATGGCACCAAAGAGTTCATCGCTCGGAATGGTGAGTTCAGCGTCAATATTGCCTTGGTCATAGGCCACGAAGCGGTGCTCGGCGTGGTGCATGGCCCCGCCACGGGTCTGAGCTATGTAGCGGCAAAAGGTGTGGGGAGTTTTCGAGTGGACGCTTCAGGCTGGCGGCCTATCAAGAGCGCAGCCCTTCCTGCTGTGGGTGAGCGACCGATTCAGTTGACGGTGAGTCGTCGCCATGGACTTCAGCAATTAGCACAGTTTGAGCAGGCTGCAGTCGCCGTGTTTGGTGCGGTGCAGAGTGTGCCGGCAGGCTCCGCCTTTAAAATTTGTGCGGTGGCGGAAGGCTTGGCGGATGCCTATCCGCGCTTTGGCCCGACGAGCGAATGGGATACAGCGGCAGCTCAAGTCGTCTTAGAAATGGCTGGCGGGTATTTGGTGGATCAGCAGGGGCGCTCCTTCCGATACAACAGCCGCAACACGCTGCTTAACGCCAGCTTCCTCGCCGTGGGATGTGAGCTTCAGCAGTGGTTGAGCTTATGGCCCACATAAAAACGCCCATCACAGGGATGGGCGTTTAGCTCACAAAAACACCTACTGCGCGCTTAGAACCAGTATTGATAGACCAGCTCGTAACCATGACTCTGGTACTTGGTCGCACCTTCGTAGTTATAGCCGATGCTGACGGCAGCATTGCGGCCCACGGGCATCATTACGCTAGTGCCCAGACCGAGCATGTTCTTCACAGCTTTTTGACCTTGGCTGACAAATGCGCCAACACCACCGACGGTGCCGCTGGTGTTCAGGCCTTCCTGTTTGAACTCATGCAGCCATTGCGCGGTCACGCTGGGTTTGATTTGACGGCCGGCAACTGTGGCTTCGGTGACCAGTCGCGCACCCAGGCCGGAAGTCAGACGCGAAGCGGTTGTGCGGTTAACTGTCAGGGGCGCTGGGCCATTTTCGGTATAACCATCTTGCTTCAGGTGATCGTATTGCAGGCTAACAAAGGGGGTAACCACCATCTTGCTGTTGGCTACTTCCATGCGCTTGCCTGCGGTAACGCGAGTGCTGAACAGGTCGCCATCAAACTTGCCGGTCATGTTGGACAGGCCAACAACACGTTGGGTTTTGTTCTGCTGTTTGGTGTAAGCCAGCAAGGCATCCAAGTGCCATGTGCCGTAGTCGCGGCTCATGTAGCCCGTGCCTTGGTAACTTTTGATTTCGCTACCGGAGCCTGTGGCGGTGTCACGGGCGTTCACGTCGGTATCAATATAAGTGAATGCGCCACCGACAATCATGTCGTTATCCAGGCGTGTATCAGCGCCAACGGTGAGGCCCGCAGATTGGCTCTCGTAGCCATCAAAGCCATTACGCATGTCCTGACGAGCTGTGTTGCCAATGGCCTTTATCCAAGCGCCGTGCTTGATTTCTTTAGTCGCGACAATGCCGCTGGCTACGCCGCGATGGTTGGCTTGCATCGACTTCAGCGAAGCGGGTGCATAGGCGATTAAGTCAGCATCGCGCAAGTTGTCAATGCGGCTGCCGATAGAGGTGAACGACAAGTTAGTGATGTTGAACAGCGCTTGGCTAGCAGCGTTGGCTGTATCGCAGGTGATGGCTTTTTTGGGAGCTTTCTGATTATTTTCAGAAATAAGATCAGATTCTTGAACAAAGTCATTGCAGGGATCTTTCGGAATCTCGCATCTAGATTCGTATTTACAGGCTGCAAAAACATTCCCCGCCAAAACAGAGCTAATCGCAAAGAAAAGTAATTTTTTATTCTGTGTCATGGATATAAACCTCTTATAAAAAGCCTGCGAAACAATGCAGGAGCCTACCTATAGTCAGTTATCCAAATGAAACAGAATGTATTTAAATTGTAAATTTGGATGAGCGGAGTCAACCCATCTTACTGCGACAAAAAAAGGGGGGTCTCCGTGTTTGAGCGAGCATGATAGCTCGAGCAAACAGGGAGTCCCCCCTTGGTACTAGCGCTTACCAGGCCTTTTCTAAAATCGCCATGATCTCTGCGCGATCGGCTTCCTTCGGATTGATGATGATGGCGCCGTCATCCAGCGTCAGCTCCGCAATTTGAGCCAGCTGCTCGCGCGTGACTTTGCCGGTTTCCCTCAGGGTGCGCGGGAGTTTGCAGCGATTGAAGATCTCGTCACGCATGCGACGGATTTCAGCGATGGCGCGGTCGGCGCGGTCCGCTACCGGCGTCGCGGCATAGACATCGGCACCGGCCAACGGCAGCAGCAGCTCGGCGATGCGGTCGCCATTCTTGTCCTTGTTGAACTCCAGCGCGTAGGGCAGGAACAGGTTCATGCACAGTCCATGCGGCAGGTGGCAAACAGCGCCAAGCGAGTGACCTAGTGCGTGTACCAAACCCACCATCGCATTCGAGAACGCAACACCGGCCATGGTCGACGCTTGAGCGAGCTCTAGGCGGCCATCGGCATCGGTCGGGTTGTCGAGCACATTGAGCAAGTTGTCGGTAATTTTCTTGATGGCGCCCGTTGCGTAGGCATCGCTGATCGGGTTGTGTGCCAGGCAAGTGAAGGCTTCAACGGCATGCGTCAGTGCATCCATACCGGTCATGGCGGTAATGTGCGGTGGCAGCGTAAGCGTCATGCGTGAATCGAGCACGGCAGCATTCGGCATCAGGAAATACGACACGAAAGGCATTTTCACGCCTTTCTCGGTGTCGGAAATCACGGCGATGGCGGTGGTTTCTGAGCCGGTGCCGGAGGTGGTCGGGACCACGAACAGCGGGCGCAGTGGACGCTTCAGCACATGCGCGCCGGAGTAGACGAGCAGGTCGTCGCCGCCTTCGGATGCAAGAATATTCACAGCCTTGCTGGTGTCGATCACCGAGCCACCGCCAACAGCGATAATGGCGTCGCAGTGATTGTCACGATAAGCCTTGGCAGCAGCGCGCACGGTCTGCAGCGAGCTGTCTGGCGGCACGTCGTCAAAGATCGCCGCAATGCTGGCACCGGCGGCGGCAAAGGCGGCCTCAACATGGGTCAGCAGGCCCACACCACGCACACCTTTATCGGTGATGATGAGCGGGCGTTGCGCGCCCAAAATGTTGAGTTCGAACGGCACATGTTCGAGGGCGGCGTGACCGGCAATGACTTTGACCGGGCAGAAAAATTCGTAGTAGGGCTTGCTCATGATTAGTTTCCTGTGACGAGTGACTTGGCCACGAGGCCGTAGATGCGGGCGGCTTTGCTCAGCTTTTCGGTGAGCGGTACGTCGTCGTAACGCTTCACGGCGCGCGTGGCGATCAGCTTGGGCAGAATCAGGGTTTCCATACGGTTCAAACAGCGCACCAGACGAATGGAGTGCGAGACATTGCCATCGGCCACCATGCGGTCATTGGCAAAGGCTTGCGCCGTGCCCTCTTGAAACGAGAAGACGAGGAAGGCATGGGTCATGTGCTTGAAGCGAATCGTCAGGTCGGGCTTGCCGATGGGCGCGTTGATGACATCGGCGATGCCGTTCTCCTGCATGCGCAGGAAGAAGTTCGGGCCGCTCGGGAACACCGTCATGCAGATCTGGTAGCCGGCCGGGAAGGCGGAGAGGTTGCGCTGCACGTCGGCATCGACACGACTGGCAGCCGCCAAGCCGCCACCGACGATTTTCATCATGGTGGAGACATAGGCTTTCTGAGCTTCGTAGCCCAGCGTTTCTTTATTCAGGTTCATGAGACGCTCGCGTCCAAAGAATGGCGACGCAAGAGTCTAGAGCAATTACTCTATATTTGCCAGCCAGCGTACCTTGCTCGACTTCTGCGGGTGGTCCGACAGGCGGTCAAGCAACCATGCCAAGGTTTTTTGCGCTTCTTCATAGAAGCCCCAGGGCGGGTTAATGACGATCAGACCAGAGCCGTTAAGGCCCAGTGCATTGTCGTCCGGCTGCATGAGTAATTCGCAGGCGAGCATCTTCGGGATGCCGCTGTTCATCAGCTCGCGGTAAAACTTGACGATGGCCGTGCGCTGCTTAATGGGGAACCAGATCGCGTAAACACCCGTCGGCCATTTGGTATGCGCCGCCACGATGAGTTTGACCAGCTGCGGAAAGGCGTCGCGTTCCAGTTCGTAGGGCGGGTCGATCAGCACCAAACCACGTTTCTCCTTGGGCGGAATCATCGCGTTCAGGCCTTCATAGGCATTGCGTTGATGCACCGCCACTCGAGCATCATCCTTAAAATAATGACGTAGGCTGGCGACTTCGGCGTGCTGCACATCCATGAAAATGGCGCGATCCTGTGCGCGGAGCTGGCGCAGGCCGAGCCACGGCGAGCCGGGGTAATGACTGCGACCGCCGGCGGCTTGGCAGGCGAGAATGCCTTGCAGGTAGTCAGCCACCCACGTGGGTGCGCCACGATGATCAGTCAGCCGTTCAATGCCTTGCAGGTATTCACCGGTTTTTTGCGCTTGCATGCCGTGTAAATCGTAGATGCCAGCGCCAGCATGCGTATCAATAAAGCAGAAGGCGGTATCCTTCTTCTTCAGTGCGGCGAGCAGGCCCATTTGCAGGCTGTGCTTCATCACGTCGGCAAAATTGCCGGCATGGAAATGGTGACGGTAGTTCATGGTAGCAACATCAAATAATGAGAAACGAATGATACCCGCTTTGCCGCCCTTAGATTGGGCTACTGTTTTAACGGTGTTGCCCGAGCCGGGCTATGTGGTGTTGCCGGACTTTATACCCGCCTCGCTGGTGACGGCGTTGCGCCACGAGTTGCGCGAGCAGGATGCGAGCGGGCAGTTTCATGCCGCCGGCATCGGGCGTGGTGCAGCGCAGCAAATTCAGCGTCAAATTCGGGGTGATCGTATCGCTTGGCTAGAGGCCTCGTGGCCAGCTGCCGCCGCCTACCTGCAGATCATGGATGACTTGCGTGAGCAATTGAATCGCGAGCTATTTCTTGGCGTGGCGGAATACGAGGCGCATTACGCCTGCTATGAGCCCGGCAACGGTTACGGGCGACACATCGATCGGCATGTCAGCATGGCGGGATCAGGGCAGGGGCAGCGCGTGATTTCTACGGTGTGCTATCTCAACGAGCCGGGCTGGCCGGCTGATGCGGGCGGGAAGCTGGTGCTTTACCCAGAAGGTGCTACGCCGTTAAGCGTTACGCCGGAGGCCGGCACTTTGGTGGTGTTTCGCAGTGACTCGATGGCGCATGAAGTGCTGCCGGCGAAGCAGCAGCGATTAAGCATTGCTGGCTGGATGCGTACGCGCGATTAAAATTGCCGCGTGCGCAGCAGCACCAAGGTGCAGGCTTCCTCGGTGGCAATGCCGGCTTTTTCAAGCCGAGCTGCCACTGAAGGATGCTCGGCACCCGGGTTGAAAATGACCCGCGTCGGCTTCAAGGCCAGCAGGCCGTCCACCAGCGGTTCCAAATGCACAGGGCTGACATACACCGTTACCGTATCCACCTTTTCCGTGATGGCAGCCAGCGAGGCAGCCACCGGCAGGCCGGCGATTTCCCGTTGGATGGGATTCACTGGAATCACCGTGTGCCCATAATGGCGCAGCAGATGAATGGCCTGATTGCTGTAGCGCTCAGCCTTGGGGCTGGCGCCTAGCACGGCGACGGTTTCAGTCATTACTTGTCCGTCACCGCGCCTTCGGAGGCGCTAGACACCAGCTTGGCATACTTGGCCAGCACGCCACGCGTGTAGTTCGGCTTAGGTTGCACCCACTTTGCCTTGCGCTCGGCCATCACCGCATCGGACACGGCCATGCTGATTTCACGAGTTTCGGCATCAATGGTGATCTTGTCGCCATTCTCCAACAGGGCAATCGGGCCGCCATCAAAGGCTTCCGGCGTGATGTGACCGACCACGAAGCCATGCGAACCGCCAGAGAAACGGCCATCGGTAATGAGCGCGACTTCCTTGCCTAGCCCCTTGCCCATGACGGCCGACGTTGGCGACAGCATTTCGCGCATGCCGGGGCCACCCTTGGGGCCTTCGTAGCGGATCACGATGACATCGCCCGCAACCACTTCGCCGTTGAGAATGCCGGCGAGCGCGGCCTCTTCGCCGTGATAGACACGCGCCGTGCCTTCGAAGCGCAGACCTTCCTTGCCGGTGATCTTGGCGACTGCGCCAGTGGGCGACAGGTTGCCGTGCAGAATAACCAAGTGTGAATCTTTCTTGATCGGGTTGCTGAACGGACGAATGATGTCTTGGTCGGCTGGGTAGTCGGCAACATTGGCGAGGTTTTCAGCCAGCGTTTTACCGGTCACGGTCATGACATCGCCGTGCAACAAACCGGCATCGAGCATACGTTTCATCAGCGGCTGGATACCGCCAATGGCGACCAGCTCCGACATCATGTATTTGCCGCTCGGACGCAGGTCAGCGAGCACCGGCGTGGTCTTGCCGATCTCGACGAAGTCATCGAGCGTGAGCTTCACGTCCACGGCATGGGCCATAGCGAGCAAATGCAGCACGCCGTTGGTGGAGCCTGCCAGCGCGATGATGACGCGGATGGCGTTCTCGAACGCCTTGCGGGTCATGATGTCGCGCGGCTTGATATCACGGGCGAGCAGCTCCACGACTTGCTGACCCGCACGGAAGCAGTCCGAAGCCTTGTCGGAGGAAATGGCGTCTTGCGCGGACGAGCCGGGCAGGGACATGCCCAAGGCTTCAATCGCGGAAGCCATGGTGTTGGCGGTGTACATGCCGCCGCAGGAGCCGGGGCCGGGAATGGCGGTGTCTTCAATCTGCTTAACTTGAATCAGGTCGATGTCGCCCTTAGCGTGCTGACCCACGGCCTCGAATACCGAGATGATGTCGGTGTGGCCATAACCGGGCTTGATGGTGCCGCCATAAACGAAAATCGATGGACGATTCAGGCGGGCCATGCCGATCAGGCAGCCCGGCATATTCTTGTCGCAGCCACCAACCGCCACGATGCCGTCGAAGCCTTCGCAGCCCGCCACGGTTTCGATGGAGTCGGCAATGACCTCACGCGACACCAGCGAGTACTTCATGCCTTCGGTGCCGTTGGCGATGCCGTCGGATACGGTGATGGTGTTGAAGATGACGCCCTTGCCGCCGGCCGCGTTGGCGCCCTTCTCGGCCTCTTCGGCGAGCTTGTTGATGTGCATGTTGCAGGGCGTGACGTTGGCCCAGGTCGAGGCGATGCCGATCTGCGGCTTCTTAAAGTCTTCGTCGGTGAAGCCCACAGCGCGCAGCATGGCGCGACCCGGTGCCGCCTCCACGCCGTCCACGACTTGAGAAGAATACTTACGCATGTTGTCGGTGATTTTTGTCATGTCCGAAATCCTTAAAGCGGTTTGCTGAGTACCAGCGAGTTGCGCTGGTAGTTGTAAAGGGATTGGCGATACTTCGGCAGGTCATCCACCGAGGCGGGCTCAAAGCCGTGTTCTTGGAACCAGAGGCCAGTGCGTGTGGTGAGTACGAAAAGTTTACGAAGCCCTTTGCTGCTGGCACGCTTTTCGAGGAACTCCATGAGCTCGCTGCCACGGTCGCTCTTGCGGTAGTTCGGGTGAATAGCAACGCAGGCAATTTCGCCCGCAGGCTCCTCGCCCTTGAGTGCTGGCAGCGGGTACAAGGCCGCACAGCCGATGATCATGCCGTCGCGCTCGACCACGGCGAAATGGGCGATCTCGTTCTCCAACTTTTCACGCTCGCGACGCACCAGGATGCCTTCTTCTTCCAGCGGCTCGATGAGGTCGATGATGCCGCCCACGTCCTCAATCTCGGCCGTGCGAATTTCTTCGTAGGGGTCGTGTGTGATTAGCGTGCCCGAACCGTCACGCGTGAACAGTTCCTGTAGCAGCGCACCATCGCGGGCGTAGGAAATGATGTGGATGCGCTTCACGCCCTCGCGGCAAGCCTCGCGAGCGGCGTTCATGTGACGCAGCAGCTCGCTGTCTAGCGGTCGGTTGCGCAGATACTGATCGACCTCATTGGGGATCATTTCGCGCAGCAGGCGGTCATCGTTGTCATCGACGATGCCTTCGCGCTCGCCCAAGCAAATTAGCTTATCAGCTTGCAGTGAAGTGGCCACCGACACCGCTACGTCTTCCGCAAGCAAGTTAAAGACTTCGCCGGTGGTCGAGTAACCTGTTGGGCCAAGAATGACGATGTGGTGATTGGCGAGGTTCTTATTAATGACCTCGGTATCCACCGCACGCACTTCGCCGGTTAGGCAGAAGTCCACGCCATCGCGCACGCCATAGGGTTTGGCGGTAATAAAATTGCCCGACACGGCATCGATCTTGGCGCCAAACATGGGCGAGTTCGACAGACCCATCGACAGAAGTGCTTCGATCTCCAAGCGAATGGCACCGACGGCATCCATGACGCAGCGCAGCGCCTCACGCGTGGTCACGCGCAGACCGTTGTGATAGGGCGTGGTCAGACCGTACTCGACCAGGTTTTCGTCGATCTGCGGGCGTGCACCATGCACCAGCACCAGCTTGATGCCCAGCGAATGTAGCAGCGCGATATCATGCACGATGTTGCGGAAATTCTCGTGGTTCACCGCCTCGCCGCCAAACAACAGCACGAAGGTCTTGCCGCGATGCGCGTTGATGTAAGGCGCGGAATTGCGGAACCAGTGCACATACTGTTCCGACATGGTGTCTTGAAACGGGTTCTGGCTGCTCAAGGGGGTAGGCCTAGGTCAGTGGGAGGCATCGCCTCAAAGTGTTGGGATTGTATAAGTGAAGCGGGGTCGGGCGGTAGCATCTGCTTACAAGCAAAAACGCCGAACCAACGCCGCTAATGTATCAATTGTCGGCTGCAGGCTGGCAATCACCAAATGCTCATCGGGCTGATGCGCGGTTTCAATGCCGCCCGGGCCGAAAATCACCGCCTCCATGCCCAGCTCCTGAAAATACGGGCCTTCTGTGCCGAATGCCGCCGCACCGGCGGTGAAGCCAGTCATCTCCTCAACAGCTTTCACCAGCAGGGAACTGGCCGGGGTTTCCATGGCCGGCGTACCACTAAACAGCGACTCGTTGCTGATGCTGACCTGATACTCCTCGGCCAACGGTTTTAAGCGACGCTTGATCTCGGCGCGCAGACTGTCCATCTCCATGCCGGGTAGCGGTCGCAGGTCGTACTGCAGCTCGCAGCGGGCGCAGATGCGGTTGGGGTTATCACCGCCGTGAATGCAGCCGAGGTTGAGCGTGGGCGTTGGCACCGTAAAGAGCGGGTTGTGCCATTTTGCCGCTAGTTCGCGACGGTAGCCGATCAGCTCGCTGATCACGGCGTGCATGGCATCCAATGCGTTATGACCCAGCGAGGGATCGCTGGAGTGACCGCTACGACCCTCAATAATCACGCGCTCCATCATTACCCCTTTTTGCAGGCGCAGCGGTCGCCCACTAGTAGGCTCACCGATCACGGCAAATCGTGCCTTCGGCTTACCAGCGGCGACCAGTGCCTTGGCCCCCGCCATGCTGGTTTCTTCATCGCAGGTGGCCAGAATAATCACCGGCGCTTTTAGCGATTCACCCCGCCGCACGGCAGCAACAGCAGCCTCAGCGGCTTCCAGTACGAGCGGGAAGAAGCCCTTCATATCGGCCGTGCCAAGGCCAAATAAGCGGCCATCGCGTTCGGTCAGTGTGAACGGGTCGCTCTGCCATTTGGCCCCATCGAAGGGGACGGTGTCGGTATGACCAGCGAACACCAAGCCGCCGGGTCCTTCCCCGAGCGTGGCAATCAGGTTGGCCTTGCCCGGCGCCACCGACATGATCTCGCAGCGAAAGCCGAGCGTCTCGGCCCAGTTCGCCAGATGCTCAATGACGGTCAGATTGCCCTGATCCATGGAGGGATCCGTGCAAGTCACGCTAGGTGTTGCAATCAGGGTGCGCATGCGCGCGAGTAGGGTGAGGTGATTCATGGTGCAGGCTGCAGTTCATTCGAAGGTTTAGCAGTGTAGCGCGACTCAGGCCGCCCTCGCAGCCTGGGCAAAAATTCATGCGCCTGTCACGAAACGATCAGGGCAATGTCATGCAGTAGGGGCAGGGTACAGCTATCTAAAACCACCTGATAGGTAACGAGATGAGCCACAACCACCCCATGGAAAATAGTAACCCCTCAGCCAACGAGCACATTGACGTGCTGATTGAGCAGCGCATGAGTCGTCGTGATGTTTTAAAGGGCGGCGCGACCATGGGCGCAGGCTTGATGATGGGCAGTGTGGCGCTGACGGGTTGCGGTGAAACCAAGGCCGCTGAGTCGTTGACATTGAAATTTAACCCAGTGGCCAAGTCGGTGGCTGACAGCGTGACGGTGCCAGCCGGCTACACCGCTCGCCCGTTAGTGTCTTGGGGTGACCCCTTGTTTTCCGGCGGTACATTACCCAGCACCATTACGGCGTTGACCTCTGCTCAGCAAGAGCAGGCCATTGGTGATCATCATGATGGCATGTATTACTTTGGTTTGAATGCGGCGGGCTTGCCCGACCGCAACAGCAATGATCGCGGCCTTTTGGTGATTAACCACGAGGCGGTTACGGAAGATTTTGTTCATGCCAATGGCGCAACATTCGATAAAACCACGCTGGACACAAGCTCACAGCTGCTGCCCAAGGCCGGTGATTACAGCAAGGACAGTGTGCGTACTGACGCCGAAGAGTGTTTAAAGGAAATGGCGCTTCACGGCATTTCAGTCGTGGAGATTGTTAAGCAGAACGGCCGTTACCGTTATGTGC
This sequence comes from Perlucidibaca sp., assembly GCF_057084925.1. Classification (NCBI taxonomy): domain Bacteria; kingdom Pseudomonadati; phylum Pseudomonadota; class Gammaproteobacteria; order Pseudomonadales; family Perlucidibacaceae; genus Perlucidibaca; species Perlucidibaca sp. The sequence goes on along the minus strand of NZ_JBXMRC010000016.1, from coordinate 23,909 downwards.
AGGGTAGCCCGTTTAATCGCCGCCTTACCCCGTACACCCCGATGCAAGTTTCCGGACCCGCACGCGGCAGTGATTTGCTGAAAACGGTGTACGACAACACCGCCACGAAGGCGCGTGGCACACTCAATAATTGTGCTAACGGCTTTACGCCGTGGGGCACCTACCTGACCTGTGAAGAGAACTGGGCAGGCTATTTTGGTCAAGCGGATGCTAAGTTCGATACCAACGACAACACCGCTGGGCGTGTCAATCTGGCCACCGGTACGCCAGAGCAAAAGCGCCAAGCACGCTATGGCATTTCCCGTCATGGCTTCCAACAGCTGCGCTGGTACACGGCGCCCGATCCCATGGGCACGGGTGACCGCGCGCAATTGATGTCGCGTTTTCAGCTGCAGCCGCAGGCCGGCATGACCGCCATGCAAGACTATCGTAATGAGGCCAATACCTTTGGCTACGTGGTAGAAATCGACCCCTACGACCCGCTGTCGGTTCCGAAAAAGCGTACGGCCTTAGGGCGTTTTTCGCACGAAGGTTGCTGGCCCAAATTTATCGTTGGCAAGAAGATGGCCTTCTATATGGGCGATGATTCGCGCGGCGAGTATCTCTATAAATTTGTCACCGATGCCGTGTTTACCGGTAGCGAAAATCGTGTGAACGATATTTTGGACAATGGCACGCTGTATGCCGCGAAATTTAATGCCAATGGCATGGGCGAATGGCTGCCATTGGCGGCGACCAATATGACCTTGGCCATGACGGCGGCTGAAATTGCTGTCTTCACCCGTGAAGCAGCCGATAAAGTCGGAGCCACGAAAATGGATCGCCCGGAGTGGACGGCGGTTAACCCGAGTAATGGCGAGGTTTATCTCACCTTGACCAATAACAGCCAGCGCACAACCGGCACGGCCGACGCTGCCAACCCGCGCGCTTACAGTGATGTCCGCCAGTTTAAAGATACCTTTGGCGATGGTCAGACGCGCACCAACAACGGTAACGTCAATGGCCACATCATCCGCTTAGCAGAAACGAGCGATGATCCGGCGGCCACCACGTTCCGATGGGATATCTATGCGTTTGGCGCAGAGGCCGATGCGGCTGCTTCGGTGAATCTCTCCGGCTTAACCGACACCAATGATTTCTCGAGCCCCGATGGCTTGTGGTTCGATCCGCGCGGCATCCTCTGGATTCAAACCGATGATGGCGCCTACCTCGATGAAACGAACTGCATGATGTTGGCCGCGATTCCCGGCAAAGTTGGCGATGGCGGCCCGGTGACGGTGAACAATGTCATCGGGTCAACGACTGGCACCGTGGTCACCGTGGCAGGCAAAGCCCCCACCGCGGATAACCTGAAGCGATTCTTGGTAGGACCCAAAGGTGCGGAAATTACCGGCATTGATATGACCCCAGATCGCAAAGCCCTGTTTGTTAATATTCAGCATCCCGGTGAGTCGGGCGGCTTTAGTAACTATTCGCAAATGAGCACATTCACTGAGCAGAGTAGCTTTAATGCCTTGGAGTCAATGCCGGGGAGTCGCCGAGCACGCTCAACCACGTTGGTCATCACGAAAGATGATGGTGGCGAAATCGCCGTTTAGGTTAATCCAGCCATAAAAAACCCCAGCATCTGCTGGGGTTTTTTATGCCAAACGAAGCTTAGATGGGCAGCATGGCGAGCAAGGCACCGAGGCCAGGGATGGCACTAAGGGCTGCTTTAAGACCCGCCGGCGACAACGCATCAGCGCCCGGAATGGCCGGTGCGCTAGGGATGGCTGGAGCACTTGTCGGTAAGCCACTTAAGGGTAACGAGCTCAACGGCAGTTGGTTCAGGCCAGGAATGCCTGCCAGCAAGTCAGTTAAGGGCTTCAGTGGGTTCGCGCCCGCACCGGGTGCGCCGGAAGGAAGGCCTGGAATGCCGCTAGGCAAGCCGCCGCCAGTGAGTGCAGCAGGTAAGGCCTGAAGATTAGCCGCTAGGTTCTCAACGAGTTGAGTAACGGCTACTTGGTAGCCAGCAGCATTCGTGCCCTGTTGCAGCACCGTCACCGCATCATCAACGGCATCGGCAACAAGCTCTAAGGCCTCTGGCACGAGCGGTGCTGCACTGGCTTGGCTGGCTGCATTACGCAGCTGCACGCTAATCGCACGAATCGCTTCCGCTTGTTGTGTGAGCGTTTCTAGGGAGAGGGGCAGGTCGCTGGGCGCGTTACTACCAGAAGGCAGCCCGGGCAGGCCAGGAATGCCGGCGAGATCACAGCCGGTTTGACCGGCTAGCGAACCCACCAGGCCACCAGCGGCCGACACCAGTGCTTGAGCCGCCTGAAGTGTTTGGCTGTTTTGTGGCGCGGTGAGGGTGTCGGGGCCAGCTGCGCCGTCCGCAGCGAGGGCGTCAACCAGATCCAGTGCACGCAAGGACACGGTGTTATCAACACAGGTGAGCACACCAGCGACCTTTACCGGAAGAGGGGAGGCTTCATCGGCGGGTGCAGCACCCTCTATAAGTGCGCCGAAAAGCTGCTCAGATAGGGCTTGTTGCACCGGGTCTGCGGGGCCCTCGATGCCAAATTTAGCCACAGGTGCAGTAGGGGTCGTGCCGCCATCGCCTGTGCCACTGCCACTCATGCTGCCGCCGGTGGTGGTATCGCCGCCAGAATTATTGCTGGAGGTAGTGGATGAGCTTTCGCTACCGGAACAGCCTGCCAAACTAATGGCTACAGCGAGTGCTAATAATTGAAATTTCATGTTGTGCCCCTCGTGGTAATTCACGTTATTCGTTATTGGATTGCAGGGCGATCGTAGTGGAATTGTTGGTCGTTGACGTGCTCAGATACAAAACGAAACAGGAGTCATACAGGATGTTGTATTTTGTTACGAAGATGCCTCGTTTGCTCTCTTGCGATGCTTTTCAAGTAGGCTGCCAGCAAATAGGCCCACTTCAAATAGCAGCCACATGGGTACGGCTAGCATAGTCATCGACAGCGCATCAGGCGGGGTCAGAAACATGGCCACAAAGAAGCAGCCAACAATGATATAGCGGCGCTGAGCAGCCAAGCTTGCGCTTTCCATGACGCCCGCTGCGATTAGCACCAGTACCGCGACGGGTATTTCAAAGGTGAAGCCAAAGACAAGGAACAGCTTGAGGGCGAAGTCCAAATACAGATTGATATCGGTCATGATGGCCACGCCTTCGGGGCCCACGCTGGTAAAAAAGCCAAGAATGGCGGGCAGCGTAATGAAATAGGCGAAACTCACGCCCGCGTAGAACAACAGAATACTCGAGAGCACAATGGGAATCGCAATGCGGCGCTCATGGGTATACAGCGCCGGTGCAATAAAGCCCCAGAGCTGAAACAGGATGTAAGGCACGCAGGCAAACAGTGAGACAAAAAAGGTTAACTTAAACGGCGCCATAAACGGCGAGGTCACATCGGTGGCAATCATGGTGCTGCCCGGCGGAAGTAGTGCGCGCAATGGGGCAGACAGCAGGGCATAAATGTCGTTAGCGAAATAGACTAATGAAAAAAACACCACGATCAAGGCAATAACCACGCGCACTAGACGTGTACGCAGCTCAATCAGATGCGTGACCAAGGGCATTTCAGTGGGTGGCAGTTCAGCAGGCGAGGTCATGGCTTCTCAGTGCGCTCGGGCTTAGGGGCTTCGAGAGCGGTATTCAGAGTTTCTTGGGCTTCATCTAGGCCAGATGCCGCTTTCACTTTTTCCATTTCTTGCTTAATGCGTTCACGCATTTCAGCGGCAGCCACTTCATTTTCAATATCGGCTTGCACACTCACAATCATGCGGCGGATACGGCCCACCCAAGCGCCGGTCATGCGCGCAGCATGCGGCAATTTCTCTGGGCCGAGCACGACCAAGGCAATAACGGCGAGCAGGAGAAGTTCGCTAAAGCCCACATCAAACATGGGTTATTGGCCCGATTTCTGGTCAGTCGGCTGTTGCACGGGCTGAGCAGGCGGTGTTTGTGCTTGTTGGATTTGAGCGGGCGGCGGGGTTGGCGTAACCGGCTCCTCTTCGCCCTTCATGGATTCTTTAAAGCCCTTGATGGCGCCACCCAAGTCTTTGCCCAGGTTCTTAAGTTTAGAGGTGCCAAAGACCAAAATAACAACGCCGAGTAACAGCAGAATGTGTGGTAGTGAGAGTCCAGACATTTTCTACTCCAAGCCCGAGGGCATACAGGTTAAGAGGATTGACGAGCGGCCTTTTCGGCCAGCCCAGAAAGGTCGAAGCGACGAGACAGTTCTTGCAGCACCGCGTCCGGGTGCACATTAAGCTGACTCAACATGACCAGCGTATGAAACCAAAGGTCTGCTGTTTCATAAACTAGCTCGTCGGTACTGCCACTGCGTTCGGCATCTTTCGCGGCAAGTAGGGTTTCCGTGCACTCTTCACCGACTTTCTCGAGAATCTTGTTCAGACCCTTGTGGTACAGGCTAGCCACATAGGAGCTGTCTGGCGAAGCGAGTTTACGCTCTGCAAGCACGGTAGCGAGTTGGCTCAATACATCTGTCATCACGCATATATCTCATGGGGGTCTTTGTGCACGGCATCCACTACCTGCCATGCGCCATTTTCATAGCGTTGGTAAAAGCAAGATTCGCGCCCAGTATGGCAGGCGATACCACCTAATTGCTCCACTTGCAGCACCAGGACATCACCATCGCAGTCCAAGCGCAGCTCTTTCAGCACTTGCACGTGGCCAGACTCTTCGCCTTTGCGCCAGAGTTTGTTGCGGGAGCGCGACCAATAGATGCCCCTCTGCTCGCTGACGGTGAGCGCTAGCGCTTCACGGTTCATCCACGCCACCATGAGTACACGGCCCGTGACGTGATCTTGGGCAATGGCCGGGACCAGTCCGTTACCATCCCATTTGATGGCATCTAACCAATTCATGTTGCGCCTCACTTGCCCCAAAACAGGGCTCTAGCATAACGGAAAGCGCCTTACTGCGTGAGCACTTGCCAGCACAGGGCTGCTACAGCAATCAGGGTGGCCCAGCTCAGCAGGCTGCTGCGGCGGTGCTGATTCTGCAACTGACGCTGGATGGCCTTCAGCTCGGCGATCTGGCGGCTCTGCCATTGACCGTTCTGGCGCATCTGCGTGAGCGCATCGAAGACCATCTGCGGCAGCTCGGGCAGGCCGGCGAGCAGAATCGGTGTGTCTTCGGTGAAGCGCTTGAGCAGGGCTTTTGGGCCGATGCGGTCGGTCATCCATTGCTTTAGCAGCGGCTGCGCCAGGCTCCAGATGTCCAGTGCCGGGTAGAGCTCTCGACCGAGGCCTTCGATGTGAATCAGCGTCTTCAGCAGCAGTACCAGCTGCGGCGGAATCTGCAGGCCGTGCGTGCGCGCCATGTCGAGCAGGCCGGCGAGAATCGGTGCCAGATTGATCTGGTCGATGGGCTGCGTCAGCACCGGTTCGACCAGGCGGCGAACCTCCTGCGCGAGGAAGTCCAGCGGTGCGCCGGCAGGCACCCAACCGGCTTGCGCAGCGGTGCGGATGAGCTGGTTGAAATCGCGCTGGATCAGGCTGAGCAGGATCTGCGCGATGGTGAGCTGATCGTCCGGCGGCAGCGAACCCACGATGGCGCAGTCGAGGCCGATGAAGCGCGGATCGGTCGGGTTGCCGGTCTCCACATAGACATTGCCAGGATGCATGTCGGCATGGAAGAAGTTGTCGCGGAAGACCTGCGTGAAGAAGATGGTCAGGCCCTTGTTGGCCAAGCGTTCACGGTCAATGCCGAGGCGGGCGAAGGTGGCGTGATCGCTGATCGGTACACCTTCGATGCGCTCGGCGATCATCACCTCACGGCTGCCGTTAGCGTCATAGACTTCCGGCACGTAGAACAGCGGCGAGCCGACAAAGTTGGCGCGCAGCTGGCGCGTGTTGGCGGCTTCGCGGGCGAGATCGGTCTCATCGAGCAGGGTGCGCTCGTAGTCGCTGACGATGCGCGACAGCGGGACCACGCGCAGATCGAAGCGGGCTTCGGCGAGCGCGGCCAGATCTTTCAGCAGTGCCATATCAGTGCGGATGCGATCCGCTACGCCGGGTCGTAGCACCTTAACGATGACTTCACGGCCATTCGGCAGTGCAGCAGTATGAACTTGAGCGATGGAGGCTGCGGCCAGCGGAGCGTCATCGAAGCGGGCGAACGCCTGTGCCAGCGGCATAGCCAGTTCGCGCTCGACAATAGCCTTGGCTTCGATGGTCGGGAACGGCGGCACGTTTTCCTGCAGATGCACCAGCTCATCGAGCAAGGCGGGGTCCAGCAGGTCGCGGCGTGTCGCCAGCAGCTGGCCAAGTTTAATAAAGAGCGGGCCCAACTCTTCGAAGGCCAGACGAACTCGGGCTGGATTCTGTGCGGCAGCTCCTGCGGTCCACCAGGCCGGATGTAGGCGAAACGCCAGCAGGGCGAGTCGTGCAGCAGCAGTCGGTGGTGGCGGTAACAGTGTGTCGAGGCGATAGCGGGCGGCGACGCGCCAGAGCTGGAGTAGGCGGGGCCAGTGACGCATCATGAGCTGATCCCCTCCGAGTTGAGCGGGGCGGCCGCCGTGAGCTTAGTAACGCGTTGCTGCAAGCGCTGAAGCCGTGCTTCCAGACGCTCCACGTCGGCACGCAGGTCTTCACTTTCTTGCACGAACTCGTTGATTTCCCAGCGCACTGGCAGGAGCTCTTGCTCTTCTTGCAGATACTCGCTGCTATTCATTAGAAACGTTTTCGCAGTTTTCTGCGCGAAGCTGAAGAGACCACGCAACTGCTGGCCGAGCTGATGCCCCGCCACATCGCCCCAGAGCATGGCCAGTGGTTCTTCCCAGTCGATGTCGAGTTGTTTCGCGATGCTGTGCAACTGCTCGATGAGTTGAACTTGGCCGTGCACACGCAGCGGCCCGCCAATCAATTGCGGCTGTTTAGACAGTGCCAATTTAAGCAGCGCCACACTTTCGGCTTCGATGGTGGCGTGCGGTTTTTGATCGCACTCGGCCAGCAAGCGAATACGATTTTCTCGAATTTGTACCATCACCGCGATGGCTGGCGATTGGGTTTCGATGAACAGACTTTTCCCGGCCAGCGCATTCAGACGCTGTTGTGTTGCTGGATCAAAGCGTAGCGCCTGATTGATCAGCGACTCGAGTCCGCGCAGGGCAAGCATGTAGGGTAGCGATGGCATAAAGCGGTCCTGTTCTCGAATGGCGCGGGCTTAGAACTTAAAGCCACGGTGCAGGGCGACAATGCCGCCGGTGAGGTTGTGATAATCGCAACGCTCGAAACCGGCACTTTCCATCATGCCCTTCAACGTGTTCTGGTCCGGGTGCATGCGGATGGACTCGGCCAAGTAGCGATAGCTCTCCGCATCGTTGGCCACGAGCTTGCCCATCATCGGCAGTAGCGAGAAGGAGTAGGCGTCATAGATTTTCGCCAGCGGTTCGGCCACGGGCTTACTGAACTCAAGTACGAGTAATCGGCCGCCTGGCTTCAGCGATTGGTACATGGAGCGCAGGGCGGCATCTTTATCGGTGACATTTCGCAGGCCAAAAGCGATGGTGATGAGGTCGAAGCTGCCTGGCGCGAACGGCAGACATTCGGCATTGGCTTGAACGAATTCGATCTGACCCGCCACGCCAACATCGAGCAGCTTGTCGCGGCCGACCATGAGCATGGACGAGTTGATGTCGGCGAGCACGACGCGCCCCGTGGGGCCCACTTCCTTATGAAAGGCGCGGGCGAGATCACCAGTGCCGCCGGCAATATCGAGCACTTGTTGACCTGGGCGAACACCGGACATCTCCACCGTGAAGCGTTTCCACAGACGGTGAATGCCCAGCGACATCAGGTCATTCATGATGTCGTACTTGGCCGCCACCGAGTGAAAAACTTCAGCGACCTTGCCGGCCTTTTCTTCGCGCGCCACGGTCTGATAACCGAAGTGCGTGACTTCACCTGAGGCCTGTGTGGGCGAGCGGGGTGCCGTGCTGCTAGTGCTTGGCGTCGGCTGGGTCGCTGCCACAGATTCGCCTCGGCTCATCGGGCCGTTGGCAGGAGGCAGATCGGGTCGGCGGTGGCTCATGGCGAATCTCTAAGGGCAGCGTAACGGGCAATCGGATTAAACCGCGAAGGGATCGTCGCAGTCTGTGTTGAGCTTGTCGAGGATACGAGCCTCGCGCCCCAAAAAATCATCGAGAAAGTCGGCGACAGACTTCATTGGCTTCATCACAGCAAAACCTTTTCCCATGAAGTCATAGAGGCCACCGAGACCCGCCATTTTCGCGGGTCGCGCGGCCATCTTAAAGGTGGCCGTAATGAGACGCGAGCGCACATAGCGATCCAGGCCTAAGCCGAGCTCACGCAGCAGGCGCATTTGTTCGCGTCTAGCCACGTCTTGGTCGCAGCGACGGTAGGCGGCAATGAGGTCGCTGTCTGTGGGCTCGGTGATGCCAGCGGCATGCAGCCACAGGGCCACTTCTTCGTCCAGCTCACCGGTCAGTGCGTTAGCTTCTACGGCGATGGCTGCGGTGCGCAGCACGGAATCGGGCAGCATGCGAGTGGCTACCGGCAGGGCTTTTTCGATTTCGCGAGCCAGCTCGTCCAGGTCAAGGCCGGCGTAGATTTCACAGAGAAAAAACTCGGTGATGGGGCGGAAGCGGTCGTCTGCGAGTAGGCTTTCATGGGTACGACGCAGGCGGGCGATTTGCAGCTGCTGCACGACCAATACCTGAGCGTTAAGCGCGTCATTGCCGTGGCGCTGCCAGCAGCGGTATCGCGCAATGCCGTGCCGGATACGATCGGCAGCGCTCTGTGTTTCATCAATCCGTGGCGGCAGCATGTCAGTCTCTTTCATGTTTGGTTCGTAGCGTTCAGCAACAGCAGTGCGACTCATGATTCAGTTCCATTACAGCAATGTGCATTCCAAATAAGGCATTACAAAATAAATCGGCTCAGGTCTTCGTCCTGAACCAGTGCGCCGAGCTGGGCATCCACATCGGCGCTGGTGAGTGTAAGCACTTGGCCTGCTTGTTTCGCGCCTAGGTCGCTGGCATCAAAGGCGATGCCTTCAAGCAAACGCTCAAGCACCGTGTGCAGGCGACGTGCGCCGATATTCTCTGTGCGCTCGTTGACCTGCCAAGCCACTTCCGCAAGGCGGCGAATGGCATCGTCCGCGAAACGAATCTGCAAGCCCTCGGTGCCCAATAGCGCCACATATTGCTCGGTCAGCGAGAAGTTCGGCTCAGTGAGGATGCGCTCGAAATCATTGGCGGTCAGTGCCTCCAACTCAACACGGATGGGTAGGCGACCTTGCAGCTCCGGGATCAAATCCGATGGCTTGGCGAGGTGGAACGCGCCCGAGCAGATGAACAGGATGTGATCGGTCTTCACCATGCCGTATTTGGTGTTGACGGTGCAGCCCTCGATCAGCGGTAGCAGGTCGCGCTGAACGCCCTCGCGTGACACATCGGCACCCGAGGTTTCGCCGCGGCGACAGACCTTGTCGATTTCGTCGATGAAGACAATGCCGTTTTGCTCGACGGCATGCAGCGCCCGCGTTTTCAGGTCTTCTTCGCTGACCAGCTTGCCGGCTTCCTCTTCGCGCACGCGTTTGAGCGCCTTGCGGATCTTCAGGCGCTGGCTCTTGGTCTTGCCGCCGCCGAGACCGGCAAACAGCTTCTGCAGCTGATTGCCCATGTCTTCCATGCCGGGCGGCGTCATCAGCTCGACCGAGGCCGCGACCGGGCTGAGCTCGATTTCAATTTCCTGCTCGTCCAACTCGCCGTTGCGCAGCTTGCGGCGGAAGAGCTGGCGCGTGGCGTTGTCGCTGCCGCTGGCCGGGGCCGGTTCGGTGGTATCCCAGCCGGTGCTGGCGGTACGCGCTGGGCGCAGCAGCACATCCAGAATACGGTCTTCGGCGGCCTCGTCGGCACGTTGGCCAACCTCGGCAATGGCCTGCTCACGCATCATCTTCAAGGCCATGTCAGCGAGGTCGCGGATGATGGTTTCAACATCGCGCCCAACATAACCGACTTCGGTGAATTTCGTGGCTTCAACCTTGATAAACGGCGCGTTGGCGAGCTTGGCCAAGCGGCGGGCGATTTCAGTTTTGCCGACGCCAGTGGGGCCGATCATGAGGATGTTCTTTGGCGTCACTTCTGGGCGCAGATGCTCGGCCAGCTGCATCCGTCGCCAGCGGTTGCGCAGCGCTAGCGCGACGGCGCGCTTGGCACCGCTTTGGCCAACGATATGACGATCGAGTTCGTGCACGATTTCGCGCGGAGTCATGGCGGTCATGAGGTTTACCAGTCGAGTCGTTCGAGCGTGTGCTGATGATTGGTGAAGACGCAGATGTCTCCAGCCATCGTCAGCCCGTATTTGACAATCTCTTCGGCCGACAGCTCGCTGTGGTCGATCAGCGCGCGTGAGGCGGCGAGGGCATAGTTGCCACCGGAACCGATGGCGATGATGCCGTGCTCCGGTTCCAGCACATCACCATTGCCGGTGATGATCAGCGACGCATGTTTGTCAGCGACGGCGAGCAGGGCTTCGAGCCGACGCAGCGTGCGATCCGTGCGCCAGTCCTTGGCCATTTCCACGGCAGCGCGCACGAGATGGCCGCTGTGCTTTTCCAACTTGGCTTCGAAGTAGTCGAAGAGCGTGAAGGCATCGGCCGTGCCGCCGGCGAAACCGGCCAGCACTTGATCCTTGTACAGGCGACGGACCTTGCGGGCATTGCCCTTCATGACCGTGTTGCCGAGCGAGACTTGGCCATCGCCACCGAGGACGACGGTGTTGCCGCGACGGACAGAGAGAATGGTAGTCATGGCTGACGAATCTCCGATGGGGCGGGCAGTGAACTTTGTGCGGGAGCGCTGACAGGGATGGCATCCAGCCCAGCTTCGCTAAGCTTGATCCGCGCTAAGTCACGACGCTCCAATTGATTAAATGGCCCAACCAGAACACGCTGGAATAATGCGCCGCCTTCGCGATGCGTCTTAATGCGTGCGGGCAGGCCGAGTGCGCTGATTGCGGCGCGGCGGCTATTGGCTTCATTGGGGTTGTTGAACGCGCCGGCTTGTAGCCAGTAGCTCGCTTCCGAAGGCGCGTTTGCGCCGCCCGTGGGACGAGGGGCTGGTCTGGCTTCCGGTGTGCGCGTGGGCAGTACTTTTTGCTGCGGGAGCAGTTCATAAAAAGCGAAACGTTCCGCTGGCTTCGGCACAGATTCAGGCGTTTTCACTGTTGCTTCGGCAAGGGCTGGTGGCACCGTGGCCACTGGCGGGGCCGGCTTTTTCATCAGCATCACTAGGAGTGCAATCAGACCTGCAAGCAGAATCAAGCCCAGCACGAGGCGACCTTTTTTTAGGCCAGGCTTTTTCGTCGGCGACGACTTGGGAGACGCCTTGGTTGTGCGGCGCCCGCCACGCCCGGTGTTGTTGGGCTTGCCAACGGGTCGGGGCGTTCGACTAGCACCGCGAGGCGGATTCGGACGACTCATTACATGCGTTCCGGGGCAGCCACACCGAGCAGGCCGAGGCCGTTGGCAATGACCTGGCGCACGCCGAGGCTGAGCGTCAGCCTGGCCTGACGCAGCGGCTCGTCATCCACGAGGATCTTGGTGCTGTTGTACCAGCCGTGAAATTCGCTGGCCAGCTCCTTCAGGTAGTTCGAGAGCTGGTGCGGTTCGTAGGCTTCAGCGGCTTTCAGCAGCACTTCCGGGTAGCGTTGTAGCGCCTTCGCGAGGTCACGCTCAGCGTCGCTATCGAGGCGATCGAGCGCGGCCAGGCCAGCATCGCGATCCAGCGTCCAGCCCAAGGTGGCCAGCTTTTCCAGCATCGAGCACACGCGGGCGTGAGCGTACTGGATGTAGTAGACCGGATTGTCCTTGCTCTGCGACACGGCGAGGTCGAGATCGAAGTCGATGTGCTGCTCGCTCTTGCGCGTGATGTAGTAGAAACGCGCGGCATCATTGCCGACTTCGTCGCGCAGCTCGCGCAGCGGAATGAACTGGCCGGAGCGCGACGACATCTGCACCTGTTCGCCGCCACGCCAGAGCGACACGAACTGCACCAGCAACACGTCGAGCTTGCCGGCATCGAGGCCGAGGGCGGTCAGCGCGGCTTTCACGCGGGTGATGTAGCCGTGATGGTCAGCGCCCCAGATATTCACCACGCGGTCGAATCCGCGCTCAAATTTGTTCAGGTGATAAGCCACGTCGGAAGCGAAGTAGGTGCCCTGACCGTTGTCACGCACCAGCACGCGATCCTTATCGTCACCAAACGTGGTGGAGCGGAACCAGATCGCGCCGGACTTTTCATAGGTGTGGCCATTGGCCGTCAGGCGGGCAACGGCGCGCTCGATGGAGCCGTCGGTTTCCAGTGTTTTTTCCGAGAACCACTCATCGTAATGCACGCCGAATTCGCCTAAATCCTGGCGGATGTCGCTGAGGATGCTGTCCAAGGCGGCGCGGAAAAACACGTCGTAGCCGTCGTTGCCGAGCAGGGCGCGGGCATTGGCGATGAGGCCGTCAATGTGAGCTTCCTTGTCGCCGGAAATGACCTCGCCCGCGGCATCTTTCACGGCATCGGCAGGGACATTCGCGAACAGGTCAGCAACTGGCTTTACCAGCGCTGCGCCGTGCGTGGCGGTGACGCTGGCGGCGATGTCGCGGATGTAATCGCCGCGATAGCCATTGCTCGGGAACACGAACGCCGCGCCGGCAGCAATACCGGACTCGACCGGATGCGATTCAACATAGCGCAGATAAGTCGAGGTGGCGAGAATGGCCATCTGACGACCCGCATCGTTAACGTAATACTCGCGCTGCACATCGTAACCGACGGCATCGAGTAGGTTAGCCACGGTCATGCCGTAGGCGGCACCGCGACCATGGCCGACATGCAGCGAGGAAGTCGGGTTGGCGGAGACGAATTCAACCTGTAGCTTCTGCTGGCGACGCGGTGTGCGACCAAAGTTGGCAGCGTCAGCGAAGATCTGGCTGAGCACGGCAAATTCGGTGGCACCGGCCAGGAAAAAATTGATGAAGCCTGGGCCGGCAATTTCGACCTTGCTCACCACGGCGTTGGCGGGCAAGGCGGCAACGATGGCGTCGGCAATCTCGCGTGGCTTGCGGCCAGCGGCTTTTGCGCTGGCCAATGCGAGGTTGGTGGCCCAGTCGCCATGCGCCTTGTCGCGCGTGCGATCGAGCTGAATGGCCGGGCTGAAATCTGCCGGCAGAGCGCCGTCGGCGCGCAGGGTGTCGAGGGCTGTGGTTAACAGGTTTTCGAGTGCAGACTTCATCATTTATTCCAAAGCGGGTCGCGAGCTAGTCAGCAAGCTGCCCTGTGGGCGCTTAAGTGGGCGCGATTGTACCAATAAAAAAGGCGAACACCCGTTTCCGAGTATTCGCCTTTTACGATCACCCTAACAGTGATCGGCCTCTGCCAGTGCTTACTTGGCGAAGCTGCGAGCGCCAAAGCGCTGCTTGAACTTGTCGATACGACCGCCGGTGTCGACGACCTTTTGCGTGCCGGTGTAGAACGGGTGGCAAGCGGAGCAGGTATCAATCAAGAAGTTCTTGCACAGGGTGGAGCGAGTTTTGAAGGTGTTGCCGCAGGAGCAAGTGGCAGTCACTTCTTCGTAACGCGGATGAATATCGGCGCGCATAGTAAATTCCTCTAGTTAAGAACGGGGCGGGTGACTTCGCCGTCCTCGCGGGCGTGAAACGCAAACGCAGAGGTACGAAATCAATCCATTCTTTTGGCCTACCGAAACTGTCGCTTCGTTTCAGCGGGGCACAACAAGGTGGCGGATTCTACAAGATGTCTGCTTTTTGGCCAAGTACACTTTTCGTTCAATCGCGACGGGGATCGCCACCGCCAGTCGTCGGTGGCGGTGGTAATCTTGTGAGATGAAATTAATACAGGTGGCGCTGCCATCCCCCTTGCGACAAGTCTTTGATTACCGCCTTCCGGCCGGAGCACCTATTCCGGTGGCGGGCGTGCGCGTGCGCGTGCCGTTTGGACGTCAGGCATTGATCGGCTTGGTTACGGATGTGGTGAGCGAAAGTGATGTGCCCACCGCGAAATTAAAGTCGGTGACCGAGATTCTCGATGTCGAACCGGCGCTACCGCCGGCGCTATGGACGCTGGCGCGCTGGGCTGCACAGTATTATCAACATCCATTGGGCGATGCCTTGAGTCAGATGCTGCCCGTACTGATTCGTCAGGGCGAGCCCTTGCTGGCGCCTCATCCGCAAGTCTGGCGTTTAACGGCGCGAGGCCAGGCTCTCGTGCCCGACGGGTTGCGTCGAGCCGCAAGGCAGCAACAGGCGTGGCAGGTGCTGAACGAACACCTGCAGGGGCTCAGCAGTACCGCGTTGCAGGCCTTGGGCGTGAGTCGTGAGGCGCTATTGGCGCTGCAAGAAAAAGAATTAGTTGAGCGAATTGCGTTGGCTGCGCCTGCCACAGCGATAGCCGTGACGCCACTGCTGGCAGAGTCTCCGTTAGCACTCAATACCGAGCAAGCGGCGGCACTGTCTTTGCTTACTGCACAAACGGGCTTTCGCGTGACCTTGTTGCAAGGCATCACCGGCAGCGGCAAAACTGAGGTGTATTTACAGCACATCGAGCATGTTTTGCAGGCGGGTAAACAGGTGCTGATCTTGGTGCCCGAAATTGGCCTGACCCCGCAAACTGTGGCGCGTTTTCGGGCGCGCTTTCGCTGTGCTGTCGCCGTTCTGCATTCTGGTCTGACCGATAATGAGCGCTTGAGTGCGTGGCGTGCTGCACGAGCGGGCGAGGTCAGCCTGATTATTGGCACCCGCTCGGCGGTATTCACGCCCATGGCTCGACCCGGCCTGATCATTGTCGATGAAGAGCATGATTTATCGTTTAAGCAGCAAGAAGGTTTTCGCTATCACGGGCGAGACGTTGCAGTGCGCCGGGCGCAACTGGAAAACATCCCCATTGTGCTGGGCTCGGCAACACCCGCATTGGAGTCCATAGCCAATGTTCAGGCGGGACGCTACCAGCGTTTGTCGCTAACCCAGCGTGCGGGCGGTGCGCAAGCGCCTGTGGTGCGTTGCCTCGATTTACGCGGCCAGCCCGTTCAGGATGGTTTATGCGCTGCGGCTCGCCAAGCGATCACCGAAACCCTGGCGCGTGGTGAGCAAGTGCTGGTGTTTATGAATCGACGGGGCTTCGCGCCGGTCATGCTCTGCCATGATTGTGGCTGGCAGGCCGAATGCAGCCGCTGCGATGCGCGCCCCACGCTGCACCGCGATCCTGTGCGTTTGCACTGTCATCACTGTGGCTTTGAGCAAGCGCCACCGCGTCACTGCCCGAGCTGTAACAGCAGCGATTTGCGCCCCGTGGGCGTGGGCACGGAGCGATTAGAGCAGGCCTTAATCGCGGCCCATCCCAGCATTCCCGTTCACCGTGTGGATCGGGATAGCACACGCCGTAAGGGGGCCTTGCAAGGCTTGCTCGATGAAATTCATAAGCCCGGCCCGGCCATTTTGGTGGGCACGCAAATGCTCGCCAAAGGGCATCATTTCCCCCGCGTCACCCTAGTGCTGATTCCCGATGTGGATGGCGCCTTATTCAGTGCGGATTTTCGCGGCGGTGAGCGCTTGGCGCAGTTGTTAGTGCAAGTGGCCGGGCGCGCCGGGCGGGGTGATAAACCGGGGCAAATGTGGCTGCAAACCCATCAGCCCGAGCATCCACTGTTGGTGACGCTGCTTTCGCAGGGCTACATTGCTGCTGCGCGGACGCTGTTGAATGAACGTCAGCTCTTGGGTCTGCCACCGGCTGGGTATTTGGCTTTGCTGCGGGCGGAGGCGACCCGAGCAGACTTGCCCATGACCTTCTTGCAGCAAGCGGCAGTAGAAATTGTGCAGGGCAAGTACGGTGTGCAAGCGTGGGGGCCAGTTCCGGCGCCGATGGCCCGCAAAGCCGGATTGAATCGGGTGCACTTATTACTTAAAGCTGACGACCGAAAGACCTTGCATGCCTTGCTGGCGACATTAGTGCCTTGGCTGGACGCGCTGCCCAGTGCGAGGCAAGTGCGCTGGTCGATTGACGTCGATCCGCAGGAGCTGCAATAGCGGCTCCTGCGGAAGTACCTCAGGGCATAATGACTTCAGGAGCAGGCAATGGCGCTGGCGATGCGTTGGCATCGTTGGGCAGCTGTTCCGTCGGCACCAGCTCGTCGATCGCTTCCGGGTCAGAGGCGTCAGCTTGTTGGCCGGTCATTCGATTCACGCGAACAGACGACAAGCCTGCCGGGTTGGGGGGCATGCTGAATGGCATGCCGCGCAGGGCAGTAGCCATGTACTGATTCCAGATAGGTAGTGCTGCATAGCCACCGTATTCGACCTTGCCGAGACTTTTCGGTTCATCAAAACCCACCCACGATACCGCCACCATTTGTGCATTAAAGCCGGCGAACCAAGCATCACGGGCATCATTTGTCGTACCTGTTTTGCCGGCTAAATCGGCGCGGCCCAAGCTCAGCGCGCCACGCCCAGTACCACGCTGAATCACATCCTGCAAAATCGAATACATCTGGCGTGCCGCCCGTGGTCGCATGATGCGCAAAGCCACCGGGTGGGCAGGCACATAAGCTTCCGGCGTGGGAGTCACGACATTGATGCTGTTGCCCTGGCCTGAAATATTGCCACTGCTGCTGGGCGTGGTCGGAGGCGTTACGCCGGGGATGACCTCGTTAGGCTCAACGCGGCCGTCCGATGTGACCACCGGAGCCGGTAAAGGGAGCTCGCAGGGGCGACAAACGCGCTTGGGCTCTGCTTGGAAGACAACCTTTCCGGTTCTGTCGACAACTTTCTCGATGAAATAAGGGTTCACGCGCAGGCCGCCATTGGCAATGCTGGCGTAGGCAGTGGCCATCTGAATGGGCAGCACTTCAGCGGAGCCCAGTGCTAAAGTTAAGTCCTGCGGCATGCGGGATTTTTCCAGGCTGAAACGACTCAGGTACTCACGGGCATCGCCCACACTCACTGCCTGCAGCAGTCGAATAGAAACCAAATTGCGTGACAAATAGAGGGCGCGGCGTAGCGTAATCGGGCCCATGAACTCGCCGTCGGAGTTGCTGGGTGACCAGTCGCCAAAAGTCAGTGGCGAGTCATCAATCATGCTCAGTGGGGTATAGCCGCTTTCCAGCGCCTTGGCATAAATGAGTGGCTTGATGGTGGAGCCCGCCTGACGCCAGCTTTGCACCGCACGGTTAAATTTGCTTTGGCTGAAGTCAAAGCCACCGACAATCGCCTCGACCGCGCCAGAGTCCGGATTCATGGCAATGAGCTGGCCTTGCACGGCAGGGATTTGTGCTAGTCGCCAGGATTTTCCCGCCGCTTGCAGGCGCACGAAATCGTTGACCTTTACGATGCTGCCGGCCGACGTTGGCGCAGCGCCAATGCTGTTGACGTTGATGTAGGGGCGGGCCCAGCGCAGACCTTCCCAAGGAATGGTGACGCGCTCACCGGAGCGCATTTCCACGACGATACTGCGGGCGTTGACCGTGGCCACCCGCACGGGCTCAAGCCCACCCACGCGACTCAGCTTCTTCAATGCCGCTAAGTCGCCATTGCCTTCGGGGCCACGCCAGCCGTGGCGTTGGTCATAAGCGAGCAAGCCACTGATCACCGCAGCGCTCGCAGCATTCTGGTTGCGTGAATCCACCGTGGTATAGACCTTGTAGCCCGTGTCGTAAACGGATTTGCCAAAACGCTCCAGTAACGACTCGCGCACCATTTCAGCCAGCCAAGGTGCCTGCACATCCTGCATGCTGGCCTTGAAATTGAGCGCGACCGGCGCGGCAATCGCCGCATCGTGGGCTTTCTGGCTGATGTAGCCGAGCTTGAGCATGCGGCCAATAATCCAGTTACGACGAATCAGCGCACGTTCCGCGTTACTCACCGGATTGTACTTGGAGGGGGCTTTTGGCAGGCCGGCGATCATTGCCATTTCCGCCAGCGTGAGCTGTTGCACGGATTTGCCATAATAGATTTTTGCGGCGGCTCCGATGCCGTAGGCGCGCTGTCCGAGGTAAATTTTGTTCAGGTATAGCTCAAGAATTTCCTCTTTGCTGAGCGAGTCTTCAATGCGCTTAGCCAGCATCAACTCGGTGAACTTGCGGCTAAAGGTGCGCTCCGAGCTCAGGAAGTAGTTTTTCGCTACCTGCATGGTAATGGTGGAGCCGCCCGAGCGAATATTGCCCGTGGTGAGGATCTCACTGAAGGCGCGGCCGAGGCCGGCGTAGTCAATGCCATCGTGCTGAAAGAATTGATCATCCTCAGCCGCTAAAAAAGCTTGCACAAAGGGCTTGGGAATTTCTTTGTATCTCAGCGGAATGGTGTGTTTGATGCCAAATTCGCTAATGAGCTTGCCGTCACGAGAGAAGACTTGTAGCGGCGTTTCGTATTCCACGGATTTCAGCGTGGAAATATCCGGCAGTTGTGGTGTTAAGGCGAGGTAGGAGCCGCTGGCGCCCAGCGTAATACCGGTTAATGCGAGCCCGAGCCAGCGCATCAGGCGAAAGGGGGAAGCTGCAGCAGTCATGCAAAGCTCTCGTGAAACGTCCAAAACTAGGACTTATGGAGCGAAGTATAAGGCGAGGAAGAAAAGCGTGCCTGCGTGTTTGCGTAAATGCCACTTCGTTGCTACATCTCATGGGCGACAGGATGTCGTGGATAGGGATGTTCAACATGAGAACAGGGATCGTACGCGCAGCGGTGTGCGGCTTGGTGTGGGTTTTTATTAGCGTGACCGGACTTGCGGCGGGGCGTGAGAGCACACTCAGCGCCCAGGTTGCCGATGTGGACATCAGGGTTTTGCTGCTTCAGTTGGCCGAAAGTGCGCGTTGCGATCTGCTGCTCGCCGACGGCGTTCAAGGGCGGGTCAGCTTTAAACTGTCGCCGGAAAAGCCGCGTGAGGCCTTGTTGGCCTTGATTAAAGCGCGCGGACTGGTGATGCAAGCGCATCGGCTGTCATCCCAGCGAAAGCTCCTGTGGGTCGGAACTGGTGAAGATGCAGCGCAATGGGCTAAGCAACAGCTGGCCGGGCAGCAGGCTCGAGAAATACAGCTGCCGGTACAAACGCAGCTGCTGTCGCTACAGCATGCGCTAGCCAGTGATCTAGCGAAATGGCTGAGTGCGGGTGCGAATGAGCGCTTGCTTGGGCCTCGAAGTCGCGTTGATGTCGATGCGCGTACCAATACCCTAATCGTGACAGATACTGCCGAACGTCTCGTGCAGCTTAAGGGCTGGCTGAGTCAGCTGGATAAGCCATCGCGTCAGGTGTTGATGGAAACACGGTTGGTCGCCGTATCGCGGACACAGGCGCAAGCCCTGGGAGCGCGCTGGCAAGTCAGCGGGCCGGAATGGACGGGGAAAGTGCCGCTAACGGCGCCAGGCGCTGAGGTTTCAGCGCTGCGCTATGGGGTGCTGGGGTTAAGTGGCCATGCTTTGGATGTTGAGTTATCTGCCCTTGAAAGCAATGGCCACGGCGATATTTTAGCGAGGCCCAGCGTACTCACGGCAGAGCACCAAAAGGGCCTAATCGCCTCAGGCCAGCAAATTCCCTATCAAGAAACCACCCATAGTGGCGCGACCACCACGCGCTTTGTGAATGCAGAGCTCAGTCTAGAGGCTACGCCTAGCGTGACGGCAGAGGGGCAAGTGGTGCTGGATCTTGAGCTAAAACACGACAGTCCGGGCGAGCTTCAGGCCAGCGGCGCGAGAGCAATCGAGACCAATCGACTGAAAACACAGGTGCGCTTAAGTGACAACCAAACCTTGATGTTGGGCGGAATTTTTCGTACTCAGTCGGTTCGCTCTGTCAGTCAGGTGCCAGTACTGGGTAATATCCCGTTATTGGGCTACTTGTTTCGACGCCATCAGGTTCGCGAAGACAAGCAGGAGCTACTTATTTTTGTTACGCCACGGGTGTTGAATGCGTCTGGCTTATGGCCAGCGCCGCAGACCGATCCGCGGGCGGTTGAGACTTCAGATGCTGCCAACACCTATTCAAAACATCTATTTGGTCGGGCCCATGGGCGCGGGCAAGACCACCATCGGGCGGCAGCTTGCTGAAATCTTGCACTGGGAGTTTTTAGACTCCGATCATGAAATTGAGGCGCGTACGGGCGCAAACATTCCGTGGATCTTTGATATCGAAGGTGAAGAAGGCTTTCGTCAGCGCGAAGAACATGTCATTGATGTGCTCACGCAGCGCCGTCATGTGGTTTTGGCCACCGGCGGTGGAGCGGTCATGCGCGAGAGCAATCGCCGCCATTTACATGAGCGCGGCACCGTCATTTATTTGGAAACCACGGTGGAGCGCTCGCTGGAACGGACCGCGCGGGATCAGAATCGCCCGTTGTTACAAACGGCAGATCCTCGGGCGCGTTTGGCTGAGCTCCTGCAGCAACGAGACCCGTTGTACCGTGAAGTGGCTCATCACATCATGCCCACCGAGCGTGTCAGTGCGCGGGAAGTGGCATGGCATATTTTGCAGAAATTAGGTGCACGCTAAGGCGCGTGTTTGGCGTGCTAGCAGACTGAGAGATTGAAATGCATACCGTGTTAAATGTGGCCTTAGGCGATCGCAGTTACCCTATTTATATTGGGGATGGTGTGCTGGCGAGAGCGGACTTGGTGTTGCCGCATATTCGCGGCAAACAGGTGTTGCTGGTCAGCAATGAAACCGTTGCGCCGCTTTATGCCGGGACCTTGCGCGCCAGCTTATTGTCAGCTGGATTGACCGTGGCCGAGGTTGTGCTGCCCGATGGCGAGCAATACAAAGATTGGCAGCATTTGAATCAGATTTTCGATGCCTTATTGCAGGCTCGCTTTAGTCGTAAAGCCACCCTGATTGCCTTGGGCGGCGGCGTTATCGGCGACATGACCGGTTTCGCAGCGGCCTGCTATCAGCGCGGCGTCGATTTTATTCAGGTGCCGACTACTTTGCTTTCTCAGGTCGATTCGTCGGTGGGCGGGAAAACGGGCATTAACCATCCGCTGGGCAAAAATATGATCGGGGCCTTTCAGCAGCCTCGCGTCGTGCTTGCCGACACCGGCGTGTTGAAATCCTTGCCGCAGCGCGAATTATCGGCGGGGCTGGCCGAGGTCATTAAGTACGGGCTCATTCGCGATCTCGACTTTTTGTGCTGGTTGGAAACGCACATGGAAGGGCTGATGGCGCGGGATTCGTCGTTGCTGGCAGAAGCCATTGAGCGCTCCTGCCAAAACAAGGCCGATGTAGTCGCTGCCGATGAATTTGAGCAAAACGATATCCGAGCGCTGCTCAACTTGGGCCATACCTTTGGCCATGCCATAGAAACCGGTATGGGCTATGGCGAGTGGCTGCATGGCGAGGCGGTGGGCGCAGGCATGTTGCTGGCAGCGGATCTGTCCTGCCGTGAAGGCTGGCTCACGCCTGCGGATGTGGCGCGCGTGAAAGCCCTGCTGTTACGTGCTGGGCTGCCCGTGGCCGCTCCTGCCGGCATGACGCCTGCGATATTTATGCAGCACATGGCGGTGGATAAAAAGAATGTGGATGGTCGTTTGCGCCTGGTGCTGTTGAAGCAATTGGGTGAGGCGATTGTTACCGATCAAGCGTCGCCCGCGCATGTGCAGGCCACGTTAGTCGCCGCGTGTGAAGGAGTAGTGGGGTGATGACGGCAAAGTCGCAACAACGATTAGGCAATGCCTTTTTAGTTTTATTCGTGCTGGGCGTGTTGGGCTTGTGGTTGCAAACGCCGGTAAAGGCGCTGTTCCAAGAACGTATCTTGGCGAACGTGGGGTTTGGCGAGGCAGGTTTTAGTGACAGCTTTGGTGCGCTGCCCTCGTTGGTGAAAGATAACGGTGGCGCGCAACCTGTGCCTATCGAGGCCTCGGCGCCACAGCGAACAGCACAGTATCGTGATAAGGCCTGGCTGCTGTCGCAGGATGCCGCCAGCTTCACTCTGCAGGTTGCCGTGTTCGAGGATGAGCGCCGTATCGGTGATCTATTGTCGAGCCGCAGTGATAAGGATCAATTTCACTATATAGTGCTGCCGGCAACGATTGATGCGGCAGATGGCTCATCGTCGGGTCCACGCTATGTACTGACCTATGGCCAGTTTGCCAGTCGTCAGCAGGCAGAAGAAGTGGCGGCAGCGTTGACCGGCTTGCCCGGAAAAATGCCACGGGCTTGGGGCGCGCTACAAAGTGATGCAGAGGCAGCATTTGCCGCTGAAGCCTCGTTGCAGGGGGCAGCTGAGGGTATGGCGGCGCCAGCTAACCCCTCATCAACCATTACCGATGATGACCCCGCACTCCAAGTGCCGACAGGCTCGTCGCCTATGGTCATTCCGGTGCAGCCCAAGGCAAATTCCACCCCAGGTGCAATCCCTGTCGACACCTTGTAGGGTCGGCAAGGCCAGGGACTGGCCTGAAACTTGCTCCGTGAGTAGAGGTTAATTGGCAAATTTTATGAAATGAGGCGGTCTGAGCGGCTTGCATCAATTGAGTGAAAACGCCTTTTCACCTACTATACGCGTCCAATTTTGCGCCCAGCGCGGTTTTTGCCTGCGCGTAAGAATTCTTAAACCTTTGTTTTCCAAGGTATAACTGATGCTAGAGCAGCCGGTCGTCAACGCGGGTCTGTACCACCCGGATGAGTTTCGTGACAACTGCGGTTTCGGCCTCATCGCACAGATGAAGGGCGAGACCAGTCACCATCTGGTCCAGACAGCGATTCATTCACTCAGCTGCATGACCCATCGCGGTGCTATCGCCGCTGATGGCAAGACTGGCGACGGCTGCGGCCTGTTGCTGGCGATGCCGCGTGCCTTCTTCCGTGCCGTTGCGCAGGAAGAGCTGGGTGTCACCCTGACCGATACCTTTGCGGTCGGCTTGGTGTTTCTCAATACCGACCCCGCCCTGGCTGCCAACGCCCGCGCTATCCTGAAAAAGGAAGTTGAGGCTGAAGGTCTGACGCTGGCTGGCTGGCGCACGGTGCCCACCGACAACAGCATCCTCGGCGAAATCGCTCTGCGTTCGCTGCCGGTGTTCGAGCAAGTGCTGGTTAATGCCGGCTCGATGGATGAGGTCGAGGCCAATCGCAAGCTGTTTATGGCACGCCGCCGTGCCGAACAGCAGCTCAAGGCTGACCCGCTGTTCTATGTCACCACGCTGTCGACCCAGGTCATCTCCTATAAGGGCCTGGTGATGCCGGCCGACTTGCCGGTGTTCTATAAGGATCTCGGCGACGAGCGTCTGGAAACGCATATCTGCGTGTTTCACCAGCGCTTCTCCACCAATACGCTGCCGCGCTGGCCGCTGGCACAGCCGTTCCGCTACCTCGCGCACAACGGTGAAATCAACACCGTCAGCGGTAACCGCAACTGGGCCGTAGCGCGCACGCCGAAGTTCACGCACCCGGATCTGCCCGGTCTCACTGAGCTGACGCCGCTGGTGAACCGCACCGGCTCCGACTCGTCGTCCATGGACAACATGCTGGAGATCCTGCTCGGCGGCGGCATGGGTCTGTTCCGCGCCCTGCGTATGCTGGTGCCACCGGCTTGGCAGAACGTGGAGTCGATGGACGCCGATCTGCGTGCGTTCTACGAATACAACGCCAAGCACATGGAAGCTTGGGATGGTCCGGCCGGTCTGGTTATTACCGACGGGCGCTATGCCGTGTGCATGCTCGACCGTAACGGTCTGCGTCCGGCGCGTTGGGTCATCACCAAGAACGGCTACATCACGCTGGCGTCAGAAATTGGCGTCTGGGATTACAAGCCGGAAGATGTCGTGTCCAAGGGCCGTGTCGGTCCGGGCAAGATCGTCGCCATCGATACGCAGAAGGGCGAGCTGCTCGACAACAATGCCGTCGATGCCCTGCTCAAGAATG
>NZ_JBXMRC010000015.1:0-4433 GCF_057084925.1 Perlucidibaca sp. | reverse complement strand
CAGAGTCACCCACCACGGGCACCACAGAGACAAAGGCCCCAACGAGGGATGCCGACGCGCCGACAACACGCATGGGCATAGTGACTAATTTCGTTAACAAGCAGCCACTGAGGCTGCTCGCTAAGGCCAAAATAACTACACCGCGCCACAGCTTCTGCGTCTGCATGTCGCTCACCTCTCAGTTTTTTAGGCGATGGTCACACCCAAACGATGCGCCACTTCTTCGTAAGCTTCCACCACGTCGCCGAGGCCTTGGCGGAATCGATCTTTGTCGAGCTTCTTGCGTGTTTCTTTATCCCACAAACGGCAACCGTCGGGTGAGAATTCGTCGCCTAAAACAATCTGACCCTTAAACACGCCAAACTCTAGCTTGAAGTCGACCAACAGCATGTCGCCGGCGAGGAACAAGGCCTTCAGAATGTCGTTGATTTGCAGCGACAAACGCTTCATTTCCGTGAGTTGCTCTAAGGTCGCCCAACCAAATGACACGGCATGCGCCTCATTAATCATGGGGTCGCCCAAGGCATCATTCTTGAGGAACAGTTCGAAGGTCGGCGGGTTCAGCGCCAAACCCTCTTCAACGCCAAGTCGGCGCACCAGTGAGCCGGCGGCGTAGTTACGCACCACACACTCGACCGGAATCATGTGCAAGCGCTTGACCAGCGACTCGGTCGGCGACAGCAGCTTGACCTGATGCGTGGCAATGCCCGCAGCAGACAATTTGTCCATGATGAACGCATTGAATTGGTTGTTAACCGCACCTTTGCGATCCAGTTGCTCAATGCGCTTGCCATCGAACGCAGAGGTGTCGTTGCGATAAACAATCACCACATGATCGGCATCATCGGTAGCAAATACTGACTTGGCTTTGCCCGTGTAGAGCAGGTCACGCTTTTCCATCAAAACTCTCCAAACCTCAGGGCCAACGCGCCTGCAAGGTGGTCAATAAATTTCGCGATACGGCTACTGGAGCCAAGGTTTCATCGTTGCGTTGCAAGCTCAGCACAAAGGCTTCGGTGGCACGAACCATACGTAATTGGTAGTCCTGACCGGCAATGTTGAGATCTACCAAACCCAATTCTTGGTTACGGTCTTTCAGGCTCACACCCGCGTTATTCAAGGCACGGCCAAGCTCGTCCCAAACACGCTCACGAGGACCAACGACACGCAGCTCAGGAACGCCATTACCATCCGTTCCCAATTTAACAGGCGTGCGCCCAGGGCTATTTGGCAGCGGTGGCAGAGAGACTTCTTGAACGGGTTTCATGGCTGGAGGGAAAGGCACAACAAAGTTCTTGCCCGTGGCTGTTGCAGTTTCGGCGACCGCAGGAATGGGGTAAAGCGGCTTGATCGGACGAGTTTCCACGCCTGCAGGCATGACCAACGCAGGCGAAGGCTTAGCCTGGCCGTAATCTAAGCTACGATCACGAAAGTAACCTGAGCACG
The DNA here is from genome assembly GCF_057084925.1 of Perlucidibaca sp. Lineage (NCBI taxonomy): Bacteria > Pseudomonadati > Pseudomonadota > Gammaproteobacteria > Pseudomonadales > Perlucidibacaceae > Perlucidibaca > Perlucidibaca sp. The sequence continues at coordinate 2,987 of NZ_JBXMRC010000015.1, read as the reverse complement.
CAGGCAGCAGCGTGACTGCAAGGGCAACAAGGACGAATTGACGCATTAAAGCACTCCAGATGCAGACAAGGCCGCGCGAACGCGCGGCTGGGCATCTGCGGAGAGTACCGTTAAAGGCAGGCGAATGCCGAGCCCCATACGGCCCATTTCTGCTAATGCCCACTTAACCGGGATCGGGTTCGACTCAATAAACAAAATTTGATGCAGCTGGGCAACCGATTCGGTTAGCTCGCGAGCTCGCCCAGCATGCCCCGCTAACGCCGCTTCGCAGGCATTGGCCATCACACCCGGGGCCACATTGGCGGTGACCGAAATATTGCCTTTGCCGCCCAGAAGGATCAGCTCTATGGCGGTGGCATCATCACCCGAATACACCGCCATACGATCGCCTACTAAACCAATGAGCTCTTGGCCTCGCACGAGGTCGCCGGTGGCATCTTTAATGCCGACAATATTGGGAATACCCGCCAATCTCGCCACCGTTGCGTTAAGCATGTCGACGCCGGTTCGGCCTGGCACGTTGTAGAGAATTTGGGGGATTTGCACGGCTTCTGCGATGGCTTTGTAGTGCTGGTACAAACCCTCTTGCGTGGGCTTGTTGTAATACGGCGTGACAAGCAATACGGCGTCTGCGCCTAAGTTCGCGGCCGCTTGTGTGAGCTCAATTGCTTCGCGTGTGGAGTTTGCACCGGTACCGGCAATAACCGCTAAGCGACCTGCAGCCACTTCAATGACCACGCGCACAACTTCCAGATGCTCGTCCACATCTAAGGTGGCCGATTCGCCCGTGGTACCCACGGCGACGATGCCATGCGTGCCTTCGGCAACATGCCACTCAACCAACTGCTTAAGTGCCGCCCAATCCACACTGCCATCAGAGTTCATGGGTGTGACTAAAGCCACCAGGCTACCAAGGATCATGCGGCTCTCCACCAGCTGTCGTGTGTTTCGTAAGCCGCGTATGTTAAGGGCGACATCCCCTGCTTAACAAGCAAGATCGTCACACTCAGCACGCCAGCTCAGCTGGGCCACTAATCACGTTCCAGAACTCATGAGTCGCAATTGTAGGATTTTCGTAACTTATTTGGCACTCAGCTTGCAGTGTTAGATGTGCATAGATGCTCGGAGAAATACATGCACATCCCCCTAGTGAAAAAAGCTTGTGTCATTCTGACGCTTAGCCTTGGCCTAGCTGCCTGTGGCGGCGAGAAAGGCGGCTCATCAGAATCCAGTCCACGAGTCGCCACGGATGGCATCAATGGTTCGAATGGCAAGGATGGCGTCAACGGTACTGATGGAAAAGACGGTACAAACGGTAGTGATGGCAAGGACGGGCAAGATGGCACTGACTTCTTTAACCTCCCAGTATTTAATCTAGTCGAGGCGGATACACAGCGTATTCATGATGCCTTGGCGGGAAAATACAAGCTGGCAAACAGCACCGATAAATTGACCTGCGAAACACTGGTCAAGATGTATATCGAACGCATCTTTAAATACAACAACAACCCTCAGCCGAATGGAGGTCTGCCCATTAGCGCTGTGCTATCCATCAACACCAATGCACTCGCTCAGGCTCGGCAATTAGATGCGCTTTACAAGCAGGACAAAGGCATAGGCAACCGCAATTTACACTGTGCGCCGATTCTGCTGAAAGACAACTATGACACCGTCGACAGCCCATCCACATCGGCCTCACCGTCTATGTTAGGTCACACCGCCGGCAAAGACTCTCCCTCCGTAATCGGCCTGAGAAAGGCCGGGGCAGTTATTCTTGGAAAAGCGCAGCAGGATGAGTTTGCTTTCTTTACCACCGGCTTCTCCGGACGAACGCTGCTCGTCACCAACCCCTACAACACCCAGCAAAGCCCTGCAGGCTCGTCTTCCGGCACAGGCGCATCGATTGCCGCTAACTTTGCCTTGGGCGGCACCGGCAGCGACACCTGTCAGTCGATTCGGCACCCCTCTTCTGTGGGAGGGCTAGTAGGTATCCGGCCAAGCATTGGTGTTGTGTCGCGAAAAGGGATTTTTCCGCTGTCACATACGCGTGATACGGGCGGTCCCATGACGCGTAATGTCCGCGATGCTGCACTCATGCTAACCGCAATGGCGAGCGTTCCTAGCGCAGCCGAAGATGCCAACTTTGCTGTGGACGATCCCGATACCACGCTGTTTACCAACTCAGGAAAGCGCCCAACGACTTATCTGAAATACTTGGATCGCTCGGTATACGGCATGCGCGGCAAGAAAATTGGCATCATTCGTCAGCTTGGAACGAATACCAATCCAACAGGCGCTGGCACGGTGCAAGGCGCACTTATTGAGAATGCCGTCAAAGTCATGCGCGCTAATGGTGCAGAAATATACGATGTGTATTTGCCCAACTACACCAGTCGTGGCGCAGGATCCTCACACAATGAAGTCAACCAATACTTCAAAGAGTTCATTCGGGATGGCGGCAAGAGTCCGCGCAAATGCTTAAGCAGCACCCTGGGCGCAACCAGCCCGAATAATAATGGCTGTGTAGGGCTAGATGGCATTTTGGAAACACTCAGAACAGGGCCACGTACAGCGCCATTCATTGCGCTATCAGCAACGGATGATGCAAACGCCACGGTCACAGCCGCTGAGCTCGCCGCCATTAAAGCCGAACGGGATTACGCCACAAACGTTATGGATGGCAACGTGCCGAATACGATCCGTGCATATGCCTCCGGCAACTCTGGGCCCGTGATTAAAGACGTAAAGCTTGATGTCATGATCCTTTCACCAGGACCTGACGGCGGTAGAACCTGTGACTTCGGCTCAACCACGCAAATGGGCTCTATTGTTGCGCCAGTGGGCGTAGATAGCAGCGTAGGTGTACCTCGTGGCATGGAAATATTTGTGCGGCGCTTTGATGAAGGTACTGGCATCGGCATTGCGTATGACTTTGAGCAGGTCACTCAGCACCGCTTCCCACCCAATATATCTCCTTCGCCCTTTTA
>NZ_JBXMRC010000014.1:0-15418 GCF_057084925.1 Perlucidibaca sp. | reverse complement strand
CACCGCTCAGCGAAGTGCCGTTCAGGGTCACCGTCTTGTTCGCTTCTGCGTCCTTGTCGCTAAAGGTTGCACCGGTGTTGCCCAAGGTGACCTTGCTCTGGTCAGCCGCAATCACACCCACCAAGCTACCCGCGTTGGTGATCTCTGCCACCGCATCACCCGTGTAGGTTTTGCCTTTGGCAGCAAAGCTGTTCACGGTCACTTCTTTTTGAGTGATGTTGGCTTTCAAGCCCGGTGCAGTAACTTGGTAGTTGCTAGCTTTATTGCCCGTGAGCGACAAACCGGTGACTGAGACGGCAATGTCCGTGCCGGCATCCTTGCTGGTGAAGACGCCACCGGTCACATTGCCCGACACGCTAACATCATCGTTTTGAATGAACGCATCCGACGCCACGGTGGCGGTGCCGGTGATCGTTGCATTCAGAAGGCCGTTGTATTCCTTGTTCTGCGCCATGAGGCCAGTCACTTGCACGGCCTTGGCCGTAATCGTGCCTGCTGCCGCGACCGGCTCGGTCGACAAGCTGTAGTTGCTAGCTTTAACACCCTGAGCCAAGGCTAATGTGCTGCCGGTCAGGTTGGCCGTCACGGTGTTGGCCTGCAGCACATTGGCATCGTTAAAGATGCCGCTGGTGATGCCGTTTAACGCAGCACCCGTACCCTGCTCACCCACAAAATTGCTCAGCAGGAAATTAGCACTACTCAACGCCAGGTTGGCGTTGCCGTTGTAGACCTTGGTCAGCGGGTTGGCCGTGGTGCCTTGCAGCGCAACGGTCAGCGCTCTGGGGGTGATGGTGCCTTTGAGTGAGCCGTCCGCCAGCGTGTAATTGCTCGCCAGCCCACCCGTTGCGCCTGAGCCGTTGGTGAGCGTGTACTTCACCGCTACATCCTTATGCGCTCCCGCGTCAGCGTCATCGAAGGTCCCGGCGGCGGTGGTAATGCCGAGTGTTTCAGCCTGACCACCCAACTCGACCTGCCCACTCAACACGCCCACATTCACTGTCGCGGTTCGCTTACCGTCGTAGTCACGGGTCACAACGCTGCCATCCGTGATGTTCAACGCTTTTGGCGTGATGGTAGCCATCGTGGTCGCTGTGTTTGCGGTGTTCGGAAGCGTAATGATCGTAGGCTCTGAACTGAACGGGAACGTGAAACTTGAGGTACTGGCGTTATCCAGTCGGTAGTTACCGGCACCAACACCGCCCAAAGTGATGTCGCTGATGCTCACGGTTTTATTCTGGCCGGCATCTTTGGTGTTGAATGTGCCAATCGCACTGGCCACCGTCACTTTGCCGGCATCGGCGGCCAGCAAGCCTGTGAGCTGAGCCGCACTCGTGTTCAGGGTGGCCGCACGCAGGCCATCATAGGTTTTGCTCTCGGCCGTGATGCCCGTAACACGCGTGATCTTGGCTTGATCAATCGTTAGGCTACCGGTGGTATTGCCGGTGGTCGCTAGCGAAAACCCGGTCTTGAGCACATTGATGCCAATGCCGCTGTAGGTGTTCGCATTGGTGAAGCCGGTCACGACATTACCGCTATAGGTAAAGTTGTAGTCGGTGCCCGCCGTCCAGCTGGTGCAGACCGTGCAGTCGGTAAAAATGGTGCTGGTCGCCCACAAATCAGCCAGGTTGTATTGTTCAGCCTTATAGGTGTAGGTGCCGGTCAGCGTTTGCAAGGTGTAAGTGACCGGGGTGATGGCCGGTGCTGCAATGGTTTGGAACACCTTGAGCACCGGAGTGCCATTCACGATATTCCAGACCGTTGGATCCAGGTTTGGAAAGGCTGTGCCGGCCGTGCCAATGGCCGCATTCACCACATTGATCTGCGTCGGCTGAGCCGCGCTGTTGCTCGCGACTGCCAAAGCCTGGCCGGTGGTCGCGGAATTCCAGTAGGCATTGCTCAGGGTTTTGGCGCCTGCGCCTGAAACTGTTCCGGAATTGCCCAGCAAGCCACCGAATTGCTGAAAGCTTCCGGAGCCCGAAACCGCACCGGTGGCAAAGACGTTATCAATCGAGACGACCATTGTTCCCGACGACAGAACGCTCACCAATCCACCGGCATTGGATGATGTACTGCCGTTTGCCTGCACAGAGCCGGTCGCATAGGCCTGTGACAGCGTAAAGCCGCTGCCGACGATGCCAATCAAACCACCCGCATTGCCAACACCAGACCCTGAAGCCGACACCGACCCTGCGGCGTAAACCCTGGACACCTGGGAGGTGCCGCTAGCAATTTGACCGATCAATCCTCCCGCGTTATGGCTAGTCGAGACTCCAGACGCCTTGACCGAGCCCGTGGCATAGGCGTTGGTGAGCGTTGATGTACCCGCAATAGAGCCCAACAAACCACCCAGGACAGCGTTAGCGCTGCTGCTCACATCCACCGCGACCGTTGAATAGAGGTTCCGCAGCGTGGAGGCGCCGCTGACGCTGCCTGCAAGGCCACCAGCGGTCCGCGTCCCCACGCTCTGGTTGGCGAACGCAATACTACCGCCCACCCCCAGATTGGTCAGCGTTCCACCTGCGACACTTGAAAGCAGCCCTGCTTGGGTTCGATTGCTTGTGATGCTCAGGCCAGAGGCCAGATGTCCCAGGCCTTCCAGCGCCCCCTTGAAACCCAAGCCTGCACCGATTGACGTCCAATCGGCAACCGCCGCCAGGCTGATATCGCTGGCCAGCACATACTGGCCGCTCAATCCGCTGGCGACGCCCGCCAGATCGGTGGCATTGCGCAATATCGTCTGGGCATTGCCGTTGATGGATACCTCGTTAGCACTCACACCCAAATTGATTTTTCCGACAAAACCGTCGCGGGTCATTTTCATATTCAGCGCAGCAGTATCACTAGGTCTGACACTCGTGTTAGCACTGAAATTAGAGTTAGCACCGTAATTTAATTCAAGATACTCATTCACGGTGACAACATCGTTCACATTAACGCTACCTTTAGCGGCAAGCAGTAAAAGATTGATGCTTATCGATTTATTGATATTGATATCTCTTTCGGCATACAACTCTAAAGACTGGCCCGAGGTCGCCGTGATGGTGTCATTAACATGGATATCACCATTACCCTCACTCGCGCCCTGCGTACTATAAATTTGGACAGACTGATTTTTTAATTGCTGGCTCAGGAAGGCGCCGGTTACATCCCCTCCGGATGCGGCAATGGTGTAGTCCTTCGGGTCAATCACCCAAATACCTGCTTTGCCTTCGCTGGAGCCGGCATTAATGCGGAGCGTATTTTCGTTGAGCTTGACAGTGGCACCCGATGTTTCAATAAAACCGCCGCGACGGCGACCGGTGGCCAGAATCTGCCCGGCAAACTCGGCACGGCCGTTGCCAAGGTCACCGATCATTTCAATACGACCACCCTGGCCGTCGCTGGAACTGGCCGAGACCTTGGCCCCTTGGGTTTGCGTGATGTTCGTGGCGCGCACATCAATGTTGCCGCCTTGGGCTGCGCCATCGGCTAAGGTGGTGCCGCTGTCGGTGTAGTGCTTGCCTTGGGCGAGAATGTCACCGCCGTGCTGACCGGCCAGCATGCCGGACACATCCAAGGTGCCGGTGTGGTTAATCTGGTCGGCACTGAGCGCGATGCCGCCGGTCTGACCCTGCGGCTCGCCGGTGAGCGAGGCCATGGTCAGCGCGCGGGCCACGCCGCTGTGGTTGATGACACTCGCCGCCAAGTTACCCGCCGCCTTGGCGGTGAGGTAGATCGTGCCGCCATCGGCACGAATGCCGCCGCTCTGCTCAATGGCCGCGTTCAGAGCGCCTTCGGTGACTTGAATCTTCACCGGGCCACCGAGGTCGAGCAGCACGGTGTTACCCGCCGCCAAACCCACCGTGCCTTGCGGCGCAGTGATCGTGCCGCTGTTGATGACTTTCGCGGCCACCAAGGCCACCACACCGCCGTTAGCCGTCGTGATGCTGCCTTGGTTTTCCACGGTTGCCGTGCTGTTACCGCTGAACTCGTACTTGCCCGCCATGAAATCTGTGGTACTGATGCTCTGCGTAGACGCCACGATGCCGCCGACATTGACCTGCGCCGTGGGCGTGAACAGCACGCCGTTCTGGTTCACGAGGAAGACTTGGCCATTGGCGTTGATCGCGCCCTGAATCACCGACACATCGTTGCCGAGCACGCGGTTCAGCGCGACCGAGGTAGCGGATGGCTGCACAAAGTTGACGCTGTTGCCCTGGCCGATGCTGAAGCTCTGCCAGTAGATGGCGGCTTTATCGGAGGCTTGGTTGATGTTCAGCGCACTGCCAGCCTGCGAGATGCTGGCCGAACCGGCGACGACATTGCCGCCGGTGGGCAAGACCGCCCAGGCCGCCGGAGACGCCAGCGTCATCGCCGTAGCGGCCGCCAAGGCTCTGCGCGCCTTACGCGCCTGCTGGGAGCTGCCGGTTTTGCCACGACCTCGCGTCGCCTCAGAGGCCACCTGCCAGAGACCGAGCGCGGCGTTCCAGATGATTCGATAGACGTGATTGAGTGATGAGTTCATGGCAAAGCTCCGAGCCTTATGCAAGATTTGGGGCGGAGCTTAGCAAGGGGGTTTTCGCGAAGATTACAGAAGATTACATTTTGGGCGAGCTCAAAGACCGCTGGTCGGGCGATATGCGCCGCTTGTCGGCAGCGATCAATTCAGGAGTAGCTCGCCGCAAGGAACTGGCCCGTGACTGGTGAACAAAGATGCGAAACTTTTCTTCAAGGCCAAATTAGTGTTGGCTAGTTAATAGCCCATGGATTACAGCCGCACCTCGATCGTGCCGAGGACGATATCGCATTGTACTTTGATGCTTGCCTTGAAGTGGCTGGCGACGGAGCTTAGCCAGGCAGGCATTGCCAGCATGTAGCCACGAGGCTACACTCATTCCCATGATCGAACTTCGCAAGACAAAGCGCTTTGCCGACTGGTTGGATGGTTTGCGAGACATCCACGCTCGTGGCCGCGAGCTAGTCATTTTGCTGGCGGGTGGCGACAAGTCCACGCAATCCAGCGACATCAAGGCCGCGCAGAAACTAGCGCAGGAACAAGGGGGACATAATGACCACTGAAACCACTCGCTATGATGTAGCGGAACACCTCCGTACATCAGAGGAAATGGCGCTCTACCTTGACGCCTGCATCGAGGAAGCCAATGGAGACGCCGCCTTCATCGCTCGCGCACTCGGTGATATTGCGCGCGCTCGTGGCATGGCACAGGTTGCCCGTGATGCCGGACTATCTCGTGAAAGCCTCTACAAAGCCTTGTCTGGCGACCGTGCTCCGGCGTTCGACACCATCCTCAAGGTGACTCAGGCACTGGGTCTGAAGCTCCACGCCAGTCCGATTTAAACATCACAAAACATGTATGGGTGATCAGACAGGAAGAACGCTACTGCTCATTCACTCTCTGTTGGCGTTAGCTCAGCACCACGGAAAGGCTTAATCGATAACCTATGCCTCGGTGTGCCACCACGATATTGTCCACCGCCAGCGCTTGCTTACACTTTTGCCGCAAGCGCGTGAGGGCAACGGCAAACGCGTCTTTGCTGACCGGGTCGCTTTTTCCTACGCTCAGCTGGGCAAGCACATAGGCCGTGTCCGCGAGCTGTTGTGGCGCAAGCGCGAGCAACTCAATGAGCCGTGTTTCCGTGGCTGTTAGCTGACAGCTCATTCCCTGCTGGGTTTGCAACACGCCAGTAGCACGGCACAACGTGAGCGCTAGCTCCCGCGCAGGCGCCGCCACCGGTAAGCGCCGCGCTAAGTTCTCAATCACGCTAATCAGCTCAGTGGTACTGGTGGGTTTGGTCAGGTACACATCGGCGCCGTTTTGATAGCCAGCCGCGCGCTCGCCTCGCAGTACGCGCGCCGTGAGCATGATGATGCCCATGGCGGGGTAGCTGCTGCGCAGCCGGTTGGCAATGCTGTAACCATCTTCATAGGGCAGGTTCACGTCCAGCACGGCGATGTTGGGAGTGTGCTGCTGTAACCATCTGCTCAGCTCTTCACCACAATCCACGCCATGCGCCTGCCAGCCCGGCCGCGTGAGAAAACTGACCATCTCTTCGCGCAGCAGCTCGTTGTCTTCCACCACAATCAAGCTCAATCCGGTAGCCATAAGGTAAACACCACCCATTCTTGGTCGCGTGTATACGTTGCATCGCCGCCGAGTTGCCGTGCTGCACCGCGCACCCAATACAGGCCTAAGCCAAGGCCACTGCGGCGCATCGCCAACGGCGAGCGATAGTATTTGTTAAAGACTTGGTCTGCGTCGGGGAAGCCCACGGCACCGACCCTACTGCGCACCGAGAGCTGCCATCCTTGGGCGTTGGCGCTCAACTGCACGTGAATCGGTGAATCTTCTGGGGCATATTTCACCGCGTTATCCACGAGGTTGCGTAGCAACATGCTGAGCAAATGCGTATCAACCTGTGCCAACAGCGCCTCGGGTGCGGTGATGTGTAGGCGTGCCACGGCAGCATGAGCCGCAGCAAACTCCTGCACCCAAGCCGCCACATTCACCAAGGCCTTTTCAGCCACTAAGGCACCCTGCTCCAGGCTATCAATCTCCACGCCGCGTTCCAGCACATCATCAATGTCATCTACCAGGCCATGCACACGCTGCAGGCGTTGGCTGACTTGGGCATCGGCATTCGGCAGCGTATTTTCTAAGTTCGCCACAAGCATGCGTATGCTGCTAAGCGGATTTTTCACTTCATGCAAGACCATGCCTAAGAAGCCTTGGGTTTCTTCGTGACGGCGTTGTGATTCTTGCAAATCGCGCTCGGCATCACGCTTTTGCAGGGCCAGGCGCTGCGTTTCCTGCGCTTTCATTTGCGTATTACGCAACAAAATCAGCATCAACAGGAACATGGAAAATAAGCTGGCGGGCAGGCTGGGATACAAGGTCATTAAGTTACCGGTTTGCTGCTGGAACACCATGGGGATGCTCCACCAGACAAAATACGCCACGAGACCGAGGTAAGACGTACGAAACACCCACAGTGCAAATTGATCCGGATGCCTTGCCTTCACCGCGACCAAGACTCCCCAAAACGACGACGCCATGATGAGTGCATTATTCAACGCCATCGCCTTGTCACCCATACCGATAAAAATTAGGGCACAGAGCACGGGAAATGACAGCAAAATCAGGGTATTCGGCCAATAGGCCCAGCGAGGGATGGCAAACAACCCAAAGACTAAGCGATGCAGTATCGTGACCAAAAATAAATAGCCGACATTGGCATACAGCATGATTTCATTGACCAGATTCTCGCTGTTTGGAAACAGCAAGCGTGATGCCAAGCCCATTTGCAAGCTCAGCACCAGAACACCCGCGACATTACACAGCGCATCAAAGCCCCATAATCCATCGCGCGTGTTGACGTAAAGTAAGGCCGAAAAAAATGACAGCACGAGGCCAATACCAATAAAGCCTCCACTCACCATACTCAATAAGGCATCGAACTCCATACTGTTTTGATGGCTGATGACCTGTGCATGAACGGGTGTGGTAGGCGATTGAACACGAACATAAACGGTGCTGCGGGTATGACTATTCGGCTGAAGGTAAGCGATCGGTGCTAGGGCTTTAACTTCACGCTCGTTGTAGGCTAAACGACTGCCCATCTCACCTCGCCGCCATTGCTGCTGGTCGTCTTGCCACCAAACTTCCGCATAGTGCAAAAAGTTAGGCTGAAGCATTAATACCCAGCCGATATCAGAGGGTGCCGGTGCCAGAGTCAGCTTTAACCACAGCGGCCGACTCTTATTACCCGCAAACAAAGGGCCTTCATAGGCGGTGAACGTTTGCTGCTGTATGGACTGGATTGTCTGCTCTGAATAAACATCTTGGTAATACGCGCGCTCAGCAATCAAGTCGGTATAGCGTGTTTTCATGGGCAAACTAAATAGCCATGTGAGTGATAACACCAACAAGATGGCCACCAGCAAAGAACCGCGTGAAGTTCGCCAAGCCAACATCTGCGTCACACCTCAACAAAAAGAAGCGCTATGTTACCAAGGCCAACTCAGCAAAAATTACAAAACATTACAGAGGCATCCCCGCCTACCAATTCAACCTCAGCGTGCCGCCAATTAAACGCGGCTCGCCGGCATAAGCACCATAGGAGCCCACGCCATATAAGTTTTGAACAGCGGCCACAAAATCTTGATCAAACAGATTGCGCACAAAGAGCGAAACATCCCAACCGCTTTGGGACGCCAAACCGAGGCGTGCACCAGCCACCCCATAGCCCTCGACAACACTGTTGCGGCTGCGCTCGAGCGTGGCATTAAACGTGGATCGATAGTGGTAATCGAATACCGAGTAGGCGCTATAGCCACCCTCCAATGCCCAACGCTTTTGCACGCTGACATTGCCGCTCCAACGCGGTGCATTGGCCAGGGGCTCTCCGCTCAAGTCTCGCGTATTCTTTTGTGTGTCTTCGTCAGGAGCGTTTTTAAAATCTTCGGTAATGGCGCGGTTGTAGGCGATACCCGCACGAACATCAAACGCATGAGGCAGCGCCAACTGCATATCCAAGTCCACGCCACTAAGGCGCACGCGCCCCACATTCAATAAGTTATTTAATCGCGGATTCGGAATAAAGGTCGGACTTTCATCGAAGGTCAGCGCTTGGTAATCGGTCACGTAGGTATCGTAAATCGCCACGTTGAACAGCAGGCGATCAGACCAGAGCTGAGACTTCAACCCCAGCTCAATGGCATCCGCCACTTCCGGCCTAAACGTGGGCTTCACGCGCTCACCTGTGACCCCTAAATTAACGCCGCCACTTTTCACACCGCGACTCAACGTGAGGTAGGTCATCACCGAAGGCGACCATCGCCATGCAAAGCCGACATTGCCTGATACTGCGCCTTCTTCTAATGACAGCTTGCGCTCAAATTCACCACCCACGGTGTCATCTAAAAGCTGATTAAACGTCACGCCGCTAACGCTACTCCCTAGCAACGGCTCGAGCAGAGCCAAATTATTGGTCAGCGCCAAGGGACTGGCATTGGGGTTGCCGCCCGAGCGCCGACGACGAACCTCCGTGTCCTTCCACTCATAGGTGTAGCGCAAGCCAGCGCTCAGATCGAGCTGCTCGGTTGCATGCCAATTCAGCGAACCAAATGTGGCAACACTGGTAGCCTTCTGCTGGAAAGGCGTGCGCACTTCCATGCCGGCCAAGGTTTCCGGCGGGATCAAGGTATTGAGTAAAAGACCGGTATTGTTTTTATCGGCAAACGGAATTCTTTCCCGAATCAGCCCGCCAAAAACCCATTGGCTGAGGTCTTTCCCCAATCGCCCATATTCCGCGCCTCGCGTGCTTTGGTTCAACACATAAAGCCCCAGCACAGTCTCGGCATGACGCCAGCGCGAATCAATACGAAACTCCTGGCTGAGTTGTGTTTGCGCGCTACGGGTTCCACCCTGCACTAAATCTAGCGAGGTGTTGTCTTCCGTAATCGGCTGAAACTGAAAGTCACGAAACGCACTGATGCTGACCAAGCGATGACGCAGATCAAAGTCCCACTGCGTTTCATTCGATAGGGCATATTGCTCCGCTTGCGAACTGGGGCGCACATTCAGGTCGGCGATCCGATCAAACGGATCTCCCGACACGCGCTGGTACTTAACATATTCATCTCGGGCTTTGACCGTTTTGCTGGGCTCGCCGAATAACGGGAAGGCGCAGCAACGCTCATCCACGCGGCTGTATTCGGCTATCACCCGCGATGACAACTTCGCCGTGGGCGCCCACAGCAGTTGGCCGCGCACGCCCTCACGATGTCGGTCGTTATAGCGCTCGCCATTGAATTGATTTTCGACGAGACCATCCCGCTCGTTATGCCATGCCGTGAGTCGCAAGGCCGCTGTGCTGCTAACAGGGCCGGTGACGGTACCACGAAGTTGTGCCATGCCTTCGCTGCCCCAACTGGCCTCCATCCGTGCCTCTGGGGTGAATTGAGGCTTTTGCGTGATGACATGAATCGTGCCGGCGGTGGCATTTTTGCCGAATAGCGTGCCTTGCGGGCCGCGCGCCACTTCAATGCGCTCAATATCAATAAGGTCAGTGATGCTCATGCTCTGGCGACCCAAGTAAACGCCATCCACAAAGAGTCCCACACTGCTTTCCAAGCCTTCGTTGAACGAGCTAGAGCCCAGGCCACGCAAGGTGAACTGCGCCAAACGCGGGTTAGGTACTGCAACTTGTAAGCCCGCAACCACTTGCTGCAGTTCTTGTGCGGTGGTGATACCGGCCTGACTCAGTTTTTCGCCACTGATGCTGGTCACTGAGATGGGCACATCCTGTGCGGATTCCTCCAGCCGACGCGCCGTGATGATGATGGTATTCAGGGGCTCTTCTGACGCCGTGAATGCTGTGTTGGCTTGTGCGCTGGAAAGCGGCAACAGCAACGAACACCACGCACAGGCATTCAGAAATTTGGCAGTACCGCTCACACGCATAGTTCATTCTCAGCTCGACTGCTGTGTCGTATAGCATAAAAAAACCGGGCACTGCATTTCTGCAGGCCCGGCTTTTTTCAGACCAATAACCAGCTCAGACGTCGAGATAGTCGAGGATGCCCTCGGCAGCCTGACGACCTTCCCAGATGGCTGTCACTACCAAGTCTGACCCACGCACCATGTCGCCACCGGCGAACACTTTCGGGTTTGTAGTCTGGAACTTGAACTTCGCTTCACCCGGCGCCTGCACGCGACCGGAGGCGTCCATGCCGATGCCGAGATCCGCGAACCACGGGGCTGGGCTCGGGCGGAAGCCGAAAGCCAAAACAACGGCATCAGCCGGAAGAATCTGCTCGGAGCCGGGGATGGGCTCGGGGCTGCGACGACCACGGGCATCGGCAGCACCGAGCTGGGTTTCAACCACTTTGACGCCGGTGACCTTGTGACCGTCACCCACAATCTCGATGGGCTGACGGTTGAAGAGGAATTCGACACCCTCTTCGCGGGCATTCTTCACTTCGCGCACGGAGCCGGGCATGTTGGCTTCATCGCGGCGATAGGCACAGCTCACGCTCTCGGCACCCTGACGGATGGAGGTGCGGTTGCAGTCCATGGCGGTATCGCCACCGCCGAGCACGACCACTTTCTTGCCGGCCATGTCGATGTAATCCGCCGGATTCTTCTCGAAGCCGAGGTTGCGATTGACGTTGGCAATGAGGAAGTCGAGCGCGTCATACACGCCGGGCAGATCTTCGCCGGGGAAGCCGCCCTTCATGTAGGTGTAGGTGCCCATGCCCATGAACACGGCATCGTATTCGGCGAGCAGGTCTTCAATTTTTACATCCACGCCCACATCGGTATTGAGACGGAACTCGATGCCCATGTCCGTGAAAATTTCACGACGACGCGACATCACCGCTTTTTCCATTTTGAATTCGGGGATACCGAAGGTCAGCAGGCCACCGATTTCCGGATTCTTGTCGAACACCACCGCCTTCACGCCGCTGCGCGTCAGCACGTCGGCGCAACCCAGACCCGCCGGGCCGGCACCGATGATGGCGACTTTCTTGCCGGTCGGTACTACATGCGACAGGTCAGGACGCCAGCCCATGGCGAACGCCGTGTCGACAATATACTTTTCCGTGTTGCCGATGGTTACCGCGCCAAAACCGTCGTTCAGGGTGCAAGCACCTTCGCAGAGCCTATCCTGCGGACAGACACGGCCACAGACTTCCGGCAGCGTGTTGGTCTGGTGGCAGAGTTCGGCGGCCTCGAAAATACGGCCTTCCGAGATCAGCTTGAGCCAGTTCGGAATGTAGTTGTGTACCGGGCACTTCCACTCACAGTATGGGTTGCCACAATCTAGGCAACGGTGCGACTGACCTTCCACTTCGGGCTTGGCGAAGGGCTGGTAAATCTCGACGAACTCCGCCTTGCGGACATCAATCGGCTTCTTCGTGGGGTCCTGTCGGGCCACATCGAGGAACTGGAAATCGTTGTTCAGGCGTTCTGCCATGATCTTGCCTCAATACCTGTTCGGGCGTTCAGCACGCGCCGAGACGAACCTCGACGCGTACACATTACTGCTTACTGCGGGTTCGATACCGTGTTCTTGAGCAGCTCTTTCAAGTGCGCCGCCTTCGGCTTCACTAGCCAGAACTTACGCTGATACTCGTCGAACTGTTCAAGAATCTCACGACCCCAGACACTTTCCGTCTCGGCCACATACTCTTTGAGCACAGCCTTGAGATGCTGGCGATGCGGGCCCATGGGCTCCGTGCTGATGCGGTGCAGCTCAATCAGCTCATGGTTGCAGTGATCGAAGAAATTGTTGTCGAGGTCGAGCACGTAGGCGAAACCGCCGGTCATGCCGGCACCGAAATTCAGGCCAGTACGGCCGAGCACGGTAACCAGACCACCGGTCATGTATTCGCAGCAGTGATCGCCCGCGCCTTCAATGACCGCTTCGCAGCCGGAGTTGCGCACGGCAAAACGCTCGCCCGCCGTACCCGCTGCCAGCAGCTTGCCGCCGGTAGCACCGTAGAGACAGGTGTTGCCGATAATAGCGGTATCCTGGGACTTGAACACAGCACCCTGCGGTGGACGAATCACGACCTTGCCGCCGGCCATGCCCTTGCCGACGTAGTCGTTGGCATCGCCTTCCAGGCGCAGGTTGAGACCGCCGGCATTCCACACGCCGAAGCTCTGGCCGGCGGTGCCGGTGAAGTTCAGCGTGATCGGCGCATCAGCCATACCCTGATCGCCGTGGCGCTGAGCAATTTCGCCGGAGACACGCGCACCGATGGAGCGATCACAGTTGCCGATGCGGAAGTCGAAGCTGCCGCCGGTCTTGCCTTCGATGGCCGACAACACCTCGATGACGATCTGTTCGGCGAGCACGCCCTGATCGAAGGGCTCGTTCTTCGACTGCGTGCAGAACTGCGGCTTGTCGGCCGAGATGTGATCGTTCTTCAGCAGCGGCATCAGGTCGAGGCGCGACTGCTTGCCGGTTTCACCCGGCAGCATCTCCAGAAGATCGGTACGGCCAATGAGCTCGGCCAGCGAGGCCACGCCCAGCACCGACAGCCACTCGCGGGTTTCGGCAGCGACGAACTTGAAGAAGTTCATCAGCATTTCCGGCTCGCCGATGTAGTGGTCCTGACGCAGCTTGTCCTGCTGCGTGGCGACACCGGTGGCGCAGTTGTTGAGATGACAGATGCGCAGGTACTTGCAGCCCAACGCGATCATCGGCGTGGAGCCGAAGCCGAAGCTCTCGGCACCGAGGATGGCCGCCTTGACGACATCGAGACCGGTCTTCAGGCCGCCGTCGGTCTGCACACGGACCTTGCCGCGCAGATCATTGGCACGCAGCGCCTGCTGGGCTTCGGACAAGCCGAGTTCCCACGGCGAGCCGGCGTAGTGGATCGAGCTCAGCGGCGAGGCGGCGGTGCCGCCATCGTAGCCAGAGATGGTGATGAGGTCGGCATAGGCCTTGGCTACACCGGCAGCAATCGTACCGACACCCGGCTCCGACACCAGTTTGACCGACACCAGCGCGCGCGGATTGACCTGCTTGAGGTCGAAAATCAGCTGCGACAGATCCTCGATCGAGTAGATGTCGTGATGCGGCGGCGGCGAGATCAGCGTCACGCCCGGCACCGAGTGACGCAGACGCGCGATCAGTGCGTTGACCTTACCGCCCGGCAACTGACCGCCTTCGCCCGGCTTGGCACCCTGGGCCACCTTAATCTGCAGCACTTCAGCACTGGCCAGATAGGCCGGCGTGACGCCAAAGCGACCGGAAGCCACCTGCTTGATCTTGGAATTCTTCAGCGTGCCGTAACGCGCAGGATCCTCACCACCCTCACCCGAGTTCGAGCGCCCGCCCAGTGTATTCATGGCGATGGCGATGGACTCGTGAGCCTCTGGCGAAAGCGCGCCCAGCGACATACCGGCGGAGTCGAAGCGCATGAGGATGGCTTCCAGCGGTTCAACGTCATTGATCGGCAGCGCTTGCGCGGCTTTCTTCAGCTTCAGCAGGTCGCGAATAGTCGCAACCGGGCGCTGGTTGACCAGATCGGCATAGGCCAGATAGTCGGTGTAATTGCCCGAGCGCACGGCGGTGTGCAGCGTATTGATCACGTCCGGGTTGAAGGCGTGGTATTCCTTGCCGTAAACAAACTTGAGCAGGCCACCCTGATCCAGCGACTTGCGGGCCTTCCAGGCATCCTCGGCGAGCAGGCGCTGATCGCCTTCGATATCGGCAAAGTTGGCGCCCTGAATACGGCTCGGCACACCCTTGAAGCAGGTCTCGACCACGTTGCTGTCGAGGCCAACGGCTTCGAACAGCTGCGCGCCACGATAGGACGCAATCGTGGAGATACCCATCTTCGACATGATCTTGAGAAGACCCTTGTCGATGCCCTTGCGGAAGTAGCCCTGCGCTTCCAGCGGGTCACCGAGGATCTCGCCGTTGCGCGCCATGTCGGCAATGATGTCGTAGGCCAGGTAGGGATACACGGCGCTGGCGCCAAAGCCGATGAGCACGGCAAAGTGATGCGGGTCGCGGGCGAAACCGGTTTCCACGATCAGGTTGGCATCGCAGCGCCAGCCGGCATTCATCAGATGATGATGCACGGCACCCGTCGCCATCAGCGCGCTGATCGGCAGGAAGCCGGCACGGATGGCACGGTCAGACAACACCAGCTGCGAGCGGCCAGCACGCACAGCGGCTTCGGCCTGCGCACAGATACGCTGGAGGGCCGGCTGCAGGCCTTCGCTTTCTGGATAGTTCAGATCAATCACTTCAAAGCCATAGCCCGGCAGATCAATCTGCTTGAGCTGGGCGAACTTCGAGTGCGACAGCACCGGGCTCGACACGATGACGCGACGGGCATGCTCCGGCGTCTCTTCGAAGATGTTCATCTCCGGGCCGAACGCGGTTTCCAGCGACATCACGATGGCTTCACGCAGCGGATCGATCGGCGGGTTAGTCACCTGCGCGAACTGCTGACGGAAATAGTCGGCCTGATGACGGACGCGACGCGACAGCACCGCCATCGGCGTGTCGTCGCCCATCGAACCCACGGCTTCCTGACCGGACTCGGCGAGCGGACGGATAATCTGGTCGCGCTCCTCGAAAGTGACCAGGAACATCTTCTGGTAGGTGTTCAGGCTGTTGCGGTCGATATTGCCGAGCAGGGACTTTTCCAGCTCGCTGTCGGTCTCGACACGACGCGCTTCCTGACGCAGCCACTGCTTGTAGGGCTGGGCATTCTTGAGCAGGGCATCGACGGCGTTGTTGTCGAGCAACTCGCCTTTTTGCGTATCGATGGCGATGATCTTGCCCGGGCCGACACGGCCCTTGGACACGACGTCTTCCGGCTTGTAATCCCAGACACCGATTTCCGAGGCCAGCGTGATGTAGCCATTCCTGGTGATGACCCAGCGCGCCG
>NZ_JBXMRC010000013.1:0-144245 GCF_057084925.1 Perlucidibaca sp. | reverse complement strand
GTGCCCTGCCCAATGAAGCCTATGTGCCATTTATTCAAACCGATGTGGCCATTAACCCCGGGAACTCGGGCGGCCCTTTATTTAATACAGCCGGCGAGGTCGTTGGCGTGAACTCGCAAATCTACAGCCGCTCCGGCGGCTTCATGGGCGTTTCGTTTGCGATTCCTATTGATGTGGCCATGGAAGTGGTTGCGCAGCTACGGGATAAGGGCAAGGTCAGTCGTGGCTACTTGGGTGTTTCCATTCAGGAAGTGACCAAAGAGTTGGCCGATGCTTATGGCTTAGAGCGTCCAGCAGGTGCATTGATTGCCAGCGTTGAGGCCGATTCACCGGCGGGCAAAGCGGGTTTGAAGTCGGGCGATGTGGTTACGCAGTTCAATGGACTGGCGATTAACCTTGCGGCTGAGCTGCCACAAGCCATTGGCCGCGCCAAGGTGGGTGAGACCTACCCCCTTATGGTCGTGCGCGACCGTAAGGCCTTGCAGCTTCAAGTCAAAGTCCAGCCCATCCCGGAAGAGCAAGTAGCAACTACCAAAGCGGCTAGCCCAGATTTGTCGCGCTTAGGTCTGACCTTGCGCGATTTACAGGAGTCGGAAAAAGCCTCTCTGAAACTCGCAGGCGGAGCCTTGGTTGTTAAGGTGGCCGAAGGCTCGGGTGCCGATGCCGGCTTGCGTAACGGCGATGTAATTACCCGTTTGGGCAGCACAGCCATCACCAGTGCGCGTGAGTTTGTTGCGGCAGCCCGTAAGCTCAATGCGGGGGTCACTGTACCCGTGGCGATTTTGCGTCGGGGCAGCACCTTAATTCTGGCGTTGAAGCTAGAACCTCAGGATGCCTCGCGATAATTCGAAGTAATTTCGCTGCCGCCCCGCAGGTTTTCGCCGGGGCGGGGCGAATCGGCTACACTATGCGCCCCCTTGCAGAAACATTCTGGCTGAGTCGCTGTGTCCGAAATTAAGAACATCCGCAATTTCTCTATCATCGCCCATATTGATCATGGCAAATCGACGCTGGCCGATCGATTTATTCAGATTTGCGGCGGTCTGGAAGATCGTGAAATGCAAGCACAAGTGCTTGATTCCATGGATCTTGAGCGTGAGCGTGGCATTACCATTAAAGCCCACTCGGTCACGCTCTATTACACCTCGAAAATCGATGGTGAGACCTATCAGCTCAACTTCATCGATACCCCAGGCCATGTCGACTTCTCCTATGAGGTCAGCCGTTCGCTGGCAGCGTGTGAAGGGGCCTTGTTGGTCGTGGATGCAGCTCAGGGCGTTGAAGCCCAGTCTGTAGCCAACTGCTACACGGCCATCGAGCAGGGCTTGGAAGTGATGCCTGTGCTCAACAAGATCGACCTGCCGCAGGCAGACCCCGATCGTGTCTGCGAAGAAATTGAAGAAATTATTGGTGTTGAAGCCATTGATTCGCCTCAGTGCTCGGCCAAAACCGGTTTGGGCGTTGTTGATGTCTTGGAAGCGTTGATCCAGCGCATTCCTGCCCCTGTGGGGGACCGCAGTGCGCCACTGCAAGCGCTAATCATTGACTCCTGGTTCGACAACTACCTCGGCGTGGTCTCGCTGGTGCGCGTGAAGCACGGCCGCGTGAAAAAAGGCGACAAAATTCTGGTGAAGAGCACCGGTCAGAGCCATCTGGTAACCAGCGTGGGTGTGTTTAACCCCAAGCACAGCGAAACGGACGGTCTCCATGCCGGTGAAGTCGGCTTTGTCATCGCCGGCATCAAAAACATTTTCGGCGCGCCGGTGGGCGATACGCTGACCCTGATTGGCACACCCGATGTGGATATGCTGCCCGGCTTCAAGAAGGTCAAGCCGCAGGTCTACGCCGGACTGTTCCCCATCACCTCCGATGATTACGAGCCGTTCCGCGACGCACTCTCCAAGCTCACGCTCAATGATTCGGCGCTGTTCTTCGAGCCGGAGTCGTCTGACGCTCTAGGCTTCGGCTTCCGTTGCGGCTTCCTTGGCATGCTGCACATGGAGATCGTGCAGGAACGCTTGGAGCGCGAATACAACCTCGATTTGCTGACCACGGCACCAACCGTGATCTACGAGATTATTACCAAGAAGGGCGAGACGCTTTACGTCGACAACCCCTCTAAGCTGCCGGACACCGGATCGGTTGAAGAGTTCCGTGAGCCGATTGCCGAGTGTCATATTTTGGTGCCGCCGGAGTATGTCGGCGATGTCATCAAGCTGTGTCAGGAGCGACGCGGCACGCAGAAGAGCATGCTCTTTCATGGCAAACAAGTGGCGCTGACCTATGACGTGCCCATGGGTGAAGTCGTGCTCGACTTCTTTGACCGGTTGAAGTCCTGTTCGCGTGGCTATGCCTCCTTAGACTATGCGTTCAGCCGATTTGAACCTGCCAGCTTGGCTCGCGTGGATATTTTGATTAACGGCGAGCGGGTTGATGCGCTGGCCATGATTTGCCACACGCAGAATGCACGTTATCGCGGCATGATCATTGTCGAAAAAATGAAAGAACTGATTCCCCGTCAGATGTTTGATGTGGCGATTCAGGCGGCGATCGGCGCTCAGGTCATTGCGCGTCAAACCGTTAAAGCGATGCGTAAGGACGTTTTGGCCAAGTGCTATGGCGGCGACGTCAGCCGTAAGCGCAAGCTGCTGGATAAGCAGAAAGAAGGCAAAAAACGAATGAAGCAAGTGGGTAACGTCGAAATTCCGCAGGAAGCCTTCCTCGCGGTACTCAAGGTCGATAAGTAAACCAAGCGAAGCCGCGCGGGAGCGTTCATGGATATTGATTTTTCATTGGTGCTGACCTTAGCCGTATTAATAACGGGTTTGCTGTGGGGTTTTGATGCCTCCGCGCTAAAACCGATTCGTCAGCGGCGACTAAAAGCAGCTCAAGCGGCAGCCGCCGCCCAAGGTGCGGCCTTGCCGGCGGATGCTGAGCAAAAGTTGCTGCGAGAACCGTGGTTATTTGAAACAGCGCACAGCTTTTTCCCGGTGCTGGCGGTTGTCTGGGTGCTGCGCTCCTTTCTGGCGGAACCATTTACGATTCCTTCGGGGTCCATGTTGCCGTCGCTAGAAATTGGCGATTACGTGCTCGTTAATAAATTTGCTTACGGCGTGCGTTTGCCGGTCCTAGGCACCGAAATTTTGCCCGTAGATCTGCCCAAGCGTGGCGAGGTCATGGTGTTTAAGTTTCCGACCAGTCCAAACATGAACTACATCAAGCGAGTGGTGGGTCTGCCTGGCGATCTCATTGAAAGCCGCCGTGAAGTGCTTTTTATCAATGGGGTCGAGGCTAAGCGCGAGTTACTGTCGCAAGAGCCAGCGATTGAGCCTTGGCAGCAAGTTTGGCGTGAAAACATCTTTGGCGCAGTTCATACCACGCGTGAGGAGATAGGTCGCGAGCCCACTGGCGGTGATTGGTCATATACCGTGCCTGCGGGTCATTACTTTGTCATGGGCGATAATCGTGATAACTCCAACGACAGTCGCTTTTGGGGGCCTGTCTCCGAGGACCTGATTGTGGGTAAGGCGTTTTACATTTGGATGCACAAAAAGCCGGGCTTGAACCTACCGGTCTTTAATCGCAACGGGAGCATTGAGTGACGCAGCCATTAGCGCGCCTCCAGCGCATTTTGGGCTATCAGTTCCAAAATGAGGCTTGGTTGCAGCTGGCGCTAACGCATCGCAGTGTCTCGGGTAAGCGCAATAATGAGCGCCTCGAGTTTCTGGGCGATGGCCTGCTTAATTTTGTCATCGCCGATTGCCTATACCAGCAGTTTCCAGACGAGAACGAAGGCCGCCTGTCGCGCTTGCGGGCGACGCTGGTGCGTGAAGAAAGTTTGGTGATTCTGGCGCATGAATGGAAGCTGAGTGAGTTCCTCATCATGGGCTCGGGCGAGTTGAAGAGTGGTGGCTATCGTCGTGATTCGACGCTAGCGGATGCGGTCGAGGCCATCATCGGGGCCATGCACTTAGACGGAGTGGCCATGCCCGATATGCAGGCGCATATTCGTCGTTGGTATGGTGAGCGCTTGTTAACCATCGAAGCAAGCGATGCATTGAAGGACGCTAAAAGCCGTTTGCAGGAGTTTCTGCAGGGACGCAAGCTGGCGCTACCAACGTATGAATTGGTCAGTGTTACGGGCGAGGCACACGAACAACATTTTCAAGTGCGTTGTCTGCTCGCCGCGAGTGCAGTGTCCGCGCATCAAGACATTATGACCGAAGGCGAGGGCGTCACCCGACGCGTCGCTGAACAACAGGCTGCCGCCGCTGCGCTGGCCGTGCTGGAACTGGGAGCAGGGCAGAAAAATGGCATCCGATGACATCATCAACTCATTCTTTTCGGGCTCGGCCGCCGACCCCGCGAATACCGTGCCCAGCGACTATCGCTGCGGCTATGTGTCTATCGTCGGGCGGCCGAACGTGGGCAAGTCGACCTTGCTCAATCACATCCTCGGGCAGAAGCTCGCCATCACCTCGCGCAAGCCGCAGACCACGCGCCATCGCATGCTCGGCATCGTCTCGCGTGACAAGGTGCAGGCGATTTATGTGGATACGCCCGGCATTCATGGCGAAGAGCGCAAGGCCATCAATCGCTACATGAACAAGGCCGCGACCTCAGCGCTGAAGGATGTTGATGTCGTGCTGTTCGTGGTCGACGGCCTGAAGTGGTCGCCGGATGACGAGCTGGTGCTGACCAAGCTGCAAAAGGTCAATGTGCCGGTGCTGCTGGTCATTAACAAGGTCGATACCATTGAGGATAAGGCCGCCTTATTGCCGCATATTGAGCAACTTTCGCAGCGCCTACCCTTTGTTGAAGTGGTGCCGGTATCGGCACTGAAGGGCCATAACCTCGACAAGTTGCACGAAGCCGTGGGCCAGCGTCTGCCGTTCTCGCCGCCGTTCTACGATGAAGACCAGATCACGGATCGCTCGCAGCGCTTTCTCGCGGCCGAACTGGTGCGCGAAAAAATCATGCGTCAGCTCGGTGAGGAAATTCCCTACGAGATCACGGTTGAAATTGAAGAGTTCAAGAAAGAAGGCAAGTTGTTGCGTATCTCCGCCTGCATTCTGGTCGAGCGCGATGGTCAGAAGAAGATCGTCATTGGTGATGGTGGCCAGCGATTGAAGCTGATTGGCACTGAGGCGCGTCTCGATATGGTGAAACTGTTCGACAGCAAGATCATGTTGTCGCTGTGGGTCAAGGTCAAAGGCGGCTGGTCCGATGATGAGCGCGCTCTGAAAAGCTTGGGCTATGGTGACCTTTAAGTTGCTACCGAGGCCTTTCCGCAGCCATGCGTGAACTAGCCTGGCAGCCTGCCTATTTGCTCCACGCACGCGCGTATCGCGAAACCAGCGTGTTGGCAGAATGGCTACTGCCTGAGCTGGGTCGAGTCGGAACGGTGTTGCGCGGAGCGCGGAGCAAAGGTCGTGTCGTGCCAGCCCCGTTTCAACCCTATTTTGTGCAGTTGGCAGGCACTGGCGAACTCAAGCAAATTCCTGCTCATGAAGCTGCAGGTCCGGCCTTGAATCTCGTCGGCCCCGCCTTATTTTCCGGACTGTATTTGAATGAACTGCTGGTGCGCCTATTGCCGCGTGAGTTGCCGCAACCGGAGCTTTTTGTGGCCTACGCGGGGGCTATAGGCGAGTTAAGTGAGCTTGTCGAGCCGGAGGTTAGGGGCATAGAGCCTGTTTTGCGCCGTTTTGAGCGACAGCTGCTCGACACCATGGGCCAAGTCGCCAGCCAGACGCATCAGGCAGATACTCAGCAGCCTTTGGCCGCAGACCAGTACTACCAGTTTTATCCCGAGCAGGGCTGGCTGCCGGCTCGCGATGGGCAATCGGGCGCTTGTTTAGGGGGGGATATCATGGCCGTCGCCGCAGACACGCTGGATACACCCGACCGCAGGCGTTTAGCAAAGTGGCTGTATCGCTTGGCGCTAGAGCCTCTTCTCGCGGGTAAGCCATTAAAAAGTCGTGATTTATTTGCTGCTATGGTTAGGCCAGCACAGGAGCGTACACCATGAGTCCGTTATACCTCGGCGTTAATATTGATCACATTGCCACGCTGCGTCAGGCGCGCGGGACGCGATATCCAGAGCCGGTGCACGCTGCGCTCATTGCCGAAGAGCATGGTGCTGATGGCATTACTGTGCATCCCCGTGAAGATGGCCGCCATATCCAAAAGCGGGATGTGCGCATCCTCGCTGAGGTGCTGCAAACACGCATGAATCTTGAGATGGCTGTGACGGAAGACATGCTGGCGTTCGCTGAAATCATCCGCCCTAAACATGTGTGCCTCGTGCCGGAAAAGCGCGAAGAACTCACCACTGAGGGCGGCCTTGATGTGGTGGGCGGCTTCTCTCGCATTCAAGCCGCATGCCAGCGTTTGGGGCGGCAGGGCATGGATGTTTCCTTGTTTATTGACCCCGAGCCGTCACAAATTGACGCGGCGATTCGTGCCGGAGCCCCCACGATTGAACTGCATACCGGCGCCTATGCGGACGCTGAAGGTCCGGCAGAAATTGAACATGAGTTCGAGCGCATTCGATTGGCTGCAGAATATGCCCACGGCAAATTGGTGGTGAACGCAGGTCATGGCCTGAATTTTCACAACACCGCGCGTATTGCCGCCTTGCCACAATTTCATGAGCTCAATATTGGTCATGCACTGATTGCACGCGCCTTGTTTAGCGGCTTGGCCACGGCGGTGCGTGATATGAAAGACTTAATGCAGGAGGCGCGTCGTAGCCGATGAACGAAGAGCAATTCGAGGTTTTTATTGCCGATTGCGCGCAGGCGCTGCAAGCCAAGCAGGCACTTCTTCAAAGTCAGTTTGGCCTAGATCGCTTTAGTCGTTGGAAATTGGAGCAGGACTCCTCCGTGCTCTGCTTTCTCACGCAAGATGGCCGTGAGCAGCTTCGATTCCGTGTGACGCCGATTGGTACGTATGCCAGCGCGCAAGAGACATGGAAGTGGGCGTGGGCGAATGCCAAGTTACCGCAGACAGCGCGAGAGCGTGCTGAACGATTGAAGGCATTGCGTGAACAAACAGACTATGACTGCTTTGCTGATGGTGAGGCATTTACAGCCGATGACACCATGGCCTGGGAGCTGGCTGCGGCGGCTGTTGCGTCTCTGAATGCCGTGGGATGCTATCGCGCCCCCAATCGTGACACCTGGCTTTTTTTGGCGCTGGAAGAGGCTTTGATTTAACACCTCTTCCAGCCCGCCGCGCTTAGTTCTTTAACTCAATGCTGCCGCTCACATTGACCGAAACACGACTATCACCGCCTGCCATTTCGGCAGCGGGTGCGCCATCAGCCATCTTCATCATCATCATGGGTGGCCGAGGGTAGCCACCACCGCCACCGCTGCTACCAAGGTTCATTTGCACTAAGCTATAGCTCTTGGCGCCCCAGGCTTGGCGAACGGCATCGGCCTTCTCGCGGAATGCGGCAATCGCATCCGTTGTGAGCTTTTTCTCAGCGGCCAAACGGGTTTCTTCGGACACCACAAAGTTCAAGCCTTGAAGTTGCAGCTTGTCTTGCAGTTGACTGAGTAACTCACCCGCCGCTTTAAAGTCTTTAGATTCCAGATTCAGTTCAGCGCGGCCGCGCCAGTTCTCTAGTTTCTGTTTGTCGTTATACACCGGCCAGCTTTGTTGATTGCCGGAGGCCAACTTAACGGTATTGAAGTTGCGGCCCTTGGCCAGGCTTTCGTTCATGGCCAGTGTTAAGGCACGAGCTAACTGGCCCGGATTTTTATCGGATAATTCGATGCTGAGCGTGGCTCGCATCAGGTCATTGGGCAGAACTTGGCTCACTTCCGTTTGAAAATCGACGCGGTTTCGTGGGCTTTGATGATCTGAAGCTAGGGCCAGATTGGCTGTGCTAAGCAGTGTCATCGCCAGTACACAGGCTTTAAGCGTATTTTGCGTCATGAAATCGTTACTCCAATTGCGTGTAGGCCTGTGCGACCGCACAGTTGCTTCGTAGAATACGCTTCAACGTCTTGGAGGATGACATGAGTAATACAACGAAAGCCTTAGGTAGTTTTATTTTCTGGAGCCGTTGGTTGCAGTTGCCGATGTATCTCGGCCTGATCGTGGCCTTGGGCATCTATTCTTACAAATTCCTGCTCAAGCTGTGGGACCTAACGATTAATCTCGGCATCCTGAAGGAAGATGACATCCTGCTCAATGTGCTTTCACTCATTGACGTGGTGATGATCGCTAACTTGCTGGTGATGGTGATTATTGGTGGCTACGAAATTTTCGTGAGTCGTTTAGATGTGCAGGATCATCGGGATCAACCCGAGTGGCTCGCGCATGTGGATGCCGGCGTGTTGAAGGTCAAGCTGGGCATGGCACTGATTACTATCTCGTCGATTCATTTGCTGCGTAGCTTTATTGATGCAGGCAACATTTCCGAGCACACCCTGAAGTGGGAAGTGATTATTCACATGGTGCTGGTAGTGTCTGCAGGGTTTATTGCGGTGACCGACTGGATGATTAATAAGTCTAAGAAGTCACACTAAGCTGGACTGTTAAGCAGGGAGTAGCGGGGAGTTCAGGCCCACCGTCACCTGCTCATCGTGTATGAGCAGGGGGCGTTTAATTAGACTGGGTTTGGCAATGAGCAAGGCTGTTAGCGCTGACGTATCCGACAGCGCAGCTTGCGCTTCTGGAGAGAGCTGGCGCCACGTTGTACCTTGGCGATTCACTAACTGATCAGCGGGCAGATGCGCTAACCAGAATGAAATCTGTTCAGCACTCGGCGGCATCTTTTTGAAATCCTGAAACGCATAAGCCACGCCCGCCGCATCGAGGCGGGCGAAAGCTTTCTTCATGCTGTCGCAGGCTTTGATGCCGCAGATCTGCAGCATTAGCCCATCAGTCCTGTTTCACGCAGCAGCTTCAGCACCTGCTCGGCCGCTTCACTGTTGCTCTTCGCCAGCTGTACCGGTGCAATCGCTTCGGCACTGCCACGAATGCGCAGGCTGCGCTCACCGACCACTTCATCCGCCACAATCACCAGCAAACCCGCTGCTTGCAGCGCTTCTATGGCCTGATCGTCAGCATTGACTACCACTGGCAACGCGCCTGCTTGGAAGAGCGCGCGCTCAATAAGCTCTGCTAATTCACGCGCACCGCTGGCTTCCACCACCAACTTCATCGACGGGTGGCCGAGGCGACGAGCACGCGCAGCAGCCGTGACGGCGGGCAGCTGTTCGATATCGCTTAGGGTCTTGGCACGCTCTTGCACCATGCCGGCACCGACCGTGATGTTGCTCAGACGGTCGATGACTATTAGGTTGCCGGTAGCCTTGCTCAGCGCATAGCTGTCGAATGCGACGGCGCGGGTCAGCTGCACGCGGCAGAGCGCGATGCCGTTCAGCGCCAGGCTGTCGGTTGCGCTGGTGGCCAGCGTATTAACATCGATCTGGTGCACGATTTCCGTGACCTGACCCGAGGTGAAGGTCGTGCCGAGCTTGAAGTCGTAGGTCTTGCCGACCGTCAGCGGCTGCTCGTGCATCCACACGATATGCGCGAGGAAGGCATGGCTCATGGTCAGATCGTCATCGGCAGCGATGATCATGTCGCCGCGCGAGATGTCGATTTCGTCGTTGAGTGTGACCGTGATGGCCTGGCCGGCATGGGCCTCAGCCAGCTCGCCTTCCCAGACCACAATCGATTTGATCGTCGAGGTCTTGCCCGACGGCAGTGCCTTGATCGCCATGCCCGGCTTCACGCTGCCGGCGGCGAGCGTGCCGCAGAAGCCACGGAAGTCCAAGTTCGGACGGTTCACGTACTGCACCGGCAGACGCAACTTGCCCAGCGGCACGGCGCGCTGAATCGGCAGCGTGTCCATCAGTTCCAGCAGCGGCGTGCCGGTGTACCAGGGCATCTGTGTGCTCTGGTGCACGACGTTCTCGCCCTTCAGCGCCGACATCGGCACATAGCGCACGTCCGGCACATTGAGCTGGGCCACGAAGGCCTCGTACTCGGCCTTGATCTCGTTGTAGCGGGCTTCGCTGAAGCCGACCAGGTCCATCTTGTTGATGGCGATGACGAAGTGGCGGATGCCCAGCAGCGAGCAGATGAAGCTGTGGCGACGGGTCTGCACCTGCACGCCGTAGCGGGCGTCGATGAGCAGCACAGCGACATCGGCTGTGGAGGCACCGGTGGCCATGTTGCGCGTGTACTGTTCGTGGCCGGGGGTGTCGGCAATGATGTACTTGCGGCTGTCGGTGGCGAAGAAACGGTAGGCCACATCGATGGTGATGCCCTGTTCGCGCTCGGACTGCAGGCCATCCACCAGCAGCGCGAGATCGACGACTTCGCCGGTGGTGCCATGTTTAACGCTGTCACGCGTGATGGCGGCGAGCTGGTCCTCGAAGATCATCTTCGAGTCATGCAGCAGGCGGCCGATCAGGGTGGACTTGCCGTCATCCACGCTGCCGCAGGTGATGAAGCGCAGCATGTCCTTGTGTTCATGCTGGTGCAGGTAGTCCTGAATATTGTCGATACGTTCAATGATCATTAGAAATAGCCTTCGCGTTTCTTCTTTTCCATCGAGCCCGATTCATCGTGGTCGATGGCGCGGCCGGAGCGTTCCGAGGTGCGGGTGACCAGCATCTCCTGAATGATGTCCGGCAGGGTGACAGCGTCGGATTCGACGGCGCCGGTCAGCGGATAACAGCCGAGCGTGCGGAAGCGCACGTTCTTCATCATCGGCACTTCGCCTTCACGCAGCGGCAGGCGTTCGTCATCCACCATGATGAGCATGCCATCACGCTCGACCACCGGACGCACGGCCGAGAAGTACAGCGGCACGATCTCGATGTTCTCGAGGTAGATGTACTGCCAGATGTCCAGCTCGGTCCAGTTCGACAGCGGGAACACGCGGATCGACTCGCCCTTGTTGATGCGGCCGTTGTACAGGTTCCACAGCTCCGGACGCTGCACTTTGGGGTCCCAGCGATGGTGCTTGTCGCGGAAGGAGTAGACGCGCTCCTTGGCGCGCGACTTCTCTTCATCGCGGCGGGCACCGCCAAAGGCGGCATCGAAACCGTGCATGTCCAGCGCCTGTTTCAGCGCCTGGGTTTTCATGATGTCGGTGTATTTCGAGCTGCCGTGATCGAATGGGTTGATGTTCGCCGCCAGCCCATCGGGGTTGGTGTGCGAGATCAGCTCCATGCCGGCTTCCTTGGCGATGCGATCGCGGAAACTGATCATTTCCTTGAACTTCCACGTCGTGTTCACGTGCATCAGCGGAAACGGCGGCTTGCCGGGCGCAAAGGCCTTGCGCGCCAGGTGCAGCATCACGGACGAATCCTTGCCGATCGAATACATCATGACCGGGTTGTCGAACTCGGCAGCAACCTCACGGATGATGTGGATGGACTCGGCCTCAAGCGCCTTGAGGTGAGTCATGCGGTGTTCGGGGAGCGACATGCGCGCGTGTCCTCTTTAAGAAACGGGTTCAGTCCGCAATGCGGAGCAGTTCGTTGATGCTGGTCTTGCTGCGGGTCTGGGCATCGACCTTCTTCACGATGACGGCGCAGGTCAGGCTGTAGCGGCCATTGTCGCGGGGCAACGAGCCAGCCACAACCACCGAGCCGGCGGGTACGCGGCCATAGCTGATCTCGCCGGTTTCGCGGTCGTAGATCGGGGTCGACTGGCCGATGAACACGCCCATCGACAGCACCGAACCTTCGCCGATGATCACGCCTTCGACCACTTCCGAGCGCGCAC
Organism: Perlucidibaca sp.; assembly: GCF_057084925.1. Taxonomy (NCBI): domain Bacteria; kingdom Pseudomonadati; phylum Pseudomonadota; class Gammaproteobacteria; order Pseudomonadales; family Perlucidibacaceae; genus Perlucidibaca; species Perlucidibaca sp. The sequence continues at coordinate 132,485 of NZ_JBXMRC010000013.1, read as the reverse complement.
CGATGAAGCAGTTGTCTTCGATGATGGTCGGGTTGGCCTGCAGCGGCTCCAGCACGCCGCCGATGCCGACGCCGCCGGACAGGTGCACATTCTTGCCAATCTGAGCGCATGAACCAACAGTGGCCCAGGTGTCGACCATCGAGCCTTCATCGACAAAAGCACCGATGTTCACGTAGGAGGGCATCAGCACCGTGTTGCGGGCGATGAAGCTGCCGCGACGGGCCACTGCAGGCGGTACGACACGAATGCCGCTGGCCGTGAATTGCTCCGGCGTCCAATCAGCGAACTTGGTCGGCACCTTGTCGTAGAACTGCATGCCGCCACCGGCCGGAATCGGCACATTGTCATTTAAGCGGAACGACAGCAGCACGGCTTTCTTTAGCCACTGGTTGACTTGCCAGTCGCCGTTCACCTTCTCGGCGACGCGGGCGGCGCCGCTATCGAGCAGGGTCAGGGCTTCGTTGACCGCATCGCGCACATCCTGTGGGGCCGACTTCGGCGAAAATTCGTTGCGGCGCTCAAAAGCGTCTTCAATAAACGTGGCAAGCGACATGACTCTCTCCAATCAGGCAAAACAAAAATCACTTCCCAAGAATCACTTCTGAAGAAAGGATCGAATTCTTTCGGCGGCCTCAACACACTCCGCCACACTGGCAACCAACGCCATCCGCACATGACCTTCGCCCGGGTTGCGGCCATCGCTGCCGGTGCGAGCCAGATAGCGGCCCGGCAACACGGTAACGGCTTGCTGCGCATGCAGTTCGCGGGCGAAGTCTTCATCGGAGCCCGGCGTGCGTGCCCAAAAGTAAAAACCCGCTTCGGGCATCTGCAGTGGCAGTACCGGATTCAGTATGGCCAGCACGCGCGCGAACTTGTCGCGATAAAGGGCGCGATTGTCCCTCACATGGGCCTCATCTTGCCAGACCTCTGTTGAGGCCAATTGATGCTGAACCGGCATGGCGGAGCCGTGATAGGTGCGATAACGCAGATATTGCTTGAGCACGGCAGCATCGCCCGCGACAAAACCGGAGCGCAGGCCGGGCAGGTTGGAGCGTTTTGATAAAGAGTGAAAGACCACGCAGTTCTTAAAATCGTCGCGTCCGAGTTCAGCGCAGGCTTGCAATAAGCCCACGGGCGGCAGGCTTTCGTCGAAGTAGATTTCCGAATAGCACTCATCGGAAGCGATGATGAAACCGAAGCGATCGCTCAGCGAAATCAGCTTTTTCAGCGTGGCCATGCTCAGCAATGCGCCGGTAGGATTGCCCGGCGTGCAAATGAACAACAGCTGCGTGCGCGCCCACACCGTATCGGGCACGGCATCGAAGTCGGGCTGCAGGCCGGTGGCGGGTGTGCAGGGCAGGAATACCGGTTCTGCTCCAGCCAGCAAGGCGGCGCCTTCGTAGATCTGATAGAACGGGTTGGGCATGAGCACCAGCGGCTTCTCACTCACGCTGCGATCCACCACTGCCTGCGTGAACGAAAACAGCGCTTCACGCGTGCCATTGACCGGCAGTACCTGCGTGCCGGCATCTACCGCTTTCAGACCGAAGCGTTGCGTCAGCCACTGGACGATAGCTTCGCGCAGCACCGGCAGGCCGAGCGTGGTCGGATAGCTCGACAGGCCGCCGATATGGCGGGCGATGGCTTCCGCCACGAAGGCCGGCGAAGCGTGCTTGGGCTCGCCGATGGAGAGCGCAATCGGCTTCAGCTGTGTCGGTGCGGCATGGCCCTTGAACAGCGTGGCCAGCTTCTCGAACGGGTAGGGATGCAGCAGCGACAGATCGGGATTCATCAGGAGGTCTGGTCCAGTTGCTCGCGCAAGGCGGCGCACAGGCGCTCGCAAAGCTCGGGATCGGAAAGCGGTTGTTGAGCGGCGTCCGTGAGAAAGAACACGTCCTCTGCACGCTCACCCAGGGTAGCAATACGCGCGTTCTGCAAATTAACACCGTGCTCCATGAAGATGCGGCCGACGCGCGCCAGCAAGCCCGGGCGGTCGAGTGTGATGACCTCGATCACGGTACGCTGATGCACCAGATCATTGCTCAGGTTGACCTGAGTGCGTACATCGAAATGCTTGAGCTGGCGCGGCAGACGGCGCTGCACCAGTACCGGGAACTGATCCGGGCGCGCCAGACTCTGGCGCAGCTCGTTGCCGATATGCGCCAAGCGCGCGCTGTCGGCAATGCGGTCGCCGTTTTCATCGAGCACGATGTAGGTGTCCAGCGAAAAGCCGTTGTTTGAGGTGATGATGCGCGCATCCATGACGGTCAGGTGCAGCTGATCCAGCGCGGCCACGGTGGCGGCGAACAAGTTCGGCAGGTCGCGCGTGTAGACGAAGATCTGCGTGGCGCCATCGTAGGGCTCGCTGTGATTTTCGCGCACCAGCACCAGTGGTCCGGCATCCGGCCCGTGACGCAGCAGTGCCGTGGTGTGCCAGGCGATGTCTTTCGCCGACTCGCGCAGGAAATAGTCGTCGCCCAGGCTGTCCCAGACCGCTTCGGCCTGACTGCTGCTGACCTGATGCTCTTCGAGCAGCTCCAGCGCCGAGGCGCGGTTCTCGATGATCCACTCTTGCTTGTCGATCGGATTCACTAGGCCGCGACGCAGCGCGCGCTTGGTCTGCGTGTAGAGCTGGCGTAACAGCGAGGCGCGCCAGGAGTTCCATAGCGTCGGGTTGGTGGCGCAGATATCGGCCACCGTGAGCGCGTAGAGGTAGTCCAAGTGCACAATGTCGCCGACTTTCTTCGCGAACTCGTTGATGACATCAGGATCAGACACATCTTTCTTCTGCGCGGTGACTGACATGACCAAATGTTGCTGGGTCAGCCAGGCCACCAAATTGGCATCCCACTTGCCGAGGCCGTGCTCAATGCAGAAGTCATGGGCATCCACCGCGCCCAGCTCGGAGTGATCGCCGCCGCGACCCTTAGCGATGTCGTGAAATAAGCCGGCGATGTAGAGCAGCTCAATTTTTGGCAGATTCTTGGCGACTTTGGCGACGACCGGAAAGCGTTCCTCCACTTCGGGGTAGCGGAAGCGACGCATGTTCTTCAGCACCAGTAGCGTGTGCGCATCCACCGTGTAGATGTGGAAGAGGTCGTACTGCATTTTGCCGATGATGGCGCCAAAGGCCGGAATGTAGCGGCCCAAAATACCGTAACGCTTCATTCGGCGCAGCGAGGAAAACAGGGCGGTGCGGCAGCGCAACAGCTCCATAAACAAGGACTTATTGCGAATGTCGTTGCGGAAGTTGTCATCGATGAGCACAGCATGCTGCATGATCAGGCGAATGGTGCTGGCGCGAACTTCAGTGACTTCAGGGTGATCACCCAGCAGTACAAAAATTTCTAGCAGGGCCGAAGGGTAGCGCTTAAACACGTCTTCGGAGGTGACTTCAATGATGCCATTACGCAATTGAAAACGGCTGTTGAGCGCCACCACGGGAGCGCTTTCGTCTTCGCCCAGAATGGCTTCGTCGAAGTAGCGCAGCAGCATTTCATTGAGCATGGAAATGCGCATGGCTGCGCGGTAATAGCCTTGCATCAGCTGCTCGACGCCGCGATTAGCCTGACTATCACCATAGCCAAAAAGCTCGGCCATGCGTCGCTGGTAGTCGAAAAGCACACGCGTATCGCTGCGACCACTGACGATGTAGAGCGCGAATCGAATGCGCCAAAGTACGCACTGACACTCATCTAGCTCAACAAACTCGGCCTCGGTAATAAAGCCATGCGCCACTAAATCACGCAGCGTATCGGCACCAAAGTGGCGCTTGGCGACCCAGCCAATGGTTTGGATGTCGCGCAGCCCGCCGGGTGCGTTTTTGAGGTCCGGCTCTAGGTTGTACTCGGTGTTGTTGTGCTTGGCATGACGCGCAATTTGTTCATCGCGCTTGGCAATAAAAAAGGCTTTTCCCGGCCACAAGCGATCCGGTCCGGTCAGGCGCTGCATGTCGCGACGCAGGCGCTCGTCACCCACCAGCGTGCGCGATTCCATGATGTTGGTGGCGATGGTGATGTCTTCCGTCGCCAGCCGCACGCAGTCCGAGAGCGAACGCACGCTGGAGCCGATATCCAGCCCCAGATCCCACAAGTGCGTGATGAACTGGCTAACGGCTTCTTCGGCGCCCGTGGGGAGCTCTGCACCGTCATGCAGTATCAACACGTCCACGTCCGATGCCGGATGAAGCTCAGCACGGCCATAGCCGCCCACAGCTAAGAGAGCGAGATCATTAAACTGATCTAAGCCTAGATTGACCCAGGCTTGGCGCAGGACGTCATCAATCGCATTGGCCCATTCGCGTACTAGGAGGCGAATGTCACGACCTTCCTTAAAGCGCTCAATGAGTTCGGCCTGCGCCGCTTTCAGACTGGCTTTGTCTGAAGGGGAGGTGCTCATGCGGCACGCTCGCTCAGGAACGTAAAGTCTTCTTCGGGGCGTGCGGTCAGAATTTCGACGCCCGTATCCGTGACGAGAATGGTGTGCTCCCACTGCGCGGATAACTTGTGGTCTTTGGTTACCACGGTCCATTCATCGGGCAGCAATTTCGTGTGGTGCGAACCGGCATTGATCATAGGCTCAATGGTAAAGGTCATGCCTGCTTGCAGCGCCATGCCTTCACCGGCTTTACCGTAATGCAGAATTTGTGGCTCTTCATGGAACACTTTGCCAATGCCATGACCACAGTATTCACGTACCACTGAATAGCGGTTCGCTTGTGCATGTTGCTGAATGACGGCACCGATGTCGCCCAACGTGCAGCCAGGACGAACCAACGCCAATGACTTGTATAAGCACTCTTGCGTTACGCGAACCAATCGTTGCGCCAAAATGGAAGGTTGGCCAACAAAGAACATTTTGCTGGTGTCACCGTGATAGCCATCCTTAATGACCGTGACATCGACATTGATGATGTCGCCATCCTTTAAGATTTTCTTGTCACTGGGGATGCCATGACAGATGACCTGATTCACCGACGTGCAGATGCTTTTCGGGAAACCGCGATAATTCAGTGGCGCCGGAATAGCACCTTGAACATTGACGATGTAGTCGTGACAGATCTGATTCAGTGTCTCAGTGCTGACACCGACTTTAACGTGCTCACCAATCATGGTTAGTACATCAGCGGCGAGACGGCCAGCCACGCGCATTTTGTCGATTTCTTCAGCGGTCTTAATCAGCGTGCTCATGCAATGTCCCGGACGAACCCCGCGAATTCACGCAGTGGTTGAGGTTTAGAAGTCGCCTATGGTATAAAGCGCGCCGCATTTCGGCAAACATACGAAGTGTGTATTTTTAAATCCGACCAACAGTCGACACGATTACCGGGTGCTCATTGAGAAAAATGTGTTGGTAATTGGGGCTGTTGCGAGGCCATAACCCAACTGGAGAAACTTTCATGGCACAAGTCACCATGCGTGAGCTGCTGCAAGCCGGCGCTCACTTCGGTCACCAGACTCGCTTCTGGAACCCCAAAATGGCCCCGTACATCTTCGGCGCCCGCAACAAGATTCATATCATCAACTTGGAACACACTGTTCCAGCGCTCAATGATGCCCTGAATTTCGTGAACCGTCTGTCCAGCCAAAAGAACAAGGTTCTTTTTGTTGGCACCAAGCGCGCTGCAGCGCCGATCATTGCTGAGCACGCCGCTCGCGCTGGTCAGCCCTACGTTAACCACCGCTGGCTCGGCGGCATGCTGACCAACTGGAAGACCATTCGCCAGTCGATCAAGCGTCTGAAAGATCTGGAAGCTCAGCTCGCTGACGGCACATTCGCCAAGCTGACCAAGCGTGAAGTGCTGGAACGCACTCGCGAAATGGAAAAGCTGGAAAAATCGCTGGGCGGCATCAAAGACATGGGCGGCTTGCCGGATGCCATGTTTGTTATCGACGTTGATCACGAAGCCACTGCAATCGCCGAAGCGCGTAAGCTGGGCATCCCCGTAATCGGTGTGGTGGATACTAACTCCAACCCAACGGGTGTGGATTATGTGATCCCTGGTAACGATGATGCCATCCGCGCAATTCACCTCTACGTCGGTTCGATGGCTGATGCCATCATCGAAGGTCGTGAATTTGCTGCCACCACTGGTGGTCGCGAAGCTGACGGTTTTGTTGAAGTCGCTGCAGCCGCTGAGTAATTTCCGGAGGCACTGAATTTCGTGCTTTTGAGTGGCTGTTAGATGAAGAAAGGGGCTTAGGCCCCTTTTTTCAGATGGTTTTTTGTTTCAGATGATGTTTCTGCGCTGCTGAAACATCCCTTTTTTGGTCGACGCCGTCAGGCGGAGGCCTTTTTTATTGAACACACTGAGAGGATTTAATCATGGCAGACGTAACCGCCGCCCTCGTAAAAGAACTCCGTGAGCGTACCGGCCTCGGCATGATGGAATGCAAAAAGGCATTGGTTGAAGCCGGTGCTGACATCGAGCTGGCTATTGATAACCTGCGTAAGTCGGGTCAGGCCAAAGCCGCTAAGAAAGCGGGCAACATCGCTGCTGATGGCGCCATCATTCTGGCTAGCGATGCTGGTTTGGCTATCGCGCTGGAAGTGAACTGCCAGACTGACTTCGTGGCTCGTGATGCCAACTTCTCCGCTTTCGCCAACAAGGTTGCCGGCATTGCCCTGGCTGCCCGCGAAACTGATGTAGCCAAGATTGCTGAGCTGAACTACGACGGCATCACCGTTGAAGAGGCACGCATTGCTCTGGTGCAGAAGATCGGTGAAAACATCCAAGTTCGTCGCGCCGTTTTGGTTGAAGGCGCTCAGCTGGCCACCTATGTTCATGGCCTGAAAATTGGTGTTGTTGTTGCTTTCGAAGGCGGCGATGTCGACCTCGGTAAGCAAGTGGCTATGCACGTAGCAGCAGCAAACCCTCTGGTTGTTAATGCAGACGAAATTCCTGCTGAAGTGCTCGCGAAAGAGCAGGAAATTGCTGAAGCTAAGGCGGCTGAATCCGGCAAGCCAGCCAACATCGTTGAAAAAATGGTGCAGGGCGCTCTCGCTAAGTTCCGTGGTGAAGTCTCCCTGGTTGAGCAAGGCTTTGTGATCGACCCAGAACAGAAAGTGGGCGCTGTGTTGGCTAAGGCCGGTGCAAAAGTGACCAAATTCGTGCGTCTGGAAGTTGGTGAAGGCATTGAAAAAGTAGAAGTTGACTTCGCTGCTGAAGTGGCCGCTACGCAGGCTGCTGCCGCTGGTAAGTAAGTCGTCGCTAGTCATCACTGACTGTCTGCAAAAGGCCTCTTAATGAGGCCTTTTTGCTGTAAGCTTGCTAACAATCTAAAACCCTTAAAGAGGCCCTGCTAATGACTGATCAACGTCTCGCGCACAAGCGCATTCTGCTGAAATTGTCAGGTGAGGCGCTAGCTGGAGATGCCGATGTTGGCATTGACCCTAAAGTCCTGAAGCGCATGGCGCTGGAGGTTGGTCAGCTCGTCGGTATTGGTGTGCAAGTGGGCATTGTAGTGGGCGGCGGCAATTTGTTCCGTGGCGCAGCACTGCAACAGGCTGGCTTGGACCGAGTGGCTGGTGATCACATGGGCATGCTGGCGACCGTGATGAACGGCTTAGCCCTGCGTGATGCCCTGGAACGCAACAACATCAAAACGCGCTTAATGTCGGCCATCCCCATGAGTGGTGTGGTTGATCATTACGATCGCCGCGCTGCTATTCGACATTTACAAAGTGGCGATGTCTGTATTTTTGTGGCTGGCACCGGCAATCCATTCTTCACCACCGACACCGCTGCGTGCTTGCGGGGCATTGAGATCAATGCCGATATTGTCATCAAAGCGACGAAGGTTGATGGCATCTACAGTGCCGACCCGGTGAAAGACTCCAGCGCCACCAAGTACGATTTAATTACCTTCGATGAAGTGCTGACCAAGCAACTAGCCGTTATGGATTTGACCGCTATGTGCCTGTGCCGCGACCACAACATGCCACTGCGTGTCTTTAATATGAATAAGACCGGCGCCTTGCTGAACCTTGTGGTGGGTGAGTCTGAAGGCACGTTGGTGACGCGTTAATTTTAGTTTTCGACCGAATTGTTGTTTGGAGTTTTCATGATCAATGATCTGAAAAAGGACTGTGAAGTCCGTATGCAAAAAACCTTGGATGCCCTGGAGCAAGCGTTTTCTCGCGTGCGTACAGGTCGTGCTCACCCGTCCATGTTGAAAGACGTGATGGTGCCTTACTACGGTACAGACACTCCGCTCATGCAAGTGGCTAACGTCAATGTAGATGACTCGCGAACACTGATTGTGCAGCCGTATGAGCGCAACATGGTGGGCGCTATTGACAAAGCCATTCGTAACTCGGATCTCGGTCTAAATCCGGTCACTACCGACGTGATTCGCGTGCCGTTGCCGGCGTTGACCGAACAAACTCGTCGCGACATGCAGAAGTTGGCGAGAAACGAAACCGAAGGCGCACGCGTGGCTCTGCGTAATATTCGTCGCGATGTCATTGGCGATATTAAAGAGTTGGCCAAGGAAAAAGAGATTTCCGAGGACGACGAGCGTCGCGGCACAGACGACATCCAGAAAATTACCGACCGCTTTGTCGCTGAGGCGGACCGCCTGCTGGCGGCAAAAGAAGCCGAACTCATGCAGGTTTGATGGGCCATGGATCAAGACCAGCCGAGTAGTGCAGCGCCAGATGCGGAGGTGTGCACCCATGCCTTGCCACGCCATGTGGCGGTCATCATGGATGGCAATAATCGGTGGGCAAAAGTACGCGGTTTGCCGGGCACGGAGGGTCATCGTGCTGGTGAGCTGGCGCTGCGTAATGTGGTCGAGCTAGCTGCAAAAGCGCACATTGAAGTGCTCACGGTGTTTGCCTTTTCCAGCGAGAACTGGCGTCGTCCGCCTGACGAAGTCGCTGCGCTTATGCAACTCTTTCTCATGGCACTAGAGGTTCGCGTTCAGGAACTGAACAAGGCGCGTATTCGTTTGCGCTTTATCGGCGACCGCAGTGCCTTTTCGGCAGAGCTTCAAGCCGGCATGTTAAAAGCAGAGGCGTTGACTCAGTCGCATACGCGTATGACGCTGGTGATTGCCGTCAATTACGGTGGTCAGTGGGATATGGCACAGGCAGCGCGTTGTCTGGCTGAGCAGGTTGCCGCGGGAACATTGGCGCCTAAAGACATTACGCCGGCACGGGTTGCAGAACATATCGAACTGGCGGATGTGCCGCCGGTGGATCTACTGATTCGCACGGGTGGCGAGCTTCGTATTAGTAATTTTGTTTTATGGCAGTCCGCGTATGCGGAATATTATTTCAGCGATGCGTTGTGGCCAGACTTTGGTCATGATCAGCTACAAGCTGCCTTAAACGAGTTTTCGCAGCGGCAACGCCGCTTTGGCCGAACATCAGAACAAATCGAGGCCCTTCATGCTTAAAGAACGCGTCATAACGGCACTTCTTCTTTTACCCGTGGTGTTGTGGTGCGTTTTTGGCGGTGTTGCCTCAGCGTTCCCACTATTTGCCTCGGCCATTATCTTAGCGGCTGCTTGGGAATGGACGGCGATGATGCGAGTGTCGGCTTTGCTCGCTCGCCTGGGCTTTGTCGGTCTCGTGGCAGCAGCCATGTATGGGGTTAAGCCGCAGGCACTGAGCTTTGATGCAGCGGGCGTCAATGCCTTAGGGCCGCTCATGGCAAGCGCTGCGCTGTTTTGGTTGGTGGCCTTGGTTTGGGTGCGTCGCTACCCCGGCGATGCTCAACGCTGGGATCGCCCGTTTTTCATGCTGCTGATTGGCTTGCTTTTGCTGGTGCCCACATGGGCTGGCCTCGTGCAGCTGCACGGCCAATCACCCTGGTGGTTAATGTATGTGCTGTTGCTGGTTTGGGGCGCAGACACGGGTGCTTATTTCGCCGGTCGCCGTTTTGGCAAGGTCAAATTGGCTCCCTCGGTGAGTCCTGCTAAAACCCGTGAAGGCCTCTATGGCGGCCTCGTGACAACGTCGATCATTATGCTTGTCGTGGCGTTTAATCTTCAGTTAGCGAGTCTGCAGTTTTTACTTTTTGCCGTGGTTTCGGCAACGACGGTTCTAGCTTCAGTACTCGGGGATTTGTTCGAGTCTATGGTGAAGCGTCGTGCGGGCATTAAAGACTCCGGTAAGATTTTTCCTGGACACGGCGGCGCGCTCGATCGCATCGACTCCATCACCGCTGCCGCGCCCGTATTCCTCGCGGGTTGGTGGCTGGCGGGCGGCTTCTAATTTCCGATGACAGCCTTGCAAACACTCACTGTATTGGGCGCAACCGGCTCTATAGGCCGCAGTACGCTGGATGTCGTGGCGCGCTACCCCGAACGTTATCGCGTGTATGCGCTGACGGCATTTAGTCGCGTCATTGAACTGAGCGAGTTGTGCCTGACGTTTAATCCGGTTTATGCCGTGGTGGCGGATGACGCGAGCGCATCATTACTGCGTGAAAAACTGCAAGGCGGTGCTAACGCCACTGAGGTTTTAGTCGGGGAGGCTGCACTGGCGCGCGTCGCTGAGGAAGCGGACACCGTGATGGCGGCTATTGTTGGCGCTGCGGGCCTGTTGCCCACGTTAGCAGCGGTTAAGGCCGGTCGACGGGTCTTGCTGGCCAATAAAGAAGCGCTAGTCATGTCTGGCGCTTTGTTTATGCGCGCCGTTCGCGAGCATGGTGCGACCTTGCTGCCTATCGACTCCGAGCACAATGCAATTTTCCAATGTTTGCCACCTAACCATGCACAGGGGCTGACTGCTGTGGGTGTCGACAAGTTGCTGCTGACGGCATCTGGCGGTCCCTTTCGTGAATTTAGCCTAGAGCAGTTGCAGTCAGTCACCCCAGCACAGGCGGTAAAGCACCCAAACTGGTCCATGGGTCAGAAAATTTCTGTCGACTCTGCGACTCTGATGAACAAGGGATTAGAGTTTATTGAGGCGTGTTGGTTGTTCGCAGCGCGACCCGATCAGATCGACGTCGTGGTGCATCCGCAGAGTGTGATTCATTCCATGGTGTGCTACGCCGATGGCTCGGTGCTGGCGCAGATGGGTCAGCCCGATATGCGCACGCCGATTGCTCATGCGCTGGCATGGCCTGAACGCGTTGCATCGGGCGTACCTGCCTTAAATTTTGCACAGCTAACCGCGCTGACGTTTGAGGCGCCCGATTTGCAGCGATTCCCGTGCTTACGCCTGGCGAAAGAAGCGATGACGGCGGGCGGTACGCATCCGGCCGTGTTAAATGCCGCGAATGAAGTGGCTGTGGCGGCTTTTTTGGCCGGCAAACTCGATTTCCTAGGGATTGCTCGTGTGATTGAGCAAGTCCTGAATGAAATTCCGGTGTCAGCCGCAGAGGAATTGGCTACTATTCTGGCGGCCGATGCTGAGGCACGCCAGCGAGCACATGCCGTCGTGGCACATTATTTGTCTAAAACGGGAGAGGGCTGATATGCAGTTTCTCTATGTCCTGCTTGCCGGAATAGTCGTCTTGGGGCCACTCATTGCCATACATGAGTTTGGTCATTTTTGGGTGGCGAGACGTTGCGGCGTGAAAGTACTGACCTTCTCCATCGGATTTGGGCCTGCCCTGTGGCAGCGCACAGCGCGGGATGGAACGGAGTATCGGCTGGCGGCCATCCCGCTCGGCGGCTTTGTTCGTATGCTTGATGAACGCGAAGCGGATGTTCCAGAGAGCCTGAAGTCTCAAGCATTTAACCGGCAATCCGTGGGCAAGCGCATGGCGATTGTTGCCGCCGGCCCGTTGATCAACCTGATCTTTGCCGTGCTTCTGTATTGGGTGCTGTTTTTGCAGCCTGGGCAAAGTTTGCGTCCCATTGTTGGCAAAGTCCTGCCGGATTCGCCAGCGGCCATGGCTGGCTTAAACGTTGGGGATGAGCTGTTAAGCATTAACACTCGCAAAGTTCCCGATTGGGAATCAGCCAATTACGCATTAGTTGAATACATTGGCGACAGCACCACCTTGACGGTCAATGTCCTGCCGCAAGGTGCCACGCAAGCGCAGCAACGCTTTATTACGGTGGATAGATATTTAGTCGACAGCACCCAAGATCCCTTCCGCGCACTGGGCTTTGTGCCGTGGATGCCACCCATGCCGCCGGTCATTGGCGCCGTCGAATCAGACAGTCCCGCCGACAAAGCCGGATTGGCGATTAACGACCGCATTGAGCGCATTGATGGTGTTGCCGTGTCGGACTGGCAGCAGGTCGTCGAGCAGATTCAGCAGCATCCCGATCACGCCATGACCTGGGAATTGGTTCGCAATGGCTCACCCCTGGTGCTCACCGTGACTCCCGACCTGACGCACGAGTTCTCTGGTCAACCCGTCGGTCGCTTGGGCGTTGGCGTGATTGACGCACCGATTCATATTCCGCCGGAGTATCAACGCGACCGGGCTCTCGCCCCGATAGCGGCGCTGCTTCAGGCACTCGATAAAACAGGTCAAATAATAGCCTTGTCGCTCACTTCCCTGTACAAGATGCTATCCGGTTTGATTGGTATGGATTCACTCAGTGGCCCCATAACGATTGTGAAAGTAGCGGGTCACAGTGCGAGTATTGGTTGGGAGTCCCTAGTGGGGTTCATGGCCTTACTTAGCGTGAGCTTGGGCGTACTGAACTTACTCCCCATCCCTGTTTTGGATGGTGGCCATTTATTGTATTACGCGATTGAAGCCATATTTCGCCGGCCTCTTCCCGAGGCTGTGCAGTTGATGGGCTTGCGCGTTGGCGTCGCTCTGATGGGCAGTGTCATGCTGCTCGCTATATTGAACGATATTCGTCGCTTGTTTTGAATTTGGATGACTGCTCACATGACACGTAACTGGCCTTCTTTGGCTGTATTGCCTCTTGCACTGGCCATTGCCAGCGTCTCTGCACATGCTGACAGCTTTGTCGTTAAAGACATTCGCTTGGAAGGCTTAGGGCGCTTATCTGCCTCCAGCGTTTATGCTTTATTACCTTTTGCCGCCGGCGAAACGGTGACCGATGAGCGTAGTGCAGACTTGGTGCGAGCACTTTTTGCTTCGGGCCAGTTTGAGGATGTTCAGGCATTGCGGGACGGCGATGCGCTCATCGTGCGTGTGGTTGAGCGTCCGAGTATTTCGACGATTGAGCTGAGCGGTAACCAATCCATCAATAAGGAAGACTTGTTGAAAGGTTTGAAAACCATTGGCCTGAGTGAGGGCGAAGTGTTTAAGCGCGCCGCCTTGGATCAGGTGCGTTTGGAGTTGCAGCGCCAGTACGCAGCACAAGGTCGTTACGGCGCAACAGTGACAGCAACAGCCAAGCCATTGCCGCGTAACCGAGTGGGCATCAGCATTACCATTAAAGAAGGCGATACGGCTCGCATTAAGCGTATTAGCATCAATGGCAATACGGTGTTTAAGGACCCCATACTGCTTAAGCAGCTACAGCTCCAATCCAAGCATTTATTGTCGTTTATTTATGGTGACGACAAGTATTCGCGTGAAAAGTTAACAGCAGACATCGAAACCCTGCGCTCTTTCTACCTCGATCGTGGCTACTTACGATTCAGCGTCGACTCGACTCAAGTCACGCTCTCGCCAAACAAAGATCAAGTCTATATTGATATTAACGTGAGCGAAGGCGAGCCCTTTAAAGTCGGTGATGTACGCTTGGCGGGCGACTTGCCGGTACCTGAATCGGAATTGAAAAACCTCTTATTGGCACAGCCAGGGCAGGTTTATTCACAAAAGGTGGTGACGCTCACCAACGAAATCATTACGCGTCGTTTGGGCCGTGATGGTTATTTGCTGGCCGATGTGCAAGGCGTGCCCGAGCTAGATGACGCAACGAAAACTGCGAAAATTGTTTTCTACGTCAATGCTAATCGGGTCATGTCGGTACGCCGAATTAATTTCACGGGCAATCTAAAAACAGATGACAGCGTCCTTCGTCGTGAAATGCGCCAATTCGAAGGGGCACAAGCCTCGGCAGAGAAAATTGATCTTTCTAAGGTTCGTTTGCAGCGCCTAGGCTTTTTCAGCGATGTGAAAATTGAAAATGCCCGCGTGCCCGGCACCACGGACCAAGTCGATTTAAATGTGGCCGTTACGGAGCAGGCTTCTGGCTCGATCAGTGCAAGCTTGGGTTACTCACAGAATGCGGGTCTGGTCTTCGGCGCTAATGTTAGCCAAAGCAACTTCTTGGGTACGGGTAACCGCGTCTCTATTGGTTTAAACCGCTCGGATGTGCGTGATGCCTACAATATCTCTTTCTTGGATCCTTACTTCACCCCAGAAGGGATTAGCCGTGGCTACAACTTCTATCTGCGTCAGACCAAGCTCGATGATTTAAACATCAGTAATTACTCGACAGATTCCTTGGGCGCAAACATCAGCTTTAGCTATCCGATTGATGAAACAGAAACCATCAGCTTTTCGGCGGGTATTGACCAAACGAAAATCAGTTTGGGTGTGAATCCGTCTGAGGCCGTTTTCAAGTTCACCAATGAAAATGGCAATAACTTGATGACCTATACCGGCACGGCTTCTTGGGCGCGAAATACCCTTAACCGTGGCACTTTCCCTACGGCTGGTGCATCACAATCGGTAGCGATGGAGTTAGGCCTGCCTGGCAGTGATGTGAGTTTTTATAAGCTGACCTATAACGCTCAGCGCTACTTCCCCGTTCGCAGCGACTGGGTTGGACGTGGTTACGCGCGTTTGGGTTATGGCGACGCCATCAGTGGTAGCAGCTTACCGTTCTACCGTAACTTTTTTGGTGGCGGCTTCGGCTCGGTCCGTGGCTTCCGTGACAACTCGATGGGCCCGCGCAGTCAGCGTCTGTCACTCTCTAACCCAGCGATCCTGCTGCCGGAGTCGGAGTCGATTGGCGGTAATGTTCAAGTCGAGGGTGGTGTGGAGTTAATCTTCCCCGTGCCGTTTATCGAGGACAAGAGCAAAATTCGCACCTTGGCGTTCTTCGATGTGGGTAATATTTTCGATACCAATGCGAAGGCAACCTCCACCACAGACTACAAGCCTTCCTTGGGTAATTTACGTTACTCCGTGGGTGTAGGCCTGTCTTGGATCACGCCCATTGGGCCATTAACATTTGCGGTGGCAAAACCCTTAAATACTCAGGATGGCGATGATACTCAAGCCTTCCAGTTCTCTCTTGGACAAGGATTCTGATCTGATGAAAACCGTTCGTAATGTCTTTTGCGCTGTTGCCCTAGTGTCTGTGTCTGCAATGTCTTGGGCGGCGGCTGCCAATGCCCCAACACGCATTGCGGTTTTAGACCGTGAGGCGGCTATTTTGGCGACCAATGCAGCGCAAGCCGCTCAGGAAAAATTGGCGACGGACATGAAGCCACAACGCGACAAGCTGGAGCAGTTGCGTAAAGACATCAAAGCCATGGAAGAGAAGTTTGTGAAAGAAGCTGCCGCCATGAGTGAACGCGATAAGAAAGCCTTGCGTGAGCAAGCGGATCAAAAAGCCAACGAATTCAATTCGCTGGTGACACAAGTGCAAAAGCGCACGCAGGATGCTCAGCAGGACCTCTTAAATAAACTTTTGCCTAGTATGCAAAGCGTGCTGGACGAGATGCGCAAATCGGGCAATTTTGATGTCATCTTAGATCGTCGTGGCGTGATCTATGTGGATCCTGATCTTGATCTAACTAAGCGGGTTGTTGATCGTCTGAACGCGGCCAAATAAGTAGGCTAGGCGGAGCTCGCTGCAATGACTACTCCTCACATGAGCATCACGCTTGGCGAGCTAGCGCATGAGCTTGGGGCTGAGCTGCAAGGGAGCCCAGCGCATCTCATTACGGGCATGGGGACCTTGCAAAATGCCCAGTCGCATCAGCTAAGCTTCTTGGCAAACCCTCGCTATCGTCCTTTGTTGGCTACGACCCAGGCGGGTGCTGTGCTCATGCGAGCGCAAGATAAAGGCGACTTTGCGGGGCCAGCGTTGTTTCTGCCCAATCCCTATGTGGCTTTTGCGACCTTATCTCATCGATTTGATCGAACCCCGACGTTACCTCAGGGCATCCATGCCAGCGCAGTGGTTGCTGAGAGTGCTGAAGTACCAGCGAGCGCATGCATCGGGCCGTTAGCCGTTATTGGTGAAGGCGCGGTGATCGGCGAGGACACAGTTATTGAGGCGGGTGCGGTGATTCATGCTCGCGTCCACATCGGTGCAAATTGTCGAATCCGTAGCCATGTCGTGATTTATCACGATTGTGTGCTCGGGGACCGTGTCAATATTCACGCGGGTAGCGTTATCGGTGGTGATGGCTTTGGCTTCGCTAACGAACGCGGGGTGTGGCGGAAAATTGCCCAAATAGGTCGTGTCGTGATTGGTGATGACGTGGATATTGGAGCCAATACCACGATAGACCGTGGTGCCTTGGAAGACACAGAAATCCACAACGGTGTGATTATTGATAATCAGGTCCAGATTGCCCATAACGTGGTCATTGGCGCCCATACCGCCATTGCAGCGAACTGTGGTATTTCGGGCAGTACCCGTATTGGCAAGCACTGTATTTTAGCGGGTGGTGTTGGCATTGTCGGGCACATTGAAATTTGCGATGGCGTGCAAATCACCGGTATGTCCATGATCACAAAGTCCATTAGTGAGCCTGGTTCCTATTCGTCCGGAACGGCTTTTGACAGCACTGATAACTGGAAGAAAATGGCGGTGCGCCTGCGTCGCTTAGATGAGTTAGCGCAGCGAGTTCGCGTCTTGGAGAAGTCTTAACATGATGACTATTGAGCAGGTAATGCATTATCTGCCGCAGCGTTACCCCTTTTTGCTGGTTGACCGTGTCACTGAAGTGGAAGCCGGCAAGCATATTGTGGGTTTCAAGAACGTCACCATTAACGAGCACTTTTTCCAGGGGCACTTTCCTGGCAAGCCCATCATGCCTGGTGTGTTAATGATTGAAGCCATGGCGCAGATTGCCGGAGTCTTAGGCTTTTATACCTATAACAAAAGTCCTGAATCAGGCCATCTTTATGTTTTTGCTGGCGCCGACAATGTGCGATTTAAGCGTCAGGTCATCCCTGGTGATCGTTTAGTGTTGGAAGCCACCATGACGGGAAATCGCCGCCATATTTATAAATTTTCGTGTCGTGCCCTGGTTGATGGCGAACTAGCCGCCAGTGCCGACCTGCTAATTGCGGAACAAGTGATATGAGCCTTATCCACGCGACTGCGATTATTGACCCTCGTGCTGACATCGCAGAGGGTGTTGAAATTGGCCCTTATTCTGTCATTGGTGCCGATGTGGTAATTGGTGCCGACACCTGGATTGGTCCTCATGTGGTGATCTCTGGTCCGACACATATTGGCGAGCGCAACCGTATCTATCAATTTGCCTCGGTGGGTGCAGATTGCCAGGACAAAAAGTATCGGGGTGAGCCCACGCGACTTGAAATCGGCGACGACAACGTCATTCGCGAAGCGTGCTCGCTGCATCGTGGCACCATTCAAGACAAGAGCCTGACCAAAATTGGCTCACGTAATTTGCTCATGGTGAATAGCCACATTGCCCATGATGTCGTGATCGGTGATGACAACATTATTGCCAACAATGCCGGTATTGCAGGCCATGTTGTGATTGGTGATGGCGTGATCGTTGGGGGCAATTCAGGCATTCATCAATTCTGCCGAATTGGCTCTTACGCCATGCTGGGTGGTGGCACGACGTTGTTTAAAGATGTTCCGGCGTATGTCATGGCCAGTGGCAATCCCGCGATTCCACGCGGCATGAACTTCGAGGGCATGAAGCGCAAAGGCTGGTCCTCCGAGACCATTAACGCACTGCGCCGGGCCTACAAAGCGGTGTACCGGGATGGCTTAAATCTAGATGACGCTTATGCGCCTTTAGCGGAGTTGGCGTCCAAAGCGCCTGAGGTTCAACTGTTTATCGACTCGCTGCGCGCTTCTACGCGCGGCATCATCCGATAAACGTAACCATGTCGTCGGCGACACCGGTCTTTGGCATCGTCGCAGGTGAAGCCTCAGGCGACCTCCTTGGTGCAGGGCTCATTCGAGCCCTTAAGGTTCACTTTCCGAATGCCCGATTTATTGGCATAGCTGGGCCACAGATGCTGGCCGAAGGTGCTGAAACCCTAGTGCCCATGGAGCGGTTGTCTGTCATGGGTTTGGTTGAGGTGTTAGGGCGTTTACGCGAGCTTTTTGCGGTTCGCGACCAGCTGATCGAGCGCCTGCAAGCAGAAAAAATTGATGCCTTTATTGGTATCGATGCCCCCGATTTCAATTTGCGCATCGCCGCAGCACTCAAACCCGCGGGTATCCCCACCATCCATTATGTCAGTCCATCCGTTTGGGCTTGGCGTCAGGGACGCGTCAAGGGCATACGGGCCAGTGTCGATCTAATGCTGTGCTTGCTGCCATTTGAAAAAGCCTTCTACGACACACACGGCGTTCCGGCGGTCTTTGTTGGGCACCCACTGGCGGATACCTTGCCACTCGTACCAGATGCGATGGCCGCTCAAGTCCGTCTCGGGCTGACATCGAAAGCGTCCGAGCGTGCTGCAACCGTGGCGTTGTTGCCGGGCAGTCGTCGTGGGGAAGTGGCTAGCCTACTGCCGTTGCTATTGGCGACGGCGAAAATCTTACACACGCAGTTTCCGACCCTTGAGTTCCTGATTCCGGCCATTAATGCGGAGCGCAGCGAACAAATTCGTGCCGCCGTTGATGCTCATGACGCATTACCCATAACGATTTTTGATCAGCAGATTGGGAACGATGTGGGGCGCGTGGTGATGTCGGCGGCGGATGTGATTGTGCTGGCGTCGGGTACCGCCACGCTGGAAGCCCTGCTTCTGAAAAAGCCCATGGTCGTCGCCTATCGCTTGCATTGGCTGACCTGGCTCATCGCGAGATGGCTGGTGAAAATTCCCTTCGTGAGTTTGCCTAATCTGCTGGCTGGCCGTCGATTGGTGCCTGAATTGCTGCAAAACCAAGCCACCCCAGAAAACTTGGCCCGCGAGACTGCCGAGTGGCTTAACTCGCCGGATAAGGTGCGAACAACCTTAGCTGCCTATGACGCACTGCACCTTGCCTTGCGGCAGGATGCGAGCGCCACGGGGGCGGCGGCTATTGCGCGCTTACTGTCGAGTCGCCCGGCGCCATGAGTCGTGACGCGAGCCAATGGCAAAGCGATTTTTTCGCCCCAGACCCGAATGCCCTGTTATTGGCCGGCGTCGATGAGGTAGGGCGTGGGCCACTCGTTGGAGCCGTCGTGACCGCCGCAGTGATCTTGGACCCAGCACGTCCTATTTCAGGCTTGAACGATTCTAAGAAGCTCAGCGCTACACAGCGTGAGCATCTGGCCGAGCAAATCCGTGAGCGGGCGCTGGCCTGGGCCTTAGGTCGCGCCGAGCCGGCGGAAATTGACCAAATCAATATTTTGCAGGCGACCATGCTGGCCATGCAGCGGGCGGTGGCTGCGTTGCCGATTACGCCAACCTCAGTGCTGATTGACGGCAATCGCTGCCCCTCTTTACCCATGCCAGCACAAGCGGTGGTTAAGGGTGATGCCACAGTGCCCGCCATCAGTGCGGCCAGTATTTTGGCGAAAGTGGCGCGTGATGCTGAAATGCAGGCATTAGAGCTTCAACATCCTGGTTATGGATTCGCCAAACACAAGGGCTATCCGACGCCAGCGCATCTCGAGGCCTTGCAACGCCTAGGGCCATTGCCCGAACATCGTCGCTCCTTTGCGCCTGTCAGGGCGCTGCTTTCGCTACCGAGTAAATCATGACGGCCTTTGTGCATCTGCGCGTTCATTCCGAGTTTTCTTTGCTCGACTCTATCGTGCGTATTGATGATGCCGTAAAGGCCTGTGCTGCTGCTGGCATGCCCGCGATGGCGATGACGGATCGAAGTAATTTCTATGGTCTGGTGAAGTTCTATAAAGCCGCTCAGAGCAAAGGCATTAAACCGATTTTTGGTGCCGACATGGTGGTCCGGGACGGTGAAAATCTCTCGCTGGTGACCGCGTTGGTGATGAATGAGGTGGGCTACAAAAACCTCATCGCGCTGATTTCGCGCGCGTTTGTCGAGGGCCAAGAGCAGGGTAGACCTATCGTGCAGCGGCGCTGGATTAATGCCCAACATGACGGCCTGATTTTTCTGCTCGGCCGGGGCAGCGATGTGGGGCTGGCCTTGCTGGGCAGCGATGCATCCCAAGCCGATCGCCTGTTACGCAGTTGGCTGGCATTGTGCCCATCCCGAGTCTATTTAGAACTGATTCGTACCAGCCGAGAGGGTGATGAAGACCACCTACATGCGGCTGTGGCGCTGGCCGAGCGCTGCCAGTGTCCGGTGGTGGCGACCAACGATGTGCGCTTCATCGCACAGGAAGAGTACGAGGCGCACGAGGTCCGTGTCTGCATCGCCCAGAGCTATGTGCTCGGCGATCCGCGCCGGCCGCGCGAGTACAGCGATCAACAGTATCTTAAGTCGCCTGCGGAGATGATCGAGCTCTTTGCCGACCTGCCCGAGGCCATCGAGAACACGGTGGAAATTGCCCGGCGTTGCAGCCTCGGGCTGACGCTGGGCAAGAGCTATCTGCCCGATTTCCCGGTACCGCCGGGCATGACCATGGCCGAGTACTTTGCCCAGTTATCGCATGAGGGCCTGACTTTCCGGCTGGGCAAGCTGTTTGACCCCAAGCGCCCGGACATGTCGACCATCGAGGCCGAATACCGCGCGCGTTTGGATTTTGAGCTGCAAATCATCAATCAGATGGGCTTTGCCGGCTACTTCCTCATCGTCATGGACTTTATCCGCTGGGCCAAGCAGAACGGTGTGCCGGTGGGCCCGGGCCGTGGTTCGGGTGCCGGTTCGTTGGTGGCGTATTCCCTGCTGATTACCGATCTCGATCCGATCAAGTACGACCTGCTGTTCGAACGCTTCCTGAACCCTGAGCGTGTGTCGATGCCCGATTTCGACATCGACTTCTGCATGGAAGGCCGCGACCGCGTCATCGAGTACGTGGCCAATCAGTACGGCCGGCAGGCGGTGTCACAGATCATCACCTTCGGCACCATGGCAGCCAAGGCTGTGGTGCGTGATGTCGCGCGTGTGCTCGGCAAGGCTTATGGTCTGGCCGACCGCATCTCCAAGATGATTCCGTTTACGCCCGGTATTTCGCTGCTAGAGGCGCGGGCGCAGGAGCCGATGTTGGAGGAGCTGCTGAGCACGCCGGGCCTCAGTGATCACGAAGATGCGCTGGAAATCTGGGAGATGGCGCTCAAGCTCGAAGGCATCACCCGTGGTGTCGGCAAACATGCCGGGGGCGTGCTGATTGCGCCGGGCAAGCTCACCGACTTCACGGCGGTCTATACCGACGACGAGGGCAAATGGGTCAGCCAGCTCGACAAAGACGATGTTGAGGCGGTCGGCTTGGTCAAGTTCGACTTCCTTGGTCTGCGCACGCTGACCATCATCGACTGGGCGCTGAAAGACATCAACGCCAAGCGCGCCCGCCGTGGCGAAGCGCCCATCGACATCGAACGCATTCCGCTCGATGACCCGCGCCCTTACCAGCTCATGTCTGAGGGCAAGACTACGGCTGTGTTCCAGCTCGAATCGCGCGGCATGAAGGAGCTGATTAAAAAGCTCAAGCCGTCACGCTTTGAAGATGTGGTGGCACTGGTGGCGCTGTATCGTCCGGGCCCGCTCGAATCCGGCATGGTCGACGACTTCATCAACCGCAAGCATGGCCGCGCTGATGTGGCTTATCCGCATCCCGAGCTGGAGCCAGTGCTGGCGAACACCTACGGCGTCATTTTGTATCAGGAACAGGTGATGCAGATTGCGCAGGTGCTGGCCGGCTATTCGCTGGGCGGCGCCGACATGCTGCGTCGTGCCATGGGCAAGAAGAAGCCCGAGGAGATGGCCAAGGAGCGCGTCAAATTCATGGAGGGCTCAGGCGCCCGCGGTGTCGACACGAATCAGGCTGGCGGCATCTTCGACCTCATGGAAAAATTCGCTGGCTACGGCTTCAACAAGTCGCACTCGGCCGCCTATGCGCTGGTGTCGTACCAGACCGCCTGGCTGAAGGTGAATTATCCCGCCGAATTTATGGCTGCCGTGCTGTCGTCGGAAATGGCCAACACCGACAAGATCGTCACTTTCATTGAAGAGTGTCGCGACATGGGTCTGAAGATTTTGCCGCCGGCGGTGAACTACTCGAACTTCCGTTTTCAGGCCAATGATCAGGGTCAGGTCGTGTACGGACTGGGCGCGATCAAAGGGGTGGGCGAGGGGCCGATCGAGTCTGTGCTGGCGTCGCGCGCCAAGAGCGGGCCGTTCAGCGATCTCTTCGACTTCTGCCGGCGCGTTGATCTCAAGCGCCTCAACAAGCGTGCGCTGGAAGCGTTGATCCGCGCCGGTGCGCTCGATGAGCAGGGCGAGCATCGCGCCATTCTCATGGCCAGCATTGAAGCCGCCGTGGCTGCCGCCGAGCAGCAGGCGCGCAACGCCGACATCGGCATGGTCGATCTCTTTGGCGATGTCCACGAGGCCGGCCCGGCCGGTGAATGGTCGGATGCGCTGGCGTGGACCGACGATGAGCGCCTGCAGGCCGAAAAGGAAACCTTGGGCTTGTACCTCACCGGGCATCCGATTGATCAGTACGAGAGCGAGCTGGGCCGCTTCGTGCAAGTGCGTCTGGCCGATCTGCAGCCGACCCGGCGCGGGCAGAACACCACCATCGCCGGCCTGCTGCTGGCGCATCGTATCGTCAAGGGTCAGCGCGGCAGCCGTGCCTTCCTCACGCTCGATGACCGTACCGGCCGCGTCGAAGTCACCGTCTTCGGCGAGATGCTGGAGCAGGTGCGGCATCTGCTGCAATACGAGGGCGTGCTGGTCGTCGAGGGCGAGGTGTCCATGGATGAGTATGCTGGCGCGCTCAAGGTCGTGGCCAAGCAGATTCTGCCGCTGGCACAGGCGCGCAATCAGTATTGCAAGGGTCTGGAGTTGACGCTGCCGGTCAGCCTTGGTCTGCGTGGAGTGCATGAACTCACCGAATGGCTGCAGGCGCATCGCGCCGCGCCCGATCAATCCGGCGCCAGTCTGCGCTTCCGCGTGCAACATCCTGCCGCTCAAGCGTTGCTGCAAGGTGGCGGCGGCTGGCGCGTGAATTTGTCGGATGCCTTGCTGCGCGGCCTGCGCCAGCGTCTGGATGGCACCGGCGTGCAGGTGCTGTATTGAGCCTGCAACTTGCGTTTATGAGGGTTTATTGCAGACCGACATGCCGCTACACTCGAGCCATTACCCCTAGGACTCAACCATGAATCCGAATTACCTCGACTTCGAACAACCGATTGCCGAGCTGGAAGCCAAAATTGAAGGCCTGCGCGTCGTTGGCGTTGGTACCAGCCTCAATATTGAGGATGAAGTGGCGCGCTTGCGCACCAAGAGCCTGAAGTTAACGGAAGATATTTTTGCCAACCTCAGCGCCTGGCAGGTCTCGCAACTCTCGCGCCATCCCAAACGCCCCTACACGCTGGACTATATTCAGCGTATTTTTACCGATTTCGACGAACTTCACGGTGACCGTGCCTTTGCTGATGATGCCGCGCTGGTCTGTGGCACGGCGCGTTTTCTCGGCGAGCCGGTCATGGTCATTGGCCATCAAAAGGGTCGCGAAGTGCGCGAGAAAGTGAAGCGCAACTTCGGTATGCCTCGCCCCGAGGGTTATCGCAAAGCCCTGCGTTTGATGGAAATGGCCGAGCGCTTCCGCATGCCGATTTTCACTTTCATTGACACGCCCGGTGCCTACCCCGGCATTGACGCGGAAGAGCGTGGCCAAAGCGAGGCCATTGCGCGTAATTTGGCGGTGATGTCGCGCCTGAAAACGCCGATTATTTCCACGGTCATCGGTGAGGGTGGCTCCGGCGGTGCGCTTGCTATTGGCGTCTGTGACAGCCTGATGATGCTGCAATACAGCACCTATTCCGTGATCTCACCCGAGGGCTGCGCCTCTATTCTTTGGAAAACTGCGGCGAAAGCTCCCGAAGCTGCCGAGGCCATGAATCTCACCGCCACGCGTCTACGCACACTGGGCTTTGTCGATGAGCTGGTGGAGGAGCCCCTGGGCGGTGCTCATCGCGACATGGATGTGATGGCCGACAACCTGCGCAAAGCCTTGCTGCGTCAGCTG
The DNA here is from genome assembly GCF_057084925.1 of Perlucidibaca sp. Classification (NCBI taxonomy): domain Bacteria; kingdom Pseudomonadati; phylum Pseudomonadota; class Gammaproteobacteria; order Pseudomonadales; family Perlucidibacaceae; genus Perlucidibaca; species Perlucidibaca sp. The sequence goes on along the minus strand of NZ_JBXMRC010000013.1, from coordinate 108,314 downwards.
AAAAAGCTGCGTACGCTGGATCACGACAGTTTGCTCAATCGACGCTATGAGCGGCTGATGAGCTACGGCAACACGCAACCCATCGCTTGAGCGCGAGCAACGACCAAGTCCAACATCCCCTCGATGCCTTGCAAGGTTTCTTGCAAGCGCGTCGAAAAGATTCGCCCACCGTTAACAGCCTAGTTGTAGCGCTGAGTGGCGGCCCGGACTCCTTAGCCTTGTTACTGGCTGCGGCCCAGATTGCCCCTCAGCTCGGCTATGACCTGCGCGCGCTACATGTTCATCATGGTTTGCACACTGATGCTGACCGCTGGGCTGAACAAGCGGTTCAGCAAGTCGCTGCCGTCAACGTGTGCTGTCAAATCCTTCGCGTGCGAGTTACTCAACAGGCCAGTGTTGAGGCTGCTGCGCGTCAAGCCCGCTATGACGCCTTGGCTCGGGCGATGGAACCCCATGAGGCGCTGCTGCTGGCGCATCATCAGGATGACCAAGCAGAAACCCTTTTATTACGTCTGATGCGCGGTGCGGGCTTGCAGGGTTTATCGGGCATGTCAGCGGTAAGCGCCTGGTCGTCAGGCGCGGGCGTTGAGATTGCTCGCTGGCGTCCATGGTTGGCTTTACCGCGTCAGACCATCGCACGCTGGTTGCCTCGTGCGGTCGCGTGTTGCCATAGCCATGCGCCTCATCTGCCACTGACCGCTTTGCAGCCTGTGCAAGATCCGGCTAATCAGGATGCACGTTTCGATCGCACACTGTTGCGCAGCCAGGTTTTGCCCCTATTAACATCGCGCTGGCCAGAAGCTGCGGCACTGTTGGCGCGCAGTGCGGCACAGGTGGCGCAGCAAGCACAGGCCTTAAATTCACTTGCGGACATTTGGTTAGCGACGCAGCCATCACAAGACACGTTAGCTGTTGAAGCCTTATTAGCACTAGATCCGGCCAGTCTTCAGGCCGTGCTGAGTCGCTGGTTGTGCTTGCATGGGGTGAGGCCTTTGCCTGTGGCCTATTGGCCCCGTGTCCATGCCGAGCTACTACTTGCACGCCACGATGCCAATCCGATATTGCACTGGGCTACGCAGTCATTGCGACGCTATCAGGGACAAATTTACCTGATTCGTGATGCGGATTTGATCAAATTACCCGAAGGCATCCGGTGGCTTAATCCTCAGCAGGAACTGAGCTGGGCAGGGCGACGTTGGTTGCCCGTTAGTCTCGCGGAGCATCACCCGCTTTGGCAGAGTCAATGGCGCATTGCGCCGAGGCTAGGAGGCGAGCGCTGGCGTCCAGCAGGTCGCTTGCACCATGTCCTGCTTAAGCACTGGTGCCAAGAGCAGGCTATCCCGCCATGGCAGCGACAAGCGATCGCCTGTATTTGGGCCGATGAAGCACTGGTTTGTGTGGTCCTGCCTAACGGTCAAGTGTGGCCATCTCACGCACTCGTCGCGTAACCAAACTTACCTCAAGGCAACAAATCTAGCCTAGGCTGGTCAGTGGCATTCCGCACGACCAAAATCCCGAATAAGTCGCTATTTTGACTTCAATTAAATTCTGCAAAACGCTGTTTTTCTCTTGGTTGATGGGCTGAGACTCAGGCTGCAGGCGGCTTCCAGCCGTTTTATTATTTAACGAGCTAATTTGCCCGTAGTGTCTATAATGGTTGTGTTGCAAACAGCCAATTATTAAAGAGTAGAACATGAGCAAAGGTACAGTGAAGTGGTTCAATGCGGACAAAGGTTTTGGTTTCATTACGCCTGAAGACGGCAGCAAAGACTTGTTCGTACACCATTCCGAAATCAAGAACGGTGGTGGCTATGCCACACTGAACGAAGGTCAAGCGGTTTCGTTTGACGTCGGCCAAGGCCAAAAAGGTCCTTGCGCAAACAACGTTGTGGCGCTCTAACCAGCCCGTAATGTAGCGTGTTGAGTTCATCCTCAACGCGTTGGAAAATATCGGTGGATGACCTAAACAGTCATTGCCGATTTTTTTTGTCTAAAATTTCAATGAGCGGATATGCAAGAACTAAAAGTCCCAGAAGTCAGCCGAGAGTTTATTGAGTTATTTCGTGCGGCACGCCAACATCTCCAGCATGTGGGTGGCGACACCTTAGATTGGCTGCGCACCGACTTCAATTTCCCTTTCCGAGATCATTTGTCGTTTCGACTCGGTAATCGGTTGTTCTTCATGTTGGTGGCCTCGGCGGAAGAAGATATTGAAAGCCCAGGCTCTTTAGAGGCATTGGAAGAGTTGGCTGCAGAGGCGAATGGGATTGCTTGTCTGCTTTTAATGACGCGTTCCGAAGATGGGCAGTTCAAACCCTTGGGTCAGGGCTATAGCTTGTTTGCGCTGGACTTTGATACGCCGATTGAGCCTGAGCGCTTGGTAACGGAGGAACTGGTTGTTATTTCTGACTGGGAGCTTCAGCGCTGTGCCACTCAAGCCATGATGATGCATTTAGAGAAGTATGACCTGCCTATTTTAGCCTCCGAGGTAGATCCTCAGGGTGCACCAGCTATTTGGTTTCGTAGTGCAGATGGCCACCCCAATTGGATTGTGATTCGGGGTTTACGCTTTCCCCACCGTGATGCACCCATGCCTGCTGGTTGGGCAGAAAAAGTGAAATTCATGGCGGAGAAAGTACCTAACAGCAAAGGATTTTTTGGCATAGTGACCATCGCCTCACCGGATGACAACTTTGACCCCCAGGCCACAGAGCATCTTTGTCCCTTGTATCGTGGCCAGCAATATCCGATGAAGGTGGTTGGTCTGAAAGGACTGGAGCCGCTGTAGTCAGTGTCCTATTGGGTTGATACATTGCAAGGTATGCCGTGTTTCAACTCATCATAGGAAAGTCATCATGGCCCTCACGTATTCACTCTTAGATGTCTTTGCTGACGCGCCCTTTCAAGGCGTGCAAGTGCCTGTGGTTTGGTCGGAGGGAGCAGCACTTAGCGATGCGCATAAGCAGGCGTTAGCGGGCGAGTTTCAGCAGACAGAAACCGTTTTCATTGATGCCGCTGCAACAGAGAACCCAGCCAGTGTGTTTAATAGTAAAGGGCCGTGCCTTTTTGGTGCGCACACAATTTTAGCGGCCTCTTTTATTGCCTATGAAAAAGGCATGGGTACACCCGAGGGGCGATTCAGTACCCTAAAATTTAGTCAGCAAACGCAGGAAATTAGTAGCTTCATAGATCACTCAGAAGGTGGCCCGGGCGCGATTCAGTTTTCGCGAACGTTGAATCCTAGTGTGGATCACTATGTGCCCACACTGACTCAGTTGGCAGCGATGCTAAACACGGAAGAGCGCCATATCTCATTCAGTAAATACAAGCCGTTAATTGTCAGCGTGGATCATCCGGTGTTGATCATTCCGTTTACACGCCCTGAGCATGTCTTAGCGGCGAGTTTAAATGCGGAGCGTTGGGCTGACTTAGCCGGTCATGTCTACACGCCGCAGTTGTTTCTCTATGCCCCAGGCAGCATTACCGGCAAAACCCAATTCCATGGACGCTTACTCAGTTTTGAGCAGGCTCGCGATGCCGTCCCACCGATCGGCAGTGTCATGCCCGAGTTCGTTGCCTACTTGGCTGCTCAGGCCGATGTCACAGACGGGACGCATACGTTTTCTATCGATCGTGGCAGTCCGAGCACGCGCAAAAGTATTTTGCATGCCGAGTTTGATAAGCGCCCGGGGCGGGCCTTGCGTTGTCGCTTAGGGGGCAATGTGATCAAAATGGGGCAGGGGGAGTTATTTTTTCCTTTTGAAAGACTTATCTAGTTTAACTATTAAAATAAAAAATTATTGAATTGGTTTGGTTATGCATGTCTGAATTAATTAGAAAGGATAGAGGTTTATATGCAGCTAAGATCTACGAGGCTGCACGCCGTGCAGGATTTGATCCCGATTTTTTATGTCGTCAGTTTGGTTTCTCTCCAGACGATTTCAATAATTTAGATTATGGATTTAACCATGAGTTTCATCGTATATTTTGGCCTGCAGTAGAGGAATATACAAAATGCCCTGATATTGGATTTGTTTTAGGCCAGCATCTTCCTTCAAGTTACGGTGATTTTTTTAGCACACTGCATTTTAGCTATCCAAATTTCGGTGCTTCTTTGCTAGGTAATATTGAGCTTTCACGCCTTGCTTCAGATGCAATGGAGTGGTCATTAGGTGAAGATGAAGAAGGTTTTTTTATTCAAGTAAGATCGCCATATGACGATATTCAGACTATACGCCATTTATTTGAGTGTTTATTTTTGGGGCTAATCTCATTTTACACTGAAATAACAAATGGTTTATTTTGTCCTAGCAAAATAAAACTTGCCTGTCAGCCGCCCTTGCAAATGGGTAATCGAAAAGATATTTATGGTTGCGATGCAATTTTTAACTGCAAGGAGAATCGTTTATATTTTCACCCCAGTATGCTAACGATTCCTATGGCAACCCCTGACGAAATTTTAGTAAAAATGCATCAGTCGTATGCCCGCTCAATAATAAAAAAAATTGAGGAAGAAGATATTTTGCAACTCACTCGTAATGTCATCTTTGAAATGCTGCCTTTAGGGGATATCACCCTAGAGCAAGTGAGCCAGCGTTTGAGTTTGACGCCAGCGGAGTTGAAGTATCGCTTGGAAAAAATGAATACGCATTTTCTGAAAGAGCGCGAAGCCTGCCGAAGAAGCTTTGTGATGACGAAGCTGAAAGAAAACCAAGCCAGCATTACGGATATCGCGCTACAGGCGGGCTTCTCTGAGCCCAGCACATTTTATCGCGCCTTTAAGCGTTGGAGTGACGGCGAAACGCCGGTGGCCTTTCGCGCTCGTCACCTAACCAACCCGGCGCATTGAGTTTAAAAACTGAAGGTACTGTAGAGCACGATGCGATCGCGATCGGCTTCAATATTTTCCTTTTCACTGCCGCCAAACTTGGCCTCATAACCGGCGCCGAGTAAAAGCTCATTGGGGAAGCGTAATTGCATGCTTAACGAGGCTGATCGGCGGCCTTGAACAAAGTTCGTGGCCGGCGAGGGGGTAATGCCCTTGAGGTCATGGAAGAACGTTAGGGTAGGCTCAAAGACCGCGCCGGGAATGAGCTTGTGATAAATCAAGCGATTGACCGTCCGATAGCCGTAAGACAGCGCTGTGGGAATGTTAAACGTCTGCGTGGTTGGGGTGAGGCGGCCTGTGTCCGGGGCGGTGCTGCCACTGCCATTGCCGGTGCCATCAGCACCTGCGCTGGGGTGAGTATTATCGCCGGGGCCATTTAGCGGCAACACATGAAAGTCCGTCATGCGGTGAACATAGGTGGCGCCTAACTCCAAGATACTAATCATGTCATCGGCACCAAACGGGTTATTGGGGAATAATTTCAAACCGGAAATGGAAACATTACTGACCGGGAAGCGTTCATAGCCCCGCACCAGTTGCTCGGGCTCAATACCGCCGCGGTATGCGGCTAGATAGGAGGGGATGCCTCGGTCTCGGGAGGGTAGTGTGGCAATACCCCCGTTAATCTCATTTTGGGGTAGCGCCGGTTGAGTTAAGGCATACACCACATCGGTAGTATGAATTTGCAGTGGCATATTGGGACGATAGGCATACTCCCCCGACAGTGCCATGCCAAAGACATTGGTATTAAAACTCAAACCAAACAGGTCAATATTTTCTGGATAGTCCAAAAAAAATTTTGAGGTGTTAATCGGCAAGGGCTCTTGGCCGCCCTGGAAAAGACTTCCCTTAAACCCGCCACAATCCACGAGAGCCATTGCAATGTTGTTGGTCGTTGGGCGAATACAGGTGCTCTTAGCGGCAAAGCCACTCAAATAGGGCAGCTGGCTGTGGTAGCGCAAATAGTGCAGGCCAATTTCGGTGCCATCGTTGAGCCAGTCCGCGACATAGGTGAGTCGTCCACCGTATTGACCTTTATTGGACGCATTGCCGTAGTTATATGGCAGTAGTTTCGAAGTGTAACTACTGGATGAGATTAGGCTGGCTGGGTAATAGACTTTGGACTCAAAGTTAGGATCTTCATGTATGTTGCCACCCAGCGTAATGAAGTGGTTGTAGGGAATGTCCGAAATCGCCGCAAAACTGCCGTGGGGTGGGGCATTCACTGGACGCCATTCAAGCGGTGCAACGAATTCAGCCGACAGGCTATCGCCAATAGGAAAGCTCAGTACGGCCATATTGACCGGCACGGAGGCATCGCTGACTTGGAAGCCGGGGCGCGCCGCTGCATTCGCATCCAGAGGATTGAGCTGATTCAGGTTATTAAAGAGAACCGTAAGGGCTTCGCCCCACGGTAGCACTTGCCGTCCGACCTTCAGGCTAAAGGACTGCCCGAGAATGTCTTGATCGACTTGCACGAAGGCTTTGCGAAGTTCTGCGCCTCGAGCATAGGCATCGACCACCTCTTGTTCGCGAGGTGTGTGAGTCGGCTGGAATGTATTGTCGGCATGGAACTCGGTGAAGTCCGCGTTTACTGGGTCATAAAAGAACAGCCCGGAGAACTCCATTTTGATATCGCCGCGTTGGAGTTTGATTTCAGGGCTAAACAGAACCAATGAATCTGTGATATCACCTTTTTCGTAGTTCCAGTTGCCGTCATCCGCATTCACTCCGCCAAATTGGCCCCGGGCGCGAATAAAGGCAGCGTTGCCTTCCACTGTTGTACAGCCATTATTGGCATTACTGCAGAGATCGTTACCCCGCTGTCCTGGCACAGACAATTTGGCCACCAGGTCCAAATCGCGCTCTTCTGCACGAATAGCCAAGCCTGCGGTCACGGTAGATTTAAAATTAAATCGAATATCGTTCCATTCGCCTTCAAGGGCGATCGCCTGTTGAGATAGCACCCCTAAGCTGATCAAAAATGCAATACGAAGCATCGCTGGACTCTCTTTCCGAGGTTGTATTATTGACTTGGACTTTAAGTAGCTCGTGGGCAATTTTCATTGGTCACGAGGCGCTTAGCCATCCGCTTGCAGGCCAATGCGAGACGGTGTGCTCCTGCCTAACATGCCTTAGCTAAAGCACCACAGGAGCGGTCATGAATAAGGTTTTTGCCACACTTCTTGCCGAAATTCCGGATATTTCAGAGCGTTGGCGGATTGTCGAGCGCATTGCTCTTATTGGCTTTGCCTGTATTTTTCCGCTGACTTTTATTTTGCTGTTGCCGGGCGCTTGGCTGGGTTTTGGCCTAGGTGACGAGTTTACTGTGGAGCAAGTGCAGGCCATGGTGGGTCTCTGGTATGGCGAATACCCGTTATTAGCCAACATTCTCTTGGGCGTATTGGTTATTCATTTGCTCTTTCGCACCTGGATTCTTGCCTTAGGGCATTGGCGTGTGAGCCATGCTGGGTCTGAGCTACCACTGAAGACCTTGGTCCTGTTTACCACCGCCAATACGCTGAACATTATTTTTGTGGTGGTGACGATGGCCTTGATTGGCGCCATTGGCGTGACTCAGGGTTACACCTTTCAGCAAGGCTTTGAGCTAGTTCAGAACCTCGTGGCCTGGTCAAATCAGCAAATTGAGCAAGTGCCTACGCTGGTTCAGTTGCCCCTGCTGCTGGCTTTCATCTTGGTTTATCAGCTGCAAGGCTTTTTCCATTATTGGATACACCGACTCTGCCATCACAACCGTGTGCTGTGGTTGGTCTTGCATCGTTTTCACCACATGCCGCCCGTTCTGGTGGGCATGACGACCACCGTGGTTATCTCCTCAATTCCAGCTTTTCTCGTCTTGGTCGTACCCAAGGTATTTATTTTTGGCACGATCAGTAAGCTGTTTTATGAGCGCCCGCTTTACGCGGAAATTTTTGCTTATCACATTGTGATGTGGATTCCGGAAATCTTCGGCCATCAAACCAAGATGTACCAAGATGGCATTCGCAGTCGCTTTATTCGCTGGAGCAGTTATCTCGGCGGCAATGGTGTTTACCACTATTTGCATCATGCCAGCTCGCCCTACAACCAAAACAAAACCAATAACGTGAATATTGCCGGCGGTTTCCTCATGCTCTGGGACCGCCTGTTTAAAACGTATCAACCCCTAGTGCCGACGGCGCCAAGGGTGGGGCTATGGGGCAATCCTGAACTTACTCACAGTCCGGTAAAACTGGTGTTCTCAGGGGTAATGCAAGTGCTCTATGAGCTCTGGCATAACAAGCGCTGGGATGTGCGCTGGCGCTGCGTGTTTGGGCATGTGTCGTATACGCCCCCCATCACCAAAGACTTTCATGTGAAGTAATTCAGTACCGGAGTTGGTCATGTCATTGAGTTCATCAAAACGCCTGCGTTGGCTGGGGCTTGGCGCCATCTTGCTGGCGGGTTTCGGATTCGGCATTGGGGCTGTTGACGACATTTCGGTAGAGCAACTGATTCAGCGCTATAGCTATCCTGACTCACGCTTCGTCACGATTGATGGCTTGAGCGTGCATTACCGAGAAAGCAATCCTCAGGGGGCAGAAACAGTGTTGCTGCTGCATGGCGCGGGAGCGTCCTTGCACACCTGGGCGGTCTGGCAGCGGGAGCTGGCAAAGCAATATCGTGTGATTTCCTTGGACTTACCCGCTTTTGGTTTAACCGGCCCGTTTCCTGATAACAATTACGGTCATGCACGTATGATGGCCTTTTTAGATGCGTTTCACGACCGGCTGGGGTTGAAGCAAACGCATTTAGTGGGTAATTCTTTGGGCGGCTTATACGCGTGGCAATATGCTCGTCATGCGCCTGAGCGCGTGGCTAAGCTAATGCTGTTATCGCCGGGCGGACTAGATTACGACGTGCCTGAAGCGAAAGCGTTTGATTTGGGTTTAAAGCTAGCGAAGTGGCCGGTATCGAGTGTGTTCTCTTGGTACATCACACCTAAATCGTTGGTGGAGCAGTCCTTAGAGCATGTCTATGCACAACCCGCCAAGCTGACTCAGGCCGATAAAGATCGCTACTACGATTTAATGCTGCGCGAGGGAAACCGCCGAGCCTTTACCGCCATTATGAAAACCTACGATGAGGTGATTCCGCAAGCTGCGGCTTCTTTGCAGCGCATTCAACAGCCCACGCTGTTGATGTGGGGTGATCAGGACACGCATCGCAACTTGGCCGTGGCACAAGCCTTCTCGGCGCACATGCCCAACGATGAACTGAGGGTTTATGCGCCCGCAGGTCATGTCATCATGGAAGAAATTCCGGAGCAAACCGTTGCCGATGCACTGGCGTTTCTCGCGCGCCGCTAGGCACTCTGATGACGTAAGCGGCGTCAGTAGTGGCTGGCCAAAAGTTGGCGCGCTACGACGCCGTCGCGCTGAGTTTTGCGCTGAATATCGTCGGCTAAGAATTTTGTCAGGGTGCCGCCCAAGAGGGGTACGGAGCAGGTCACATCCCACATCATTTGGTTCACGCAGCCACTCGCGGTAGCTAGTAACTTCATATCACAGCGAATGCTCGTGAATTTTTTGAAGGGCTCAATGTCAACCATGAGCTCACCGGTCAGGCTGGCAAAATGCCATCGTTCCGTTTGCGCCACGGAAAACCAATCACTGTCTCCAATAAGCTTGCGAGCCATGGTGGGTACCGTAATGCTGGCCTGCTCAAGGAATCGGTGGGTGACATCCAGATGCGCTTCATCCTGATCGCGGCGCACTACACTGACCTCCCGCAGGCCCATGACCGCATACTTGGCAGGGATGTAGGCCGCATCGGTATACATCGCCAAGACACGCTCAATGGGCGCTTCGAAAGCATGGTCACAACGAAATTTCATACGCTGATCTCTATTTTTTACGCAGGCCTTTGTAGGGCGCGAGGTCTAATACCGGCTTGATGTCGCGCCAGACGAGCTTAGCCATCAGGCCGGTCGGTACAAGGTTTGAGCCCACCCAAGTTTTGAACGAGTCTTTGCCGTAAACAATTTTGGCGCGACCTTTCAACAGTGCCTGTAACACATGCGTCGCAATCGCTTCAGGCGGCGTCACCAGATAATGCTTAGAGAACTCAAGTTCCTGGCCATCTACTTTGCCAATATTGGTCGCGATGCCGCCGGGGTGTACGAGATGAGCCGTCACGCCAGTATCTTGTAGCTCGGCCATGAGAGCCTCGGTGTAGCCGCGAACAGCGAATTTGCTGGCGCAGTAATCACCACTAAACGGGGCGCCTACCAGCCCAAAAATGCTGGAGACATTCACCAGTTGACCACTGCCAGCGGCGAGCATGTGCGGCAGAAAAGCCTGTGTGCCATGCACCACGCCATAGAAATTGATGCGCAGAGTGCGTTCCATGTCGGCAACGGAGAGCTCCCAAACGGGCTTGTTTCCGCCGGCAACACCCGCATTATTAATTACGATATCCACTTGACCAAAGGCGCGCATCACGTCTTCAGCGAAGCCAAACATAGCCTCCCGATCAGACACGTCAAAGGCGGCACTTAATGTGTCTTTTCCACCATGCAGCGCAACCGTTTCTGCCAAGCTCGCGGCATCAAAATCATTCAGTGCTAAGCGTGCGCCAGCCGCAGCATACACTTTCGCGTAAGCACGCCCCATGCCTGAGCCCGCACCGGTAATAACGACGACTTTATCCTTTAAAGACATGTTCGGATTCCTCAGGTAAACAGGTGATGTTGGGGCTTAAAACGATTGGCCATTTGCCGGTAGGTGAAGCTGAAGCCCGGGAACATCGCAATGACGTGACCGCTTTTGGATTGGTACCAGCTATTGCAGCCGCCAGATTTCCATACCGTTTGCTTCATTTCTTCATGGATCATTTGAGTGTAGTTGGCTTCGGCTTCGGGCTTCACTTCAATGGCTTGTTTGCCCGCCTGCTTGAGCGCATCAAGACTCTTCATGATGTAGTTCATCTGCGCCTCAATCACGAAGATCGCCGAGGTATGGCCGATGCCCGTATTCGGGCCGGTGACCACAAATAAGTTCGGAAAGCCTGGCATCGCGGTGCCTAAATAGGCGCGAGGGAACTCTTCCCATTGCTGCTGAAGGGTGGTGCCGTTGCGCCCAATCACAGGATAGGAAATTGCGCCGTCGGTGGCGTCGTAGCCTGTTGAGTAGACAATGACATCAACTGCAATGTCTTTTCCGTCTTGCGTGCGAATACCTGTTGGGGTGATCTCTGCGACGCCTGATCCCTTGGTATGCAGCGATACATTGTCGCGGCACAGGGCAGGGTAAAGCGTGTTCGACAAAATAATGCGCTTGCAGCCAATGGTGTAGTCCGGCGTCACGGCGGCGCGTAGTTCGGGGTCTTTGATTTGCTTTGCAATATGCCGAAGTGCGACTTTCTGGGCGAATTGCTTTAAACCCCAAGAAGAGTATTTGAAGCCAATCACACGGGTTTCAAGTTCCCAATAAATCAGCGAGCGCAGGGCCTTGTGCAGCGGCTTGATGCCGAGCAGTGCGCGTTGCCAGCCGGAGAATTTACGGTCTGGGCGAGGCATGACCCAGTGAGGCGTGCGCTGGAATACGTGCAGGTGACCCACTTCTGGCGCGATGGCCGGAATGGCCTGAGCGGCCGATGCTCCGCTGCCAATAATGGCCACGCGCTTACCTTTCAGGCTGACGTCGTGGTCCCAGTGATTGGTGTGGAAAGTTGCGCCTTGGAAGCTGTCGCGGCCGGGGAAGTTTGGAATGACGGGCGTGCTTAATGGACCCGATGCATTGATCACAATACGCGCTTCGAATACCCCTTTGGCGCTAGTCTCAATCATCCAACGCTGCTTATCAGCTTGCCAGCGCACCTGCTCAACATTGCAGTTTGTCTCGGTTCTCTCGCGCAGTTTGTACTTATCGATGACGAAGTTCGTGTATTCCTCAAGCTCGGCCTGTTCGACGAACATTTGCGTCCATTTGTAGGGTTCGAAAGAGATGGAGTAGAGCGGTGACTGCACATCAACGGCCGCGCCGGGGTAGCTGTTTTGGCACCAGGTGCCCCCCATGAAGTCGCGACGTTCGAGGATACGGAAGTCGGTGATGCCACGCTTGAGCAAATTGATGGCGGCACACTGTCCACCGAAACCGCTGCCAATAATGATGATGTCATGTTGCTGCATTGGATATCCTCGACGATGTATTGCTATCTGATGTTGCGTGTTGTCAATTTATATCTGAATACAGTTGTCGTCAAATTATTTTCTTCGTAAACTAGTGCGAACTGACGAATGGTTGATTTGGATGCTCATGGACGTACCTGCAAAAGAAATTGCGCCTTCACGCCTCTATGGCGGTGAAGCCCCAGACGTACGCCAAGCACGTCGGCGCGCTGCCTTTATTGCAGCCGGCCTGACCTTATTCGGTACCGTGGGGTACCGAAAAACCAATATGCGTTCGCTGTGCAAAACCGCGGGTTTAACGGATCGGTATTTTTACGAGTCGTTTGTGGACATGGAGGACCTGCTGGAAGCGGTCTATGACGAACGCATTGGGCAGATGCAGCTTCACGTCCTTGCCGCCATAAACGCGGTGGATGAAAAAAGCGATTGGGATGCCATGGTGACGGCAGCGCTTAATGCCCTGTTTAAGTTTGTAGAAGACCCGGTGACAGCACGCGTGGTTTGGTTGGAGGTCTTAGGAGTCAGCCCACGAATTGACCAACGCTATGCGGCATCGCTTCAGTTTTTCGTGACCTTTCTTCAGCAATTAACGCAGCACAATTTCCCGCGATGGATACCCGACGATACGCGAGCGAATTTAGTGTCTCGCGCAGTCATCAGTGCCGTCAGTGGCTCGGCCATGAATTGGCTGCTATCCCATTATCGGGAGCCTCGTGACGAGGTGATTGCAGCCTTGAAAATCGTCTTTAATGGATTGCTGCTGCAGGCGAAACTGAGCCGATGACTGACAAGGCCGGTCTTAATTAATTCTCTGGTGCTTTAACCGGGCGTCCGGAAAGTACGGTCTCTGCGCGCTTAGAGCGAAAAATCGGGTAAAAAAATTGGATATACCAACGCTCACTGCCCAAGCGACGATCATCGGGAAGGCCAAAAGTCGGTGGGTAGCGTCGAGTGATTCGCGCGGTACCAAAAAGAATGTCCCAGAAAAACAGTAAGTTGCCGTAATTTCCTTGGTAATACCCAATGCCGTCATCCTGACTCAAGGCATGATGGGCGTAGTGTGTTGCGGGTGTTGAGATGGTGCGCTCCAAGACCCAGGCGATAGGGTGCAACCAACGGTGTCGGTGCAGCGCTTCATCCCATCGTGCCTCCGAGTGAGCGCCAACAATGACGGCCATTTTGATGACGGAATAGACCACGTAAACCCAGCCAAAGCCTAGAAAGACAAGTGCGCCCGACAGCCATAAGCCAGGCATGGCTGCGTAGTAAAAGAAATTATTGCGGTAGACGACACGGACGCCCATATAGGCCGCCGAGTGATGTGCACGATGGAAGGGCCACATCCAGGTGCTATGCGACAGGCGATGCCACCAGTACTGCGTTAAGTCATCGGCAAGAAGGAGGGTGATGGCCATTGTCCACCACGGCAAGTGCGCGAGGACATCGCGATACTCTGCGAAGTGTTGCGTGCCCAGCCAGAAGCTGGTGAAGAAAATCGTGGGCACGATCATGATGGGGAAGACGACCATCACCACGGCGTCCAGCCATTTATCTTCCTGCGTTGCTTCTTTGGCCCAAAAGCGGCCACGTTTAAGTTCAATGGCGGCGAATAGGACAAAAATGGCCAGCACAGCGGCCGCTTGAAACCCGTTCATGTTAAGCACTCCACAGTATTTTTATTTTAGTGGCTTGGGTAGTCAGCGCTGTAGCCTAACGGCACAGGGAGCTCTTAGCAAAGTGGCCTGCCATAGAATGGCAGGCCACTTAAGTGCTTACTTTGCTTTCAGATCAAAACGATCCAAGTTCATGACTTTAGTCCACGCGTTGGCGAAGTCCTGGATAAACTGCTCACGACCATCTGCCGCAGCATAGACCTCCGAAATAGCGCGCAGCTCAGAACTGGAGCCAAAGGCCAGATCCACTGGCGATGCAGTCCATTTAAGCTTGCCAGTGCTACGATCTTTGCCCTCATATAGACCTGGCTTCGTCGCGGACTTTGTCCACAGCGTGTCCATGCTGAGCAAGTTCACAAAAAAGTCATTACTTAAGGTGCCTGGTTTGCCAGTGAGTACGCCTTTACCTTCGCCATCGGTACCCGCATTAAGCGCTCGCAGGCCGCCAACCAACACCGTCATTTCAGGCACGGTCAAGGTCAGCATATTGGCTTTATCGATCAGTGCATTGATCGGTGAAAGGGTGGCTTGCTCCCCGTAATAATTACGGAAGCCGTCAGCCATTGGCTCAAGCGCAGCAAAAGAGCTCACATCCGTTTGCGCTTGGCTGGCATCAACACGGCCTGGCGCAAAAGCCAGTTGTAGCTTATGCCCCGCCTGCTTGGCCGCTTGCTCAATGGCAGCATTGCCCCCGAGTACAATCAGGTCAGCAAGTGATACTTGCTTGCCACCGACCTTCGCATTGTTGAATTGTTGCTGAATAGCCTCTAATTTGACTAAGACATTCGCCAGTTCTGCGGGTTGGTTAATCGCCCAGTCCTTTTGCGGTGCTAAACGAATACGCGCGCCGTTGGCCCCTCCGCGCATATCGGTACCCCGGTAGCTTGAGGCCGATGCCCACGCCGTGCGGATGAGTGCTTGTGGGCTCAAACCGGACGCCAAAATACGGGCTTTCAGCGCAGTGACATCTGCTGCGTTGATCAGTGCATATTGACGTTCTGGCAGTGGATCTTCCCAAAGCAACGTCTCTTTGGGTATTTCAGACCCGAGGTATCGCGAGCGGGGCCCCATGTCGCGATGCGTCAGCTTGTACCACGCTTTGGCAAAGGCGAGCTGATAAGCCGCGGGGTTTTCCTTGAAGTTAAGTGCGATCTTGCGATACGCCGGATCCTCCTTAAGTGCTAAGTCAGTGGTGAACATAATCGGTGCGTGACGCTTCTTGCTATCGTGGGCGTCCGGTACCAAATTAGCAGCTTGGCCATTGGCTGGAATCCATTGAATGGCACCGGCAGGACTACGTGACTGCACCCACTCAAAAGCAAATAGATTGTCTAAGTATTGCGAGGTCCAAGCGATAGGGTTGACGGACCAAGCACCTTCCAATCCACTGGTAACCGTATCGCCAGCATTACCTTTACCGCAGCGATTTTTCCAACCAAGACCTTGTTCTTCCAAGCCAGCAGCAGCGGGCTCTGCGCCCACGCACTCTTCTGGCTTATGAGCTCCGTGCGCTTTGCCGAAGGTGTGGCCACCCGCAATCAGAGCCACCGTCTCTTCGTCATTCATGGCCATGCGGCCAAAAGCTTCCCGGATATCTTGCGCTGCTGCCAGTGGATCAGGCACGCCATTGGGGCCTTCAGGATTCACATAAATAAGCCCCATTTGCACTGCAGCAAGAGGGTTTAATAGTTTCCCACTCTTATCTCGACGCTCACCGGCCAAAAACTTAGTTTCAGGCCCCCAATAAACGAGATCTGGCTCCCAGTCATCTGTGCGCCCGCCGGCAAAGCCGAAGGTTTTGAAGCCCATAGACTCCAGTGCCACATTGCCCGTCAATACCATGAGGTCGGCCCAAGACAGACTACGACCGTATTTCTGTTTTACCGGCCAGAGCAGGCGACGAGCTTTATCAAGATTGGCGTTGTCAGGCCAGGAATTCAGCGGCTCGAAGCGTTGTTGGCCACCACCCGCGCCGCCACGGCCGTCGCTCACACGATAGGTCCCTGCACTATGCCAGGCCATACGAATGAAAAAGGGGCCATAGTGACCATAGTCAGCGGGCCACCAAGGTTGTGATGTGGTTAGGGTCTTACGGATATCTTGTTTAACAGCGTTTAGGTCCAACTTCGAGAAAGCACGGGCGTAGTTGAATTTCTCACCTAACGGATTAGATTCAGCAGCATGCTGACGGAGCGGAGCGAGGTTGATGAGTTCGGGCCACCAGAACTGATTTGACGTGTTATTGCTGTTATTCGCTTGAACAGTGAGTGGCATGAAGGTCATGCCGCTCAATGCGATGGCGAGAGCCAAAGCATTATTGATGGGTTTACGCATGGGTATGTCCTCTTTCGCTTGATAAGTAAGCATCTTGGATCCTAGGTGCGCACTAGTTTTTTTTAAAATTAATTATTTATTAATTATTGATAGCTTAAGTTAATCAATGATTATCATGCGTGGCCAACGCGGCTGCACATGTTGAAATTCAGTGGGTGTTTCGGTGGTCACAACATAAACACGCTGTGCATCACCCCACGTCGCGAGCAGGCCTTGCAGTACAGCGCCTTCAGGTGCTTTCACCCAGTAGGGCTTGTTCTTTAGGTCGCGCTCCATGTAGCGATTCACTACGATTTTTACAGCAACGGGATTAAATCGGTTCCACTTACCCTCATGAATGGACTCTAAGCGGGCACAAGGGCCTTGGAAAAAAGGGCTCTCGACGCCGTGTCGTTCTCCCCAGCGTACCCATTTCAATGTGCCATCTCGCAGGCGAATGGGCAGGTGAACAGCGGGGTCCTTCCAGAGATGCATTTGCCCTTCGTATTCAATGCCGCTGCACATGCCTTAATGCCCAGTAGATTCGTCTCTTAGCATCGTAGCGTAGATGCGTTGGCTGGATTTAGTTACATAAATAGTTTATTTTGAGATTTAATTTGAAATATATATTAAAAATATATAATTAAAACAATAACTTAAAAAAATATTGAGTGGGTTTCATCACTTTGTATTGCAGGATCTATTCATGAGAACTAGAAACTTACTATTTATTGCCTGCGCGATCGTGGTAGTGGGCTGTGGTAGCGAGCGCCCAAATAGCCGCAACTCCGATGCGGCACCCTCCATGCGCACCGCAGAACCCCGATATCAGTTAGCCAATCAGTGCTTCATCGCACGACATCAGGGTACGGGTGGCTATCTTCAGACGAGCCCCTCCGGTTTGGTCTCCTTAGTGATGAAGCCTGCAGACGCCACGCCTTTTTTTATGAAGCCCACACGCTTGGGTCATTATGTTTTTTTTGATCCACAGGAGCGTTTCTTAAGTCAAACCTTGGCGGCAGAAGTGCCCGCCAGTCAGTTAGAAAATATCTTGAAGCAGCTGGGTCAGACGGTGGAAGGTTTGGGCGATTTTATTGACCTAAATGCGGATGTGCACCCAGTAGCAGATGGTGTGGATCAGGTCGGGGAGCAAGTCACCGCACAGTCTTTGGTGGTGAGTGGTGCTGTGCGGGAGGGCGCCGGACGATCCTTAGCCATGCAAGCCAAGCCGGACGACAGCTCGGAATGGCGAATCAGTGGAGCTGCCGGCGCGTTGGATGTAGTGAATGTGGTCACCGAGCAGGGGCTTTTAGCTGAGTCCGGTGCCAGTCAATTTCGTTTTATTCCGGCCACCGGTTGCACCGAGTTTCCCGAGATATCCGTGAATGCCCAAGGCGAGCCCTTCAAAGGCCGTAACCCGGATGGCACGGTCTTTGGTTATGCAGAAACACATATGCATTTAGGCGGACATGAAATGTTCGGTGGCCGCTTAGGTTACGGCAAGCCATTTCATAAGTTTGGTGTTACCCATGCCTTGGGTCGCTGTGAGGAAAACCATGGCCCAACGGGAGAGCTGGCGCTGGTGGATGTGGTGGTCAATCCGAATCAAGGGCCACCGCAACATGATGTGGTGGGCTGGCCAACTTTTAAGGACTGGCCGAGTTATGGCGGCCAGATTCATCAGCAGACCTATTACATGTGGCTTAAGCGCGCTTGGATGGGCGGGCTGCGCCTCATGGTTAATCATTTGGTGGCCAACGAGGGACTTTGCTTGCTCTGGCCGCTGAAAGGCACGGACTGCAATGAAATGGAAACCATTGAGGTGCAGCGGCAATTAGTGCTGGGTCTGCAAGACTATATTGATGCTCAGGCGGGCGGCCCCGGACTAGGATTTTTTCGCATTGTGACCAGCTCGGCCGAAGCCAGACGCGTGATTGAGTCAGGGCAGATGGCGGTGGTGCTCGGTACCGAAAATGAAAAAATCTTTGATTGCGGTGAGTTTCTGGACCGGCCGGACTGCACGGAGGCATCCATCGAGCGCGATCTGAACACGTGGTATGAACGCGGCATACGCGCCATTTTCCCGATCCACCTAGTGGACAACGCCTTTGGCGGTACGCGACTGACCGATGAGCCGGCCATGAATGCGTTGTATAGCGTGGCGAACTTAGTGGAAACCGGTCACCCATACGCCACCGTGCCTTGTGATGGCCCCGATAACATTCAGCCGAATGAGGCCCAAGTCGAGTCACGCAGCATTTTTGACACGATTTTGCTGATGTTCACTAACCCGCCGCCGGTGCAGCCCGTCACGGGATGCCAACGTAATGCCCGAGGGCTGACGCCGCTGGGGGATCACTTTATCCATCGCTTGATTGACTACGGGATTTGGGTCGAGACCGATCACACGGGCACTTTGGCGCGCAATCGCATCTTTGATATTGCTCAAGCGCGTGGTGTGCCCGTGTTCTCTGGGCACACGGGGGAAGTTTCTGCCAAAACCAAAGACTCCGACCGTATTCTGCAAACCGGCGGGCTCATTTCCCAGTTACCCGATAGCACGAGTACGGATTTCATTACCTTTGTGAACGACTTGGAGGCCTTGCACCTTAAGCTCTTTGGCAATACGCGCGAGCTGGCAACCGGCATGGGTTCGGACATTAATGGCCTGCATATTCAAGCGCGCCCACGCGAAGATGTGGCTTCTAAGCCCTTAAAATATCCGTTCAAGTCCTATGACGGGCGCGTGGTTTTTGACAAACAAGTTTCTGGACAGCGCGTCTACGACTTAAATGTGGATGGCGTGGCGCATTACGGCCTGTTTCCCGACTACTTGGCCGATATCCAAATGCAGCCCGATGGTGAGAAAGCACTGAAGTATGTATTTCGTTCGGCGGAAGCGTATTTGCAGCGCTGGGCGAAAGTGGAGCGGGCTAGAAAACAGCCTCCGCTGAAAAACTGAGGGTGTTTTCATGCTGCGCTGTCGGTTGTGTTGCCCCAAGGCCAGTGCTAGTTTCTCATACCTATGCAGACGCTCACTCATCATCTGATTTGCCGCATGACGCTCTTGCTCATGTTGGCCACCTTCCTGTCTCCCAGCCTCGGCTGGCAGATGGTGATCGTGCATGATCATGATGGGCGTTCAGGGCATCATGTAGGGGTGTTGGAGCATCATGACGACATAGGTGATGGCGCTGATCTAGTTTCACCTGATACACACCTTGATGCCCATAGCATGATGGGTCACTTGCTCGGGCATATGCCGGCAAGCCTTGCACATATTCAACTCTTCGATGCGCCTACGGGTCGGATGGTGCTGAATGCTCCACCGCCTGACAGCATGTCTCACGCCATTCCTGATCGGCTTTTTCGTCCCCCGTTAAGCCTTTTCGTTTAAGACTTCAAATCCTGCCGGGTTAGTTTTGCTGGCCTTGGCGGCGGGTGAGCCTGGCAGCGAGATCCAAGCCCCCATGGCGGTGGTCATCTTGTTTGGTCTGCTGTCATCCACCGCGCTGAACATGTTTGTGGTGCCCAGTCTCTATCTGCGTTTTGGCGAGGCAGTTCGAGCGAAAAATCCCCTTACTGGCCATACCTCGTTACCGGACCTTACCTAGGAACTCTTCATGGAATCTTTTTTTGTCTCCACTGGCGTCGTTGCTCTCGCTGAAATCGGCGACAAGACTCAACTTTTGGCTTTTATGTTGGCAGCGCGATTCAAGAAGCCCGTGCCGATTATTTTGGGCATTTTCGTAGCAACTTTATTGAATCATGGCCTGGCCGGTGCACTGGGGGCTTGGATTACGCATGCGGTGACGCCAGAGATTTTGCGTTGGGTTCTTGGTGTGTCGTTCCTTGGCATGGCTGTTTGGATTTTGGTCCCTGACAAAATTGACGAGGAAGAGACTCAAGTTGCCAAACACTTCGGAGTTTTTGGAGCGACTTTGGTGACTTTCTTCCTGGCTGAAATGGGCGATAAGACGCAAATTGCTACCGTTGCCTTGGCGGCTCACTATGCGGCTCCTGTGCTTGTGATCATGGGCACGACGCTCGGCATGCTCATCGCCGATGTGCCCGCTGTTTTTGCCGGTGACAAATTGGCCTCCAGGATACCGATGAAGTGGGTTCACTCAATCGCTGCAGCCATCTTTGCCTTTTTAGGATTGGCTACGCTGTTTGGCGCAGGGGCTCATTTTGGTTTTTAGTGATGTGATTTGTCATGCGTGTGCTGACTCACCAATTCGTCGATCAGTGCAGAATTAAACAATTGGTCAGGAAGCGGAGCTGTATGTTGGCTTACGAAAAGTAGGCTCGGCGAGATCTGGCACAGCACTGGCACAAATTTGGCACAAACGTGAGGACGAAAAAAAAGGCGCCTATAGGGCGCCTTTTTTCTGTTGAAGATCAACAAGTTATTGGTGGGTCGTCCGGGACTCGAACCCAGGACCAATTGGTTAAAAGCCAACTGCTCTACCAACTGAGCTAACGACCCATGCTGACTAACGTTGAGCTAATCAAGCGGCGCGTAGTGTATTGCCTAGTCTGGCGTTGGGCAAGTGCGGCGACGTTTAGATGACCATAATTCCGCCATTTCTTTTCAGCGGGCGCTTGGCGTGAGTAACCGATGCGGTAACGGCGATAGCCCGAGCAGGGCTTTCACCAAGAGCCGGTAGCTGTCTTTATCGAGCAGCGCTTGCGTGGGTGTTCGCGCAATGCCTTCAATTTCGTGAGCGTGTGCTGTGCTGCCTAGCCAGCACCAGTGTTGAATCACGTGAAAATCGGTGTCGCCATTGCTGGCATCGGTTTCGGTAATAACCACGGCGCCATCAAAGGGCCAAGTCATCACCGCGTGTGCAGTTAAAGCGGCTTGCAGGCGTTGGTTGTGGCTCATGATGGTTTCACTGCCGTCGCAGAGGCCTTGGCAGCGCTTCAGCTGGCGTGAGGGGCAAGGGCGCTTGAGTCGGCGCTCCAGGGCTAGTGCGTAATCGCAGAGCCCGTGGTTGCTGGCCAGTTGCCGCAGGAATTTGCTGCCAGCGGCGGGTGAGGTGAACAAACCGTAGAGCGATTGGGCGGCATTCACGGCATCGCTATCGAGCCAGTGAGGTTGCAACAGGCCATCGGGGTTGGCAGCGAGCGTGAGCGAGATCAGCTTCTGTTGCCGGCGTAATTGTCGGTTATGCAGAGGCTGTAGGGTTTTCACATAGCGCGCTTCGCGGAGCAGAGCACCCAGTTCACCGGCGGTGATCTCCCACGTGATATGCCGTACCTGCTGCGCCATGCGCATTTCTTTGGCATCGCTGATGTCGTTGCTGAAATGGCTGAGTACGCGCTGGCGGATGTTCTTCGCTTTGCCGATATAGAGCAGGCCACTGTCGCCATGAAAAAAATACACGCCACAGCGGGTGGGCATTTCATCCACCAGCGTTTCATCTAAATACGGCGGCAGGCTGGGGCGCTTTTTCAGCGTGCTGATGGCGGTTTGAACGGCACAGAGGCCTGCTTGCTCAAGCGCATCGTGGAGGCTATCTAACGTTTGCCGGAGGCGCTCACTGGCGTCACCCTTTAACGGCCAGACCGGAAGATTCAGCGTTTGCCTTAGCCGCTGAGCACACAGGGTGCGGAGCTGTAGGTTTTGATCGGCGCGTGCCCAAGTCGCTTTTAAATAGGCGTAGTGCAGGCGTGCACTGTGAGCGATGAGCCAATGGTCTTGCCAGAGGCCGTTGATCGGGTGATCGGGTGTGGTGAGTGGTGCGATATCGGCGGTGCTGGACCAGTGTTGCAGGCTCACGGTGCCGGCGTCGAGCGTGGCAAGGCTGAGCGCAGTTAGGTGGTCACGATGATAGCGTGGGCCACTCAAGGTCATGCCGGCGATGACCACGGGCTGACCCAGCGCTAGGGCAAGCGTGCGTAGCAGGTCAGCGTCGCGGGAGTGGCTGTGCAGGTTGCTTTGTGTGTTGGACATGGCGCGCACCCTAGCAAGTTTGGGTGCGCCTGCAAGTCTACAGGGCTAGCTCGCCACTGAGATGGAGGGGCGTTGCTCTTCCAGGCCCGCCATGCGTCGGGCGACGCCCATGACATCGCTCAGGTCTGCGCTAAACACCATGTCGGCATAGGCTTGCCAGTGGCCGTCGCTGTTGAGCTCGTAGAGCAGCCAGCCATCCGGGTCTTCACTATGCAGGACTTTTAACACCGGATGTGCGACCAGCATTTCGGCATCGAGGGCGCGCGCGTGCTGCTGCACAATAAAGGCGTCATCGTTGAGGCGATAGCTGAAGTCTAAGTGTGTTCGCTCGCTGGGGAGTGGCCGGATTTCGGCCATCAGCGTTTCCAAGTGCTCTGTGACGCGGGCTTGTAAGCGGGTGTTCATCATCGAGCCAGTCTCCCTGTCGGCAATGTGGGTCAGTATAACGATTGCGCTGCCGTTCAGGCATAGGCGATCGGTAATTCGTCCCAGCAGGTGGTGTAGCGTGGCGAGCGATTGCCGGTACGCATTTGCCACGTGTTGCTGAGTTGTGTGCTGGCAAGTTGCAGTGTGCCAGCGCCTTGATCTCGGTTGATTCGATCCATCAGGCCCATGAGACGCAAGCGTTTCGGGTCATCAACCGGGGCAAACAAATCGGTTTGCTGTTGGCCGACGGGGCTGATTTCACCGAGCATGACGCCGCACTTGTGGTAGCGCAAACCCGGGACAAAAATCTGTTTTAAACCCCGCATGGCGGCTGCGAGAAGTAGGCCGGTATCGGCAGAGGCTTGCGCGAGTGGCACCAAAATACTGCGTCGATATTGCGTATCTTGTTCGCGAAATGGGTTGGTGCGCAACATGACATACAGGTGTGCGCATTGCCCTTGCTGAGCACGCAGCTTTTCGGCCGCTCGGCTGACATGATGGCTAATGGCGGCTTTGATGGCGTTGGGGTCAGTAATCGTGGTGCCAAACGAGCGCGAGGCAATGATTTGCTGTTTCGGGCGGCCGACGTCCTCGAGCGTGAGGCAGGGCTCACCGCGAAGCTCGCGCACGGTTTTTGCCAGCACGATGCCATAGCGCTGCTGAATGGCCAGCGGATCGCAGCGCGCTAAATCTAAAACGGTCTCCACGCCATCGGTCTGTAAGCGTGCGCTCAGTTGTCGCCCCACGCCCCACACCTCGGCCACAGGGTAGGCGGCCATGAGTGCCTGAGTGTGCGCGCAGGTGCTGGCGCTGAGTTGGCAGACGCCCGCGAATTCCGCTTGCTTCTTCGCCAGGTGGTTGGCGAATTTGGCCAGCGTTTTCGTCGCGCCTATGCCCACGCCGCAGGTGATTTTGATGTCTTGCTGCAAGCGTTGGCGGATACGAAGGCCATAGGCACGGGCATCGGCATAGCCGGCGAGGTCGAGAAAGGACTCGTCGATGGAGTAGCTTTCTACCTGAGGGCACATGTCTTGCAGAATGCTCAACATGCGCGCACTCATGTCGCCATAGAGGGTGTAGTTGGAGCTTTTGCTGATCACGCCGTGAGCATCGCAAAAGGCCTGCCATTGATGCATGGGGGCACCCATGGGAATGCCCAGCGCCTTGGCCTCGGCCGAGCGTGCAACAATGCAGCCGTCATTATTGGACAGCACCACCAAGGGCGTGTCGGCCAGTGCGGGGTCGAAAATTTTCTCGCAGCTGGCGTAGAAATTGTTGGCATCTACCAGAGCATACAGCGCCATGAGCTTAGCTTTTCCTTGGTTTTTTTAGGTGTTCCACAATATGACTGGTGACCACCCCGAAGATCTGCAAATCGGTGCTGGGGCGCAGTACGGGGTAGGGCGTGAGGCTGTTTTCCGAGTGCAGCTCGACGCGGCCCTGGTTGTGACGCAGGCGCTTGACCACGTATTTCCCATCCAAGCAGGCCACCACAATATGGCCAGAGACGGGCGGGCGTGAGGCATCCACCACCAGCACCGAGCCATCAACAATGCCGGCATCGCGCATGGAGTCACCGGAGGCGCGCACAAAGAACGTGGCCGCGGCGTTGTGAATCAGACGCTCATGGAGATCGATGGTGTTTTGTACGTAGTCGGCGGCTGGCGAGGGAAAGCCAGCCGGAATCAGCGCATCGAAAAACGCGAAGCGACGACGAATGAATGGGATGAGGGGTTTGCCGATAATACTGTTCATAAGGACAGTATTATCGGGATGCTAGGCTGACGTCAATGGGGCAGCGTCAGCGTCGCGCTCAGCGCCGCGTCGGCAGCACATCCTTGAGCTTGGCGTGCATGGACAGTACGGCTTTCTCGGTGGTTTCCCAATCGATGCAGCCATCGGTTACGGACTGACCGTAGACCAGCTGCGACAGATCCTTGGGGATGTCCTGACGGCCGAACTTGATGTGCGACTCGATCATCATGCCAATGATGGACTTGTTGCCCTCGACGATCTGGTTGGCGACGTTGTCCATGACCAGCGGCTGCAAGGCCGGGTCCTTGTTGGAGTTGGCGTGTGAGGCATCGATCATGATGTTCATCGGCGCTTTCGCCTTTTCCAGCTCGCGTTCGGCCAGCGCCACCGACACTGAATCGTAGTTCGGCTTGCCATCGCCACCGCGCAGCACGACATGGCCGTACTGGTTGCCGGTGGTGTTGATGACCGCGACTTTGCCTTGGTTATCGATACCCAGAAAGCTGTGCGGGTTCTGCACGGAGAGCAGGGCGTTGGTGGCAACTTTCAGGCCGCCATCGGTGCCGTTCTTGAAGCCGACTGGCGACGACAGGCCCGACGACATCTCGCGATGCGTCTGCGACTCCGTGGTGCGCGCGCCAATGGCTGACCAGGCGATGAGGTCGTGCATGTACTGCGGCGACATCGGGTCGAGTGCCTCGGTGGCACAGGGCAGGCCGAGTTCGTTGAGTTCGATCAGAAGCTTACGACCGACATGTAGACCTTCCTCAATACGGAAAGTGTCATCCATGCGCGGATCGTTGATCAGACCCTTCCAGCCCACCGTGGTGCGCGGCTTCTCGAAATACACACGCATGACCAGGTAGAGCGTGTCGCTGACCTTCGCGGCCAGCGCTTTCAGGCGCTGGGCATAGTCATGCGCTGCTTTCACGTCATGAATGGAGCAGGGGCCGATCACCAGAAACAGGCGGTGATCTTTGCCATCTAAAATGTTACGGATGACCTGACGGCCCTCAACCACCGCAGCACGTGCGGCTGGTGTGAGGGGCAAATCACGCTTGAGCTCTTCAGGCGTAATCAGGACATCGATGGAACGAATATTGAGGTCGACGACGGTATTGTCAGCTGGGTTCATAGCGGTCTCCACGCAAGCCCGCGATAATAGCGCAAAGTGGCGAAAAGCAAAGTTTAGAAAAAGATGAACTTCACGCTGAGTAGCATGAGCGTCACGCCCAAAATGGGGCGAATCAGATCCTCTCGCATGCGCGAGCTGAGGTTGGTGCCGATGACGATCATAGGCAGTGAGCCGATGAGCAGCAGGCCGAGCAGATGCCAATCGACATTGCCCATGCTGAGGTGACCCAGACCCGCCACCAAGGTCAGCAACACAGCATGGGTCACATCGGTGCCGATGATGCGAATCATGGCCAAGGCCGGGAACAGCGTCACCAAGACCATCACGCCGAACACGCCCGCACCAATCGACGACAACGTAACCAGCACGCCCAGTGCCACACCCATTGCGATGGTTGCCGCGGTTTGATGGCGAGCCAAGAAGTCGCGTACCGGTGTGTGTGTGCGTGCTTGCAGGCGGCGCTGCAGCCATGGTCGCAGCAGCAAGCTCAGGGCCGTCACCAGCAGCATAAAGCCGAGGGCGTGGGTGAGAATGCTTTTGTAGGCACTGGCGTCTGGGAACCAGTATTTCAGGCCCCAAACGGTCAGCAGCGCTGCGGGCAAGCTGCCTGCCGCGAGGGTTAGGGTGATGCGCCAATCAATGTTGCGATGCCGGTGATGAACGATGGCGCCACCGGTTTTGCTAATGGAGGCATATAGCAAGTCGGTGCCGATCGCCGTGTGCAGCGGCACGCCCATCAGGGTTAGCAGCGGGGTCATCAGCGAACCACCGCCCACGCCGGTCACACCCACAACAAAGCCGACCAGTGCGCCGGAAAGAATAAAGAGCAAATCGTGTGGCGCGAGGGGCATTGCAGAGATGGCCTAGGAAAACAGGATGGGCGGCGAAAATAGTGGGTTTTTAACCGTTTAGCTAAGAATTTTTCATGCTAGCTTTATAGCATTGAGTTATATCGGTCGGAGTTTGATGATGAAGTTGCAGCAGCTGCGTTACATCTGGGAAGTATCCCAGCATGAACTGAATGTTTCGCAAACGGCCAATGCCCTGTTCACCTCGCAGCCCGGCATCAGCAAGCAGATTCGCTTACTGGAAGATGAGCTGGGCGTGGAAATTTTCGCCCGCAACGGCAAGCACCTCACGCGCGTCACGCCGGCCGGGCAGGCTATCCTTAAGCTCGCAGGTGAAGTGCTGCGCCAGACTGAGTCTATTCGACAGGTCGCGCTGGAGTTCTCCGACGAAGCCAAAGGCAGCCTGAGCCTGGCCACTACCCACACGCAGGCGCGTTATCGCTTGCCGCCGGTGATTGCCGAGTTCCGTGACAAGTTCCCGGACGTGGCCTTGCACATGCACCAAGGCACGCCACAGCAAATCTCTGAAATGGCGGCCGACGGCACAGTCGATTTCGCCATCGCCACGGAAGCCCTAGAGCACTTTACTGATCTCGTCATGCTGCCAGCGTATCAGTGGAATCGCTCCGTGGTTGTGCCCAAGGGTCATCCACTCACGCAATTGGATAAGCTCACGCTGGAAGCTGTCGCGCAATTCCCTATTGTGACCTATGTGTTCGGCTTTACCGGGCGCTCCAAGTTAGACGAAGCCTTTAGCCAAGCCGGTCTGGCCGCCAACGTCGTGTTTACCGCTACCGATGCCGACGTGATTAAGACCTATGTGCGACTGGGTTTGGGCGTGGGCATTATTGCCAGCATGGCCTTTGAAGCCGAGAAAGATGGAAGTGACCTGGTGGCGCTGGATGCCGGGCATTTGTTCGAGCCCAGCACCACGCACATCGGGTTCCGGCGCGGTACGTTCTTGCGCGGCTTCATGTTCGACTTCATTGAAACTTTTGCCCCGCATTTAACGCGGGGGCTGGTGGAGTCGGTGTTGAATCGCGGCGATGCCCGTGCCGAAGTGGATCATTTGTTCAAGGGTCGGGAGCTGCCGAGTTTTTAACGGCATGGCAGTTTCGGATGCAGTGGAGCTGCTTGAGCAGCCAATTAAGAAGGTGCGCCGTGAACTACACAGGTCAATGTCTGTGCGGAGCCATTACGTATCAGCTCTCTGGCAGTCCCTATTCGGTGGCGCTGTGCCATTGCAAAGACTGCCGCCGGAGTGCGGGAGCGCCCGTCGTCTCTTGGGCGATGTTTCCTGAGTCAGCCCTCGTTGTGCTGAGTGGCCAGCCGAAAACGATTAATTCGTCGGGGGCCACCCTGCGCAGTTTCTGCCCTGAGTGCGGCACGGGCTTGTTTTATCGTAATGCTGAACATCTGCCGGGCATCGTGGATGTGCAGACTGCCACGCTGGATGACCCGGATGCGTTACCGCCCAAGCTGCAAATCCAGGTGGCAGAGCGGCTGCAATGGATGCAGCAGGTTCATGCGCTGCCCGAGGTGGAGAGGTTTCCGCTGACTTAACCGCGAATCTCGAACGAAACCGTCTCCACATTCCCCATATGCAGCCCGCATTCCTTTTTAGTGGCTTCCTCCCACCACCAGCGCCCTTCACGCTCATGCTGGCCGGGCAGCACAGGTCGGGTGCAGGGCTCGCAGCCGATGCTGATGTAGCCCTTTTCATGCAGCGGGTTGTAGGGTACTTCCAGCGCGCGGATGTAGTCCCAGACTTCGCCGGATGACCAGTTCGCCAGCGGATTGAATTTCACTAGCGCGCCATCGTTGCCGGTGAAGCTGGTGTCGAGCTGGATCTGCGGCACGCTGTTGCGCGTGCCAGGGCTCTGGTCCTTGCGCTGGCCGGTCATCCACGCGTTGGTGGTCGACAGCATGCGGCGCAGCGGTTCGACCTTGCGGATGCCGCAGCATTCCTTGTGATCGTCCTCATAAAAGCTGAATAGACCCTTGTCATTGACCAGCTGCTGCACGGCCTCGGCCTGCGGGTACATGGTCTCGATGCGGATGCCGTAGTGCTTGCGCACGGTATCCAGGTAGCGATAGGTCTCGGCGTGCAGGCGGCCGGTATCGAGCGTGAAGACGCGGAAGGGTAGCTTGCTCTTCACCGCCATGTCGACCAGCGCGACATCTTCGGCACCGCTGAACGAGATGGCCAGACCGGGGAAGGTGGTCAGCGCGAATTTGAGCAGGGTTTGCGGGCTCTTGCCGTCGTATTCGGCGGCCCAGGCGGCGACTTGTTCGGCGGTAACTGGCATGGATGGTATCCTTGAAAATGACGGAGCGAGTCAAACTCGACAAGGATGCAAGCATAGCAGAGCACTTATCAGCGTTGCATGCTGGGAGGCTTGCCAGTAACCTTTGCGCAAAATTTGCCGGCACCGCCGCCGGCTCTCTCTGGCTGGCAATGAGGTGTTGCGATGGAATTGGTGTGTCTCGATCTGGAAGGCGTTCTGGTCCCGGAAATCTGGATCAATTTTGCCAAGCGCACGGGCATCAAGGAGCTTGAGGCCACTACGCGTGACATCCCTGATTACGATGTGCTGATGCAGCAGCGCCTACGTATTTTGCGCGAGCACAAGCTCGGTCTGCCGGATATTCAGGCGGTCATCGCCGAGATGGGTCCTTTGCCGGGCGCGCGCGAGTTTCTGGCCTGGGTGCGCGACCATTTCCAGCTCATCATCCTGTCCGATACGTTCTACGAATTCGCACGCCCGCTGATGGAGCAGCTCGATCTGCCAACGCTGTTCTGCCACAAGCTGGAAGTCGCGGAAGATGGCACCATCACCGATTACAAGCTGCGCCAGCCAGATCAGAAGACGATGGCCATTAAGGCCTTCCACTCGCTGAATTATCGCTGCATCGCCGCCGGTGACTCCTATAACGACACGGGCATGCTCAGCGAGGCCGAGCAGGGCATTTTGTTCGATGCACCGGAGAATGTGATTCGTGAGTTCCCGCAGTTCCCAGTCACGCACAACTACGAAGAGCTGAAGGCCGAGATTCGCAAGGCCTCGCTGCGTAAGATTCCGTAAGGGTCAGCGATGAGACGAAAAAAGCGCCACAGGGCGCTTTTTTTATGCGTGCAGCGAGAGGTTCAGCGCTGCTCTAAGGCCCGCATGATGCCACCCATCTTGTTGCCACATTCTTCCCATTCACTTTGCCACTGCGAGTCCAGCGTGATACCGCCGCCGGCCCAAGTGCGCAGCGTGCCATCTTTCAATACCAGTGTGCGGATGGTGATGTTGCTATCGAAATGGCCGCTGGCATCCCAGTAGAACAAGCTGCCGCAATACAAGCCGCGCGGCGTTGGCTCTAAGTCTTCGATGATTTCCATGACACGTTTTTTCGGCGCGCCAGTAATGGAGCCACCGGGGAAGGCATCGCGCAAGACACTGGCGACATTGGCGTCGGCAGCCAGCGTGGCCTCAATGGTCGTAACCAAATGATGCACCTGACCAAAGCTTTCCAGTGCGCAGAGCTGCGGTACTTGCACGCTACCAATCACCGCATGTTTGCTAAGATCGTTGCGCAGCAGATCGGTGATCATGATGTTTTCGGCCATGTCCTTGGCACTGGCCAGCAGCGCGCTGGCCTCGGCGGCATCGGCGATGGCATCGGCCTGACGGCGGCGCGTGCCCTTGATCGGGCGCGTGGTGATGCGCTGCTGGTGGATGCCGAGAAACTGTTCCGGCGAGAGGCAGAGTATCTCGCCCCAGGGCAGACGCCAATAAGCCGCATACGGCGCGAGGGCG
The DNA here is from genome assembly GCF_057084925.1 of Perlucidibaca sp. NCBI lineage: Bacteria > Pseudomonadati > Pseudomonadota > Gammaproteobacteria > Pseudomonadales > Perlucidibacaceae > Perlucidibaca > Perlucidibaca sp. Next base: position 78,340 of record NZ_JBXMRC010000013.1, on the reverse strand, counting down.
AGCGGGCGCAGCGTTGGGTAGGCATCCCAGAGCTCGCCTTCACAGCGCGCTTCATAGGCCTGCGTGTAATTGACCTGATAGCAGTCGCCAGCGCGGATGAAGTCGTGAATGCGGGCAATATCGGCGGCGTAGCGAGGTTGCGAGGTCAGGGCCTGGAATGGTGCAGTGAGCTGCAAAGACTGGCAGGGTGCGGCGGTGGCCGATTGTAGGCGCGCCAACCAATCGGGCCAGGTCTGCGCATTCAGGCTCCAGGCAAAGCAGCGACGCTGCTCATGGTCCCAGACACAGCCCTGATCGTAGTAGGCGAGGATGGCCAGTGGCCAGTCATCGTGGCGCGGGGTCGGCAGGCCGCGCTCACTGGCGCTGGCGTAGCCCAAGCAGCCCATCACACCGTTCACGAAGGGCCAGTCCTGCGTCTGCTCCGCACGCGGCGCTTCGGGGCCACCCCAGTCCTGTAGCGCCTGCATGACGGCAAAGGCATCGGCATCGGCAGTGAGGTTGGTCGCTGGCCAGTGGGCGTGTTGCCAACCGGCCGGAGTTTGCCACGAGTAGGCACGCGGGGCCGCGACCACAATATCCCAGCGACCTGCTGCTTGGCTGTCTAGCAGCAGTGGCCAAGGCAGGTCGCGAACGGCCGAGAGAGCAGTTTCGGGTGAGTCAGTCCAAGCCAACTCATGGAGTTGCATCAGTGGCTTCCAGTGCCCGCGGCGTCGCCTGCAGATGGCGCGCCTTCAACGGGAAGCCAGTAGCCTGCGCTGATGTCCTCGGCGAGCCAGCTCAGCACAGCTTCAGGAAGCTGGGCAAGCGTTGCGGCAACGTGACGTCGGCCCGTCAGTAGCTGCGGGAGGTAAGGCTTGACCGCATCCGGCACGGTGACCACAGCGCCATTGCGCCAGAAGGTTTGGGTTTGGGGTTCCCAGAGCCAGCGCGAGGCCGGGTCGCGCAATAAGTCGATACCTTCGTTGAGGGCAGCGCGGAGATCGGCCAATGTGCAGGGTTCGCCTTCTGGCTCGTAGTCGTCGTATTTGGCTTCGCTGAGGAAGGGCGCGAGTGCAGTCGGGAACAATAGCGGTTGTTGTAGCCAGCTTTGCAAGGTCGTTGCGAGTGTGGTGACATCGCTCAGGCCTAATTCGCTGGGGTGCGAGGGCAGGGCGCGACCCGCATCGCTATAGAGCTGCTCGGTGCCGCGTTCGAGCAGTACCGCATCCACAACTTGTTCCAGAATATGACCCAAGGACGGCGCGCGGAAGCCCACGGAGTAAGTCAGGCATTCGGTTTGTGCCACACCGAAATGACCCAGGCCAGGCGGCACATAAAGCAGGTCGCCTGGACCAAGAATTTCATCAAAGGTGACCGGCATGTCGGCAATGAGGCGAAGCTGAGCATGCTCAAGACGCGGGGTGTCGTCGTTGCACTGCTCGCCTAATTGCCAGCGGCGCTGACCTGGTCCTTGCAACAAAAACACGTCGTACTGGTCGAAGTGTGCGCCCACGGAGCCACCGGGCACGGCGTAAGACACCATCACATCGTCGATGCGCCATTCCGGCACGAAGGCGAAGTGGTCTAAGAGATCGGCGAGCGGCGGCAGGTAGTGGTCAACGGCCTGAACCAGTGCGGTCCATTTGCGTTGGCTGAGCTTGCGCCAGACCGTGGGGTGAAACGGGCCTTCGCGCATTTCCCATGGCTCAGTGCCATCTTCAACGATAACTCGGCTTTCCACATCTTCCGTTTCGGCCAGTTCCAGCAGTTCCTTGGGCTCAAGCAAACGGGCCAGATCCGGAAAGGCGTTACGCACCAGCAGCGGTTTCTTCTGCCAGTAATCGCGGAGGAATTCGCTGGCGCGCAGGCCACCCAGCCAAGGTAATGGGGCGTCGGCTAGGCAATCGGCAACAGCATGGGGTGTGAGCAGCATGGGCTATCCAGAGTCGAGTAATTAGACGCGTTGCGCTTGTGCGACGGCGTTGCCGATGTAGCTGGCGGGCGTTAAGGCGCGCAGTTCGGCTTTGGCCGACTCTGGCATGTCTAGCGTGTCGATAAAAGTCTGCAAACGCTCGCGATCAATGCCCTTGCCACGCGTCAGCGTCTTCAACTTTTCATAGGGTTCATCGATGCCGTAACGACGCATGACCGTCTGAATCGCTTCGCCCAGCACTTCCCAAGATGCATCGAGATCATCCGCCAAACGCTGTTCATTCATTTCCAGCTTGCCGATGCCCTTCAATGCGGCATCGTAGGCGATGGCGCTGTGCGCGAGGCCGACACCGAGGTTGCGCAATACAGTGGAGTCGGTGAGGTCACGCTGCCAGCGCGAGATCGGCAGCTTCTCGGCGAGGTGACCAAGAATGGCATTGGCCAGGCCGAGGTTGCCTTCCGAGTTCTCGAAGTCGATGGGGTTGACCTTGTGCGGCATGGTCGAGGAGCCGACTTCGCCTTCCTTCAGCTTCTGCTTGAAGTAGCCGAGAGAGATATAGCCCCAGACATCGCGGTCGAAATCGATGAGGATGGTGTTGAAGCGACGCACGGCATCGAAGTATTCGGCGATGTAGTCGTGCGGCTCGATCTGCGTGGTATAGGGGTTGAAGGTCAGCCCCAACGAGGTCACGAAGGTCTCGGCATTGGCCTGCCAATCGACATCCGGGTAGGTCACCAGATGCGCGTTGTAGTTCCCGACGGCGCCGTTGATCTTGCCCAGCAGCGGCACGGCCGCGAGCTGTTCGATCTGGCGCTGAAGACGGAAGGCGACATTGGCCATTTCCTTGCCGAGCGTGGTCGGTGAGGCGGTCTGGCCATGAGTGCGTGACAGCATGGAGACATCGGCATAGCGATGAGCGAGAGCACGGATAGCATCGGTGACGGTCTGCATCTGGGCCTGCACCACATCACGACCGGCTTTCAGCATGAGCGCGTGCGAAAGGTTGTTGATGTCTTCCGAGGTGCAGGCGAAGTGGATGAATTCGCTCACGGCAGCCAGCTCCGGCAAGGCCTTTACGCGATCTTTCAGGAAGTATTCCACGGCCTTCACATCATGGTTGGTGACGCGCTCGCTGTTTTTGATCCACTCGGCATCCTCCAACGAGAAATTGCTCACCAGGGCATTTAGAAAGGCCTGAGCCTCGGCGCTAAAGGTCGGCACTTCGGCCACACCGGGCAGGGCGGACAAGCGCTGAAGCCAACGCACTTCAACTTCAACACGGGCGCTGATCAGGCCAAATTCGCTGAAGATAGGACGCAGGGCGTCGACCTTGCCAGCGTAGCGACCATCGACCGGTGACAGGGCGGTCAGCGTGGTGGATTGAGTGAATTGCGCCATAACGGGCTCCGAAGCGGCAAAGGGAAAGAGGGCGTTTTGAGGGCGCGAAGTTTACACCGATTTGGCGATCTCGCGGATTTCCCGAAGGATTTGCCCGCGGGTAAAGATTAAGTGCCAGCGGCGTCCACCGAGGCGACGCCAGAGCCAGGCTGCTCGCACACCGGCCAAGAGAATGGTGCGGATGCGTTCGGCCATGCCCGGTGCCTGCAATTGCTTGGCATCGCCCCGAATTTGCACGCGGAAGCGCAGCTGACCGAGGCTGTCGACGTAGGCGGAGCCGAGCAGGTTGTTCAATTCAGTGCTGCTCATGTCAGGGTTCATGACGCGCTGACGATTGATGTTTTCCAAGCGGGTACGAAGGGTGTTTTGTACACCTTCGTGCTGGCTAAACTGGCCTTCCACCTGAATCACGCCCAGCGCAATGCGAATGATTTCACCCGCATTCTGTATACCGCGCCCTTGCTCCATGAGGCAGCCTTCAAGCCAGCGAAGACCCGGTTTAAGACCTTCGGGATTTGGGTAGATATCGCTGATGTTATCGGTATCCATGACCAACACCGATTGCGTTAAAAAAGCCTCGACTGAGCTGTCTGTGCTGCCTTTGCGGGCCAGCTCATTGGCTAATCCAGCCGCTTGAAAAATGGCTGCAAGGGCTAGGGTTTTATCACGATTCAATTGGCTCATGCCGGAACAGTCTCCTCAATCACGCCGCCGCCTAAGCAGACGTCACCTACATAAAACACCACGGATTGACCCGGCGTGACCGCACGCTGAGTCTCTTGGAAGTCGACACGATAACGCTCGCCGTCGTGCGCCACGGTGCAGGCTTGATCGGGTTGGCGATAGCGCGTCTTGGCGGTGCAGGTCAGCGGGAATGTCGGAGGCTCCCCCGCCACCCAGTCAATCTCACGAGCAAACAGCGAGCGACTCATCATGAGTGAGTGTTCATGACCCTGACCAATCACCAGGACATTACGCGCCACGTCTTTGTGCACGACATACCATGGGGCTTCATCGGCATCTTTCAAGCCGCCAATACCAATGCCCTGGCGCTGCCCTAGGGTGTAATACATCAGCCCTTGGTGCTCGCCAATGACCTCGCCTTTATCGGTCTCGATGGCGCCGGGCTGTGCCGGCAGGTACTGCGCGAGAAAGTCTTTAAAGCGGCGCTCGCCAATAAAACAAATGCCTGTGGAGTCTTTTTTTGCAGCGGTAGCTAAACCGAGTTCTGCGGCAATGCGGCGAACCTCCGGCTTCTCGATCTCGCCCACGGGAAACAGGGTTTTGGCGATCTGGGTGCCGGCAACGGCATGCAGGAAATAGCTTTGGTCTTTATTGACATCCACACCGCGCAAGAGCTGCGCCGGGTTGCCATCACTGCGCCGGGTGTAATGGCCGGTGGCGATGTAGTCGGCTCCGAGCTGCAGGGCATAGTCGAGAAAGGCGCGGAATTTAATTTCTTTATTACAGAGAATGTCAGGGTTTGGGGTGCGACCGGCCTTGTATTCGTCGAGGAAGTGCTCGAATACGCGGTCCCAGTATTCAGCCGCAAAGTTAGCTTGATGCAGCGTAATGCCTAGGCGATCACACACCGCTTGGGCATCGGCCAGGTCTTCCCGTGCGGTGCAGTAATCTGTGCCGTCGTCTTCTTCCCAATTTTTCATGAACAGGCCTTCCACGGCATAGCCTTGCTGCATCAGCAGCCAAGCGGATACAGAGGAATCGACACCGCCGGACATGCCAACAATGACTTTTTGGCCCGAAAGAGGGCGGTCTGTTTTAACGGATGAAGAATCTAAGTTCATGTTGGGCTGGCGCTATGCACGGCAATTCCGGAAACTAGGATGCTTATGTTAACGGATTGCCAGCACCATGACAGCGAAACAGGCACTGACACACCTCGATGAACACGGCGCGGCGCGCATGGTGGATGTGGGCGACAAGCCCGATACCGCTCGCGAGGCCATCGCCAGCGCGCGCGTGCGCATGCAGGTCGCTACACTCGCGATGATTGTGGCGCAGGGGCATCCCAAAGGTGATGTGCTGGCCGTGGCGCGTATTGCCGGCATTCAGGCGGCTAAACGCACATGGGAGCTGATTCCACTCTGTCATCCGCTCATGCTCACGGGCGTGAGTGTGACGCTGGAGGCCGATGAGTCGCTGCCGGGCTTACAGATTCGTTCGCGCTGCAAGGTAAGCGGACCCACCGGGGTGGAAATGGAGGCGCTCACAGCAGCATCGGTGGCGGCACTCACGGTGTATGACATGTGTAAGGCCGTGGATCGCGGCATGGTGGTTGAACAAATTCAGTTAGAAACCAAGTGTGGCGGTGCCAGTGGTCATTGGCAGCGCGATGCCTCTTTAGTCCGTTGATGAGAAGTTGAATCATGGCTCCCCGCATTACTGTTCGATATTTCGCGCGTTTTCGAGAAAAACTGGGTCTGAGCGAGGAGGTGATCGAGCTCAGGCCGGACATGCAGACAGTAAGCACCTTGCGTGCCGACTTGGCCTTGCGCGGCGACACCTGGTCGGCGCTGGTGGGGCCCGAGGCCAGCGCTGTGATGGTGGCGCTGAATCAAAATCTGCTGAATGTGAGCGGTGAAGTAGAGCTGAACGACCACGATGAAGTCGCATTCTTCCCGCCAGTCACCGGAGGCTGAGTGATGACTCAGGAGCCTTGGCGCGTTGAAATAGTCGACAAGACCCTCTCACCCTATTGCCCGGCGGTTGAAGGCTGGCAAGCGCTGGCGGGCGTCGGTGCCACCGTGACGTTTACCGGTCAGGTGCGTCGAGCAAGTGCTTTGGGGGATGTGGACGCCATAGATCTTGAGCATTACCCCGGCATGTCCGAGCGCGTGTTATGGCAACTACTGCGTGATGCCGAGAGCCGATGGCAAATCGTTGCCGGCGAAATTGTGCATCGTATTGGCTATGTGCCAGCGGGTGAAACCATTGTGCGCGTGAGCGTGGCGTCGGCGCATCGGCGTGATGCCTTTGACGCTGCGGCGTATGTGATGGACGCCTTGAAAACCTCGGCACCGTTTTGGAAGCGCGAGTGGTTAAACGGACAGGCGCATTGGGTCGATGCCCCAAACGCGCATTTGCCTAAGCCCCGAGCGTAACTCCCGGCTTCACGCGTCGGCTTAGCCTAAAACGGCGCGAGCCTCGGCGGTAGGAATCTCGCGGCAAGCGCCCACCGCCAAATCGTTTAGCTGCCACGGGCCGATGGCGACGCGAATCAGGCGAAGTGTGGGCAAACCTACGGCGGCGGTCATGCGCCGCACTTGGCGATTACGACCTTCACCCAACACCAAAGCAATCCAGCTCGTGGGAATAGCAGCCCGATGGCGTATGGGCGGCACGCGTTCGCTCACCATGGGCGCTTCTAATCGAGTCGCTTGTAAGGCCACAGCTGGTCCATCATTGAGCATCACACCGGTGCGAAGTGCCAACAGTGCCTCATCTGTCACCACACCTTCGACTTGAGCCCAGTAAGTTTTCGGCAATTTAAAGCGCGGATGCGCGATGCGAGCCTGCCATGGCCCGTGGTTTGTCAGAATCAAGAGGCCTTCCGAATCAAAATCTAAGCGACCGGCCGGATATAGGCCTGAAAAGTGTTTATCTGCGGCGCGTTGCCCAGAATAGAGCACGTCGGCGAGTGTTTGCTTGCCCTCATGCGCACTGAACTGGCACAAAACCTGAAACGGCTTGTTCAGCAACAGCAGTAGTGCAGTTGGCTGTGCATCAGCCAGCTGGGACCGTGGTCTACGATGCCGATTTGAGTGTGCGCGCGTGTCCATGGGATACCTTGGGGGCAACAAAACGGTTGAGTATACTCGTCCGAAACAAGAACGATTTCATCCATCGCATATTGGCGCTACCCGCGCCGCACTTGAGACGGAGTACCTGCAGAATGGGTGACCTGTCCCTGAATGTGCCGAATTAACCCATCATTCTGTCTGCGGAGATGATGCTGCGTTGCTCTGAATTTGGTGATGCGATCATCAACCATACGTAAGTCAACGTTCACGCGCGTGTGAATCTAAAATGGCCCCCTATCGGCAAACGATTGGAGGCTTTTTTCATTTTAGGGGCTTGTCGTTAGAGCAAAGACATCTGTTAAAGTCTTGTCATGCAGACACGAAAGCAAGAAACCATCAGTCTTACCCTCATGAACGATTCCATGCTCTCTACGCATCATCTTTGCAGCTTGAAACAGCCTTATGCGGGGCCGGATACCGGCCAAGGTGCAAGGGATGATAATGACCTGCACGGTCAGGGCATTGCTCTGGTTGAAGTCGTTAAGCCAGAGCTTAAACACCCTCGTCGCTATCAAGTTGTGATTTTAAATGACGATTACACTCCTATGGAGTTTGTTATAGAGGTGTTGCTTCGCTTCTTTGGGCTGAACGCTGATGCAGCGACTCAGTTGATGCTACAAGTTCACCATAACGGCCGTGCCGGCGTGGGTAGTTATTCAAAAGATGTTGCGGAAACCAAGGCGGCCATGGTCGTCGAATATGCACAACAGAACGAACATCCCCTGTTGTGTCAGGCAGAGCCCATGCTTTAAAGCAATGGCAAGGAGTGGCAGGCATGTTAAGTCGTGAACTAGAACTGACCCTCAATTTGGCCTTCCGTGATGCACGCGGCAAGCGCCATGAGTTCATCACCGTTGAGCATCTCATGCTGGCGTTGCTGGATAATGAATCTGCGGTGCAGGCCTTGAAGGCTTGTGGTGCAGATGTTATTTCGCTGCGTCGCGAGCTGCAACAATATGTGGATGAAGCAACGCCCTTGCTGCCGGTGCCTGATGGAGGCCGTGAAACGCAGCCGACTCTAGGTTTTCAGCGCGTATTACAACGTGCGGTCTTCCATGTTCAGTCTTCCGGTAAGCGTGAAGTCAACGGCGCCAATGTGCTCGTCGCGATTTTCTCTGAGCAGGAATCCCAAGCGGTTTATCTGCTCAAGCTGCAAAGCATTAGTCGTTTGGACGTGGTCAACTACCTGTCCCACGGCGGGCAGCCGGAAGAAGACTCCCGCGATGGCGATAGCAGCGATCAGGAGGCAGCGCCAGAAGCTGCGGCCGATAGCGCGCTGGCAAACTACGCCGTCAACCTCAATGAGATGGCGAAAAAGGGCAAGTTAGATCCCTTGGTGGGTCGAGAGCATGAAATTGAGCGCGCTATTCAAGTTCTCTGCCGCCGTCGCAAGAACAATCCCGTGCTCGTGGGTGAGCCGGGCGTTGGCAAGACTGCGATTGCCGAAGGCCTGGCCTGGCTGATCGTGGAAAAGAAAGTGCCGGAAGCCATTGCCGATGCCGTGGTGTATTCCTTGGATATTGGCTCGCTATTGGCGGGCACCAAATATCGCGGTGATTTCGAGAAGCGCTTCAAGGCATTGATCAATGAACTGACCGATCAGCCCGGCGCTGTGCTGTTTATTGACGAAATTCATACCATCATTGGCGCTGGTTCCGCAGGTGGCGGCGTGTTGGATGTGTCCAATATGCTCAAGCCTGCACTCACCAACGGCTCGCTGAAGTGCATGGGCTCTACGACTTACCAGGAATACCGCAATCTGTTTGAGAAAGACGGGGCCTTGTCGCGTCGTTTCCACAAGATTGATGTGTCTGAGCCCACCGTGGATGAAACTTACCGCATTCTGCGCGGCCTCAAGTCGCGCTTCGAAGAGCATCACCATGTTCGCTATGCCGATAAGGCCTTGCAGATGGCCGCGACGCTAGCGGATCGCTACATCAACGAGCGCTTTTTGCCCGATAAAGCTATCGACCTCATTGACGAGGCTGGCGCCTACCAGCGCTTGCTTCCGGTGAGTCGTCGCAAAAAGGTGATTGGCGTTGCCGAAATTGAGGAAATGGTCGCCAAGGTTGCCCGTATTCCGGCGAAATCGGTGTCGTCCAACGATAAAGAAGCGCTACGTAATCTCGAACGCGATCTGAAGATGACGGTGTTTGGTCAGGACGAAGCCATTGATGTTCTGAGTGCCGCAATTAAACTCTCGCGCGCCGGTCTGAAAGCACCAGAGAAGCCCATTGGTAGCTTCCTTTTTGCCGGCCCGACTGGTGTTGGCAAGACCGAGGTTACCAAGCAGTTGGCGCGCACGCTGGGCGTCGAACTGGTGCGCTTCGACATGTCGGAGTACATGGAGCGTCACACCGTATCCCGCTTAATTGGTGCGCCTCCCGGCTATGTTGGTTATGACCAGGGCGGTTTGCTGACAGAAGCGGTGGTGAAAAATCCGCATTGCGTCCTCTTGCTCGATGAAATTGAGAAAGCGCATCCGGAAGTCTTTAACCTGCTCTTGCAGGTAATGGATCACGGCACGCTAACCGATAACAACGGTCGTAAAGCCGACTTCCGCCACGTGGTTTTGGTGATGACTACCAATGCCGGTGCAGAAATGGTGTCTCGCTCCAGCATGGGCTTTACTTTGCAAGATCACAGCACCGACGGCATGGAAGCATTGAAGAAGACCTTCACGCCGGAGTTCCGTAACCGCCTCGATAGCGTGATTCAGTTTGCTTCGCTGCACCCATCGACGATTGTTAGCGTCGTTGATAAGTTCTTGGTGGAGTTGCAGGCTCAGCTCGATGACAAGCATGTGCAGCTAGAGGTGGATGTGGATGCCCGTGCTTGGCTTGCCGAACGTGGTTACGACAAGCTTATGGGGGCTCGTCCGATGGCTCGTTTGATTCAGGAGCAGCTTAAGAAGCCACTCGCTGAAATGATTCTGTTCGGCGCGCTCGCCGACAAAGGCGGCCGTGTGCATGTGTCGGTGAAAAACGATGCCTTGCAGTTGGATGCCGAAGCGGTAGAGCGTCGTGAGCCGGCAAAAATGCACTGACTGACATGACTTGCTGCTTAAAACAAAAACGCCGGCTAAGATGCCGGCGTTTTTGTTTTAAGCAGCGGTTTCCCTGAGACAGGCGCTTTGTTACGAGAGCAACGAAGCAATCGCTTCATTGAACGTGGCGCTAGGGCGCATCACTGCATCAATCTTTTTTGGGTCCGGCAGATAATAGCCGCCGATGTCGGACGATGTTCCCTGCACCTTCGCCAATTCATCGATAATGCGCTGCTCATCGGCTGTCAGTCTGTCGGCTAGCGGCTTGAAGCGAGCGGCGAGTACGGCGTCGTCACGTTGCTCCGCTAGCGCTTGAGCCCAGTACAGGGCGAGATAGAAATGGCTGCCACGATTATCGAGTTGGCCCGTCTTAGGCGAGGGGCCCTTGCTGTTGTCGAGCAGCTTTCCAGTGGCTTCATCCAGCGTACGAGCCAGTACCGTGGCCTTGGCATTGTTGTACTTGAGACCCAAATCCTCTAGGCTCACAGCCAGCGCGAGGAATTCGCCCAGCGAGTCCCAGCGCAGGTGGTTCTCTTCTACCAGCTGCTGCACATGCTTGGGTGCCGAGCCGCCAGCACCCGTTTCATACATGCCGCCACCGGCCATCAGCGGCACGATGGACAGCATCTTAGCCGATGTGCCAAGTTCCATAATGGGGAACAGGTCGGTCAGGTAGTCACGCAGGATGTTGCCAGTGGCGCTAATGGTATCGAGGCCACGGACCACACGTTCCAAGGTGTAGCGCATGGCGCGCACCTGGCTCATGATCTGAATGTCGAGGCCGCTGGTGTCATGCTCCTGCAAATACAGGCGCACCTTCGCGATGAGTTGGGCCTCGTGCGGACGGTAGGAGTCCAGCCAAAACACCGTGGGCATGCCGGAGTTGCGCGCACGCGACACCGCCAGCTTGACCCAGTCGCGGATGGCGGCATCTTTGGTCTGGCACATGCGCCAGATGTCACCAGCTTCCACGTTTTCGCTCATCAGCACCTCGCCGGTGTCCAGGTCGGTAATGTTGGCCACGCCGTCTTCAGATATCTCGAAGGTCTTGTCGTGCGAACCATACTCTTCCGCCTGTTGTGCCATCAGGCCGACGTTGGGGACGGTGCCCATCGTGGTTGGGTCGAAAGCGCCGTGCCATTTGCAGAAGTTGATGATCTCTTGATAGATGCGCGCGAAGGTCGATTCTGGCATCACGGCCTTTACGTCTCTGAGTCGGCCATCGGCACCATACATCTTGCCGCCGTTGCGAATCATGGCCGGCATGGAGGCGTCGACGATCACATCGTTCGGGGAATGAAAGTTGGTGATGCCCTTGGCCGAGTCGACCATGGCCAGCTTGGGCCGATGCTCGTGACAGGCGTGCAGGTCCTGCTTGATTTCGTCCTGGAGGCTCTGTGGCAGGGTGGCGATCTTGTTGTAAAGGTCGACCATGCCGTTGTTCACGTTAACACCCAGTTCGTCGAACAGCTTGCCGTGTTTTTCGAAGGCTTCCTTGTAGAAGATGCGCACACAATGGCCGAAGACGATGGGGTGCGAGACCTTCATCATGGTGGCTTTAACATGCAGCGAGAACATCACGCCAGTTTTGTGCGCGTCCTCGATCTCCTTTTCATAAAAGGCTACCAGCGCCTTCTTGCTCATGAACATGGAGTCGATCACTTCGCGGTCGAGCAGGGCGACCTCAGGCTTGAGCAAGAGGGTCTTGCCACTCTTGGTAATCAGCTCCATCTTCACCCGGCGGGCGCGGTCCAGGGTCATGGATTTTTCGCCATGATAGAAGTCGCCCGCGTGCATGTGCGATACATGAGAGCGCGAGGCTTGGCTCCATTCGGCCATGCTGTGCGGATGCTTGCGGGCGTAGTTCTTCACGGCCGCTGGGGCGCGACGATCGGAGTTGCCTTCGCGCAGGACTGGGTTTACCGAACTGCCGATGCACTTGTTGTAGCGTGCGCGAATATCTCGCTCCGCGTCAGTTTGCGGCGTCTCAGGAAAGTCGGGGATAGGGTAGCCTTTGTCCTGCAGTTCCTTGATGGCGGACTTGAGCTGCGACACCGAGGCGCTGATGTTGGGCAGTTTGATGATGTTGGCTTCCGGCTGCTGCGTGAGCTTGCCCAGGGCATCGAGCGTGTCGGGAACGCGTTGCGACTCGGTCAGGACTTCCGGAAACTGGCCCAGGATGCGGGTCGCCAGCGAGATGTCGCTAGTGACCACATCGATGTCCGCTGATTTTGCAAAAGCCTGCACGATGGGCAGAAGCGATGCCGTGGCTAAGCGCGGTGCTTCATCGGTCAGGGTATAAATGATCGTAGGTTGTTGCGTGCTCATCTCGTCGTCTCGAGGTTGAGGAGGGGAAAAAGTGTCATTGCCTGATACCGTACCACCAACTGAACTACACCTTAATGAAATTTAATCGAAAGTCTGATGAGGCGATGGCCGCCGGCGACAGGCCGTTCATGGTTGCAGTGATTTTCGCTTGATGCCCACGCTAGCCATGATGCGTGTCGATATCTCTTCGATGGAGGCATGGGTTGTTTTGATGAACTGCACCCCTTCACGATTGAAGATGGCTTCAGCCGCGCGCACTTCTTTCTGGCATTGGCTTAGCGAAGAATAGGGGGAGTTTGCTCGCCGTTCATTACGGATGGCGCTCAGGCGTTCAGGGTCAATGGTTAGCCCGAACAGCTTGTTTTTGTATTCGCGCAGCGAGGCCGGCAGGCGCAAGTCGTCAAAGTCATCTTCGGTCAGTGGGTAGTTGGCCACATGCACGCCAAACTGCAGCGCCATATACAGCGAGGTCGGCGTTTTGCCCGAGCGCGACACGCCGACGAGGATAATGTCCGCCTTGTCGTAATGCTTGGTACGAGCGCCGTCATCGTTATCGAGGGCGAAGTTCACGGCATCGATACGGTCGTTGTAGTGCGGATTGTTGGTGATTGAGTGGGATTTGCCGACGGTGTTGTTGGCCTGTGAGCAAAGCTCGGCCTGCAATTTATCCACGAAGGTATCGAAGACATCCATCATGTAGCCGTTAGCTTCAGCAATAACCGCGCGTATTGATTTATCGACGATGGTGTCGATGATGATCGGCCGCACGCCATCGGCTTCTGCAGTGCGATTAATTTCTTGTTGGGCTGTGATCGCTTTTTCTACCGTGTCGATGTAGGGCAGGGTGGTTTCCTCGAAACGAATCTCTTCGAACTGCGAGAGCAGACTGTGCCCTAAAGTTTCGGCGGTGATGCCAGTGCCATCGGAAATAAAGAACACGGAACGTTTCATGCGAGGCCTTCAGGCGCTAGGCGCCAATTATTCATAATAGAAATGATACTAATTTTTTACGTGAATTAAGTGCAGTGTCTGAATGCCCCAAGAAGGCGCCGGAACGCTCACGCTATTTCCCATCGAAAACAGCAAGATACCTTCAGCGTACGGGCATTTGCAATGGGCTAGACAAGGTATTGCAGCTTGGTCGGGTAGATCGCTGGCAGCGAGGCAAACCAGCTGGCTATACAGTAGAATCCAGCAAGGCTTGAAGGCGTGCGATCCACGTCAGCCTCATCCACCACCCCACTCCATACAGGGAGCAGCATCGTGGCAAATCTCGTCATCCCCTTTCAGAAGCTCGGCAAGCACGACGTTGAAATCGTCGGCGGCAAAAACGCCTCCCTTGGCGAAATGATTAGCAACCTCGCCAATGCCGGTGTATCGGTTCCCGGTGGCTTTGCAACCACTGCGCAGGCCTATCGTGACTTCCTCGAGCAAAGTGGCCTGAACAAACGTATCCACGATGTGCTCGATGATCTGAATGTTGAAGATGTGCTGGCGCTGGCGGAAGCTGGGCGCAAGATTCGCCAGTGGGTCGTTGAAACACCGCTGATTCCGGCGCTGGAACAAGCGGTTCGCGCTGAGTTTGACCTGCTCACCGGTGGCAACGAGCAGATGCCGTTGGCCGTTCGCTCCTCTGCCACGGCAGAAGATTTGCCCGATGCCTCGTTCGCTGGTCAGCAAGAAACCTTCTTGAACATTCGCGGCTATGACAATGTGCTGATTGCCATCAAAGAAGTGTTTGCTTCGCTGTTCAATGACCGCGCAATTGCCTACCGTGTTCACCAAGGTTTTGAGCACAAGCTGGTCGCATTGTCGGCCGGTATTCAGCGCATGGTGCGCTCAGAAATTGGTACATCGGGCGTGTTGTTCACACTCGATACCGAATCCGGTTTCCGTGATGTCGTGTTCATCACCTCGTCCTATGGTTTGGGTGAAATGGTGGTGCAGGGCGCGGTTAACCCAGATGAATTTTATGTTCATAAAGGCACGCTGAACGCGGGTCGTCCAGCCGTGTTGCGTCGCAACCTGGGTACCAAGGCGCAGAAGATGATTTACGCCGACAGCGGTGCTGCCGGTCGTTCTACACAAATTGTGCCGGTAGATAAGCTCGAACGCGCCAAGTTCTCGCTGACTGACGCAGAAATTGAAGAGTTGGCCCGTCAGGCTCTGATCATCGAGAAGCACTACGGTGCGCCGATGGACGTGGAATGGGCGAAAGATGGCGACGACGGCAAGCTCTACATCGTGCAGGCGCGTCCGGAAACGGTGAAGAGCCGCCAGAACGCCGGCACTATGGAGCGCTACCTGCTCAAGCAGAAGGGCAAAGTGGTTTGTGAAGGCCGTTCGATCGGTCAGCGCATCGGCTCCGGTGTGGTCCGCGTGGTGCGTTCGATCAAGGAAATGGAAAAAGTGCAGCCGGGCGATGTGCTCGTCTCCGACATGACTGACCCGGACTGGGAACCGGTCATGAAGCGCGCCAGCGCCATCATTACCAATCGTGGCGGTCGTACCTGTCACGCCGCCATCATCGCGCGTGAACTCGGCGTGCCGGCCATCGTCGGCTGCGGCAATGCCACCGATGTGCTGAAGGATGGCATGGAGGTTACGGCATCGTGTGCCGAGGGCGACACCGGTTTCATCTACGAAGGCCTGCTCGATTTCGAGGTTCAGAAGAACACCATCGACGCCATGCCGAAGCTGCCGTTCAAGATCATGATGAACGTGGGCAACCCGGATCGCGCCTTTGATTTCGCGACACTGCCAAACGAAGGCATTGGTCTGGCGCGTCTGGAGTTCATCATCAACCGCATGATTGGTGTGCACCCGAAGGCGCTGCTGAACTACGACACGCTGCCGCGCGACATCAAGCAGTCGGTTGATCAGCGTTGTGCGGGTTATGCCTCGCCGGTGGATTTCTACGTTGAGAAACTCACCGAAGGCATTGCCACGCTGGCGGCGGCGTTCTATCCGAAGAAAGTCATTGTGCGCATGTCCGACTTTAAGTCTAACGAATACGCCAACCTGATCGGCGGCAAGCTCTATGAGCCGGAAGAAGAAAACCCGATGTTGGGTTTCCGTGGCGCCAGCCGTTACGTCTCGGATAATTTCCGCGATTGTTTCGATCTGGAAGTGCGTGCGCTGAAGAAGGTTCGTGATGTGATGGGCCTGACTAACGTCGAGATCATGATTCCATTCGTGCGCACCACCGGTGAAGCCAAGCGCGTCATCGAGCTGCTGGCTGAGAAGGGTCTGAAGCGCGGTGAAAACGGTCTGCGCATTATCATGATGTGTGAGCTGCCGACCAACGCCTTGTTGGCGGAAGAGTTCCTTGAACACTTCGACGGCTTCTCCATCGGCTCCAACGATCTGACGCAGCTGACTCTGGGTCTGGATCGCGACTCTGGGATTGTCTCCCACCTGTTCGATGAGCGTGATCCGGCGGTGAAGTTCCTGCTCTCGCGCGCCATTCAGGCTTGTCGCAAGGCTGGCAAGTACATCGGTATCTGCGGTCAGGGCCCATCGGACCACCCGGATCTGGCCAAGTGGTTGATGGAAGAGGGCATTGATTCAGTCTCCTTGAACCCAGACTCCGTATTGGAAACGTGGTTCTTCCTAGCGGCTAACCACGGTAAGTAAGCTGAGTTGATGCATTGTGGAAAGGCGGGGAAACCCGCCTTTCTGCTATCTGAACTGAAGTGATTTTGTTTGAGGCAAAGGCAATATGGCGTTTCATGCCCTTGAAAAACTCATGTTTTTAGAAGATGGCTATCGTCGAGAGTTCATCGTCGATGGCATTCCGCTGTTACTCATTCAAGAGGATGGTCAGCGCTATCTGATTCGCAATCAATGCCCGCATCGCGGGGCGGCGTTAACCGAAGGTGCGATCACGGCTGGCGTCATTCGTTGCCCGAATCATGGCTGGTCGTTTAATTTGTCGGATGGCCAGTGCCGCCTGCCGGCCCCGGGACCCTGTTTGACGCAATATAGCTTGGTGTACGAAGGTAATCAGATTGGTGTAGTGCTTTAATTCGCCGCGAGAGAGCCGCCATAAAGACGTGTATAGCGTCCGGTTACGCGCTCCACGTAGTCTTGCGTCTCCGTAAACGGAGGAATGCCACCGTATTTATCCACGTTACCTTCGCCCGCGTTATAAGCGGCTAATGCCAGCGATAAGTCCCCGTATCGCTTCAGCAGATAACGCAGATGTTTGGCACCGGCATTGATGTTTTGCGCGGGATCCCAGGCATCGGTGACATGGTAGCGTTTGGCGGTTGCCGGCATGAGTTGCATCAAGCCTTGCGCACCAGGGCCTGAGCGAGCCTTGGGGTCAAAACCGGACTCGGTATGAATCACGGCTTTAATCAAGCCAAAATCTAAATCGTATTGTTGAGCTGCTAATCGAATGCTGTCATCGAACGCATTACGATTTTTGCTGGCGCTGGCTTTAACGGCCATCTCCGTTTTACCCCAATTGCGGTAGCTGTGCACATTTGTGTCTGGGTACCACGTCACTTTGACCAGACGCCGGTATTGCTGACGGTCTTGGCGCAACGGTTTGCGTTGCTTATCCACTTGATTGGTGAGCAGCACATTGCCATCGGCATCTTGGAAACGATACAGCTGGCCCGCACTCAAGCCACCGGCGGCGAGCAAAAGCAAAGATAAGCTGCTGGCAAACAAATAACGCTTCATGACGCACACTCTTGAATAGGCATGAATTGTCGCACTCGACCTGCGCAGGGTAAAGTTGCCCTTTTAGTGATTCGCTTGGGAGAGCCACCATGTCTTTTGTGACCTGTGATTTGTGTGATGAGTTTCCAGAGGCTGTTCGTGTCTGCGAGCCCATGTTTGCCAACTACGGTGGCCTCAATGCCTTTGGTGGTGCCATTGTCACGGTCAAATGCCATGAGGATAACTCGCGCGTCAAAGAGTTATTAGCTACACCCGGCGAAGGTCGTGTGCTGGTGGTGGATGGTGGCGGTTCTTTGCGTTGTGCATTACTGGGCGATTTGATTGGGGCGAGTGCCGTTAAGCAGGGTTGGGCGGGCGTGATTGTGTACGGCTGCGTGCGGGATGTGGATGCGCTCGCCGAGCTGGATATTGGCATTCAAGCCATTGCCGCCATCCCGTTAAAGAGCGTGCGTAAAGGTGTGGGCGAGGTAGGGTTGCCCGTGACCTTTGCCGGTGTCACGTTTACGCCCGGAGAGTACGTCTATGCCGACAACAACGGCATCATCGTATCGGCACAGAAACTGATCTAATTACATCCAGCCCGCTTGCTTCAGTGTTTTATGGAGCTTTAAGCAGGCGAGTGCCGTTATAGCCAATACCGTCGGGTAAGCATATTTAAATTGCAGCTCGGGCATGTGCTCAAAGTTCATGCCGTAAATACTGGTAATCAGGGTGGGTAGCGCTAATAGGGCCGCCCATCCGGCCAGTCGTTTCACCACTTCGTTTTGCTTCACGGTCACCAAGGACAAGTTGACCTGAATCGCGGCCGTCAGCAGCTCATTTAGGGCATCAATGGCCTCGTTGATGCGCGTGCAGTGATCGGCGATATCGCGGAAATAGGGCTGGATAGCGGGGTGAATAAAATCATCTTGGCCATGGCTCAGATCTTGTGCAATGTCCTGCAGTGGTGCCGAAGCAAGGCGCAAGGTAATGAGCTCGCGCTTCAGCTCATACAAACGCTTGATGGTGCCGCGTTTGTACTGCGGTTGGAAAATATCTTGCTCCAGTTTATGCAAGGTTTGCTTAAAGTCATCGACGATGGGCGCGTAGTTATCCACGATAAAATCGAGAATGGCATAGAGCGGATAGCTTGGGCCGAGCCCTAACTGGCGCGGCCTCGCCTCCACACGCTGACGCATGGTGGCGTAAGTGTGTGACGGCCCATGACGAATGCTGATGAGAAAGCGATCGCTAATAAACAGATGAGTCTCGCCAAAAACAATGCAGCTGCCATTACGCTCGGCGGTATGGGTCACAATAAATCGCGTGTCGCCATAGGTTTCAATTTTTGGGCGTTGATGAGCGCATAAGGCATCTTCAACGGCCAGCTCATGCAGGCCGAATTGATCTTGTAAGGTATTGACCATGGCCGCATCGGGCTCATGCAAACCGATCCACAAAAAGGATTCCGGATGCGCCAAAAGAAAGGCCTTGGTGTCTGATAGTTCGACTTTAGCAATGCGATGACCTTCTCGGTCATAGGCGATGGAGTTAATGATGGCGCCAGACATACTAAGTTCCTAAAAGGCCGCAGCAATTCATTGAGCATGCCACGACTGGTCGCAATCGGGTTGACGGCTGGTCAGAATTATTAGGCGGCAAAAGAAATTGCCCAAAAACGAAAAGCCCTTAACCCGTGCGTCTTGGCAACCCTCAGGATGTACCGACGTTGTTAAGCCAGTGTCTAGTGAAATGGGCTCTCTAGGCCATGTATCTATTTCCAGCCCTGCTGCCAGTTCTCAATACTTTTTAGATCTTGCCATTTAATCGGCATTGAGCGCTTTGTCAGAACGGCCTCGATCAAGCATGAGGTCACAACGCCTTCTTCATCGAATTCGACCTCAGTGACCATGAAATGCTTCTCTCTTGCTTGCGGCCTCTGTGCAGTCCACTTGCTGTGCAGTAGTTTTCGGGGATTAATTTTGTTCATAACACCTCTGATGAGTGAACTCAGTATTAGCAGCGTGATGCCGCAAATACATCGGGATCACTGCGCGGCGAGTCGGAGCAAGACCAGACCAGCGATACCGATGTGTGCCAGTGTGATGAGTACCGATAGCATGTGCAGTATCTGGAAGCGTCGGCTCTTTCCTGAATCAGCAGCGTTGTTGATGGCGGGCATCAGGATCTGACGTGTGGGGAAGGTGGTTAGCGCGATCAGAGCCAAGGCCAGTGTGCTCGGAGCATCCAGCATCCAAGTCAGTAAGGCAGCGAGCGTGGCGGCGAGGATGACGAAAGCGTAGAAGGGCGGAAATGCGGCGCGAATCAGCAGGCGCGCCTCCACCGGTGGCAGAGCTTTAAGGGCGAAGGCCGCAAAGCCGCCGGCAAAGAGCAGCATGCCGCCGAAGAGCAGCGCGGTTGCTAGCAGGGCGGCGATAAGTAGGGTGTGGTTTAGCATGACGGACTCCCGAGAAATGTCACATCAAACTACCGTATCGGGTAATGCCTCACACCTGTTCAAATCGAGGGCTGTCTAACCTAAATAATCTAAGTCAATAGCGACAGTGTTAAGCTGGCTTTCTTGCTCCATTTTGTTGTACTCAAATTTATGTCCTCATTTTTCAAGCCATACTTCGTACTTTCATTTATTTCGTTAGCAATGATGCTTGCAAGCTGCGGTGACTCAAGTGCGGAAAAAAACGAATCTCCGACTTCTGCAGGCCCGACAGTAGAGTTTGATAACCGCTGTGATTTGGCCCCTTTTCCCAGTGCGGAGTGGTCGCGCTGTGAGTTGGAGAATAGCGCGAAAACATTGGAGGCCCCGCTTGAGCAACTGAGCCAGCCTGCGTTTTTGCAGCGTGCATCCGTGCAAAGCGGCACCAATCTGCAAAGCTATTTCGAACGCATCCTGAATGATCCCAGCTGGCTTTTGCTTGGGCTCAACGGTCTGGATGACCCAATCCAACAACTCGTTAGCCAGCCGACAAGCTTGTTGTCTTTGAATGGGAACACGCCGCTCACCTCAGTGACCTCGACTTACGCGGGACCTGCTGTGAGTGACCCTTTTCGCTTTCCAGATTCACCAGGTACAGATGGCAAACTGTTTTATCAAACTGAAGCCGTGGTTACGCCAGTCGTATTTTTCGATCGTGATTGTGCTCGGCTCACCGGTAATATCTGGCGCCCCCGAAATGCTCAAGGCAAACTGCCAGGAATTGTTATCAATAACGGATCTGTTCAAGCGCATGAACCTGCCTACTGGTGGGCTGCTCAAGCACTCGTCCGCGCTGGCTATCAAGTCATGACCTATGATCCGCGCGGACAAGGTCGCTCTGACTTTTTGACCCCAGCCGGCGGCACGGGCACCAATATAAACCCCAGCGTTTTTTGGTTAGGTCTGGTTGATGCCATCGACTTCTTTAGGTCTTCACCCACCCGAGTCGCACCTAACAATCAACGATGCGCTATTACCTATAGCACTGAGATCACGGCCTTCAATCCCGAGTATGCCGCGTTAGATTTGGATCGACTGGGCCTGGCAGGTCATTCGCTGGGCGCCATTGGGGTGTCAGTGGTTCAAGGCTATGGCGCTGCTGGTGCAGATCCTTGGCCGGGTCAATTGGATAACACTAACCCCGTTGATGTGATTGTGGCCTGGGATGGCTTGCTGCGCCCTGAGGGTGGTTTGATTGGCGGTGCTTTTCAAGGCGGTGGTGTGGGCTCCATGCTAAACACGATTGGCGTCACTGATCCGCTATTTCGTTTGGCAATTGAGCGAGGCCTGCCCAACTTCGGGATTCGTGTTCCCGCCATGAGCCAGGGTTCGGATTACGGCGTGATTGTCTCCCCATTCTTGACACCGCCAGACCCTGAACAGCGTCTCAAGCTGGGCTTTGACGCCTGGTCTGCTGCCGGTGTGCCTGTATATGACCTAACACTGCGCGGTTCGACTCACTTCGATTGGAGTTTGATCCTTGGTTTGCCGGCAACATCCTGGTGCGCGCAAGTCGTTAATGATCATTGCGAGGGTGGTTGGGGTATGCCGACTGCTCGTTACTACACAGTTGCTTGGTTTGATCGCTGGCTGAAAAAGCCAAGTGAGCTTGGCTTTTCAACGGCGGATGAAAAACTCACGGCGTTAGATGGCGAGTTTGGTCGTGACCGGATGAGTTTTCGCTATCGGTCAGCATTTTCTTTTAAGCGCCGATCGGGAGAAAAGGTAGCCTGCAACGACATCAGAGCAGCTTGCTTGGTCTCAACAAATTAAGGGGGTTAGGCTTTATTAATAAGCCTAATCCTTCTCACGCCATACCTGAAATTTCCCACCAGCCCGGCATCATCCGAATCGCTTCGGACCGGGCATAGCGGTCATCGAGCAGCATCAGAACACCGGTATCCGTCTCGGTACGAATGACGCGACCGGCCGCTTGGATGACTTTCTGCAGGCCCGGATAGAAATACGCGTAGTCATAGCCTCGACCAAAGCGCACTTGCATGCGGCGCATGATTTCTTCATTGACCGGTGTTTTTGCAGGCAGGCCCAGTGTGGTGATGAAGGCTCCCACCAAGCGATTTCCGGGTAGATCAATGCCTTCTCCGAAAGCACCGCCAAGCACGCAAAAGCCTATGTGCGCCGAAGTGTCGGTAAAGTTGCTCAAGAAGGAGGCGCGCTCCTGTTCGGACATGCCGCTACGCTGAGCAATGGTTGCTATGTTCGGGTAATTTCTCTGGAATGCGTCATGAACCTGCTGTAGATAGACGTAGCTGCTGAAGAACGCCAAGTAGTTGCCAGGTCGTGCGGTGTACTGCGTGGCGAGTCGCTGGCAGATCGGCGTTACGCTGCGCGGCCGATCATCGTAACGCGTGGATATCTTGGTATCGATCTTCACCTGTAATTGTTCAGCTTTGAAGGGGGCTGCGACTTCTAAAAACTGAGCTGATTCGGGCAGCCCGAGCATGTCTTTGAAATAGTCCACGGGGCTGAGCGTGGCGCTGAAGAGCGTGGTACTGATCGCCGCTCGAAACCGATTGGCGAGAAAGGGGGCCGGCAGAATATTGCGAATCGTCAGGGTGGTTTCCGTCGTTGGATCAGTAGGGTCATCGACGGTGACATCAAACAGCGAGTGATCGCCCAGCGTCTCCGCTAGACGAATAAAAAGCATGGCCTCGAAGTAGAAGCGCATCAATAAACCATCGTTACCAGCAGGCTTTTCACTGAGATGGTCGGTGATTTGGCTGACTAAGCGCTGGAGTGACTTGAGCAGGTCTTCTGGGATGACCTCATGGATGCGATAGGGCTCAATTTGATCACGGTAACTGCGGTGCCAGACCTCCCAACATCGGTCGAAGGTTTTGCGCAGGCTACGCGGTGCGACGTCTCGCGCCTCGACCAATGCGCGTGAGCCTAGCGAGGCGGTGTACATGCCCCGCGCGCGATCCACGAGGTTATGCGCTTCATCGACCAGTACCGTTACCCGCCATTCGTTGATGACGGTATAGGCATACATCAACGCGCTCATGTCGAAGTAGTAATTGCAGTCGCCCACAAACACATCTGACCATTTCGCCAGTTCCTGACTCAGGTAGTAAGGGCAAATGGTGTGGCGACTGGCAATGTCGCGAATGACTTCATGCGATAGCCAGCGTCGCGACACCGCTTCGGCGCGGGCGGCGGGTAATCGATCATAGAAGCCAGCGGCGAGCGGACAGGATTCGCCATGGCAGGCGCGGTCCGGGTAGACGCAGGCTTTGTCTCGCGCCACATGCTCGAGCACCCGCAGCTGAAGATCGTAGCAGGCCTTACGCAGCGTCTCGATGGCATCCAGTGCGAGCTGCCGGCCCGGCGTCTTGGCAGTGAGAAAGAACAGTCGGTCGTTATTGCGCTCACCCATGGCCTTGAGCTGCGGGAAGATCGTGCCCAGCGTTTTACCAATACCGGTTGTTGCTTGAGCCAGTAGGACCTGTTCGTCGCGCGCCGCTAGAAAGACTTTCTCAGCCAGTTCCCGTTGGCCCGTTCGGTAGGTCAAATGGGGAAAGGGCATGGCTTTCAGCGAGGTGTTCCGCCGTTCCCGATGGGCGGATTCCTGCTCGGCCCAGCTCAGGAACTTCTCGCTGTGTTGATTGAAGAAGCGTTGCAATTGCTTGGCCGTAAAGCACATTGGCTCTGCTGTTTCTTCCCCACTCAAAATATTGAAATAGACCACCGCGATATTGAGCGTGCTCAGTCCTCGAGACTGGCAAAGCATCCAGCCATAGATTTTGGCTTGGGCCCAATGCACGGCGCGCTGATTATCGGGGATTCGGGATAGGTCCGATCGATATGTCTTGATCTCTTCCAAGGTATTGCTGTCGGGATCGTAGCCATCGGCTCTTCCGGATACCGCCAAGCCAGGATAGTGCCCGCTGAGTCGGATCTCGCTTTCGTAATTGGAGCGACGACGCTGGCGAATGATCTGATGACCGGCAATGCCCTCGATCGCAGACGGTGCCGGCGTAAAGCGCAGGTCAAGGTCGCCCGCGCGAGCGGTGAACGCCACCAGCGAATTGACGCTAACTCGATAGTCGTTCATGTCGGCCAGCTGACATGAACGACTCGGCAGGGAATGTCGTGACGCAAAAAGTAGTCCATCCAGCGTGCCTGATTATCTTGCACGCGGTCATTGGGTGCTTTGACCTCGATCAGCTCGTAACGCTGTTCTAAGGTGTCAAATGCGATGAGGTCTGGGAAGCCTGAGCGATGATTTTTCAGGTCGGCGAGCATGCGCGTGAAAATGACACGAAGTGATGCTCGTGGAATACAGCTGACGGCATGCTTGATGAGCACCTCATCGAGCTGCTGCCAAAAAACAAACGGATTTTGCAGACCGAATTTGCTTTGCCAGCGTGTGATCAGTCGCTCGGCCAGATCATTGGAGGTAAGGCTTTCAAAACCGGCAGCCAACTCGCTTTCACGCCGCGCGGCGAAGTCTGGATGAAAGAGATCAGCAGGACCTGATTGGAAGGGATGAAAAAATGCACCGGGTGAAGGAGCAAAAATAGCATCCCAAAACACTAACCCGAAAAGACTGCTGAAGAGCGTGTTTTCAACATAGTGCACCTGCCGGTTATCGCGGGAAATCGCTTCAGCAACCGACACTTCAACACAGACCGTTGGCGCTTCGTTCAGGTGCAACGAGTCGGTCGCTGCTTGGGTCAATTCAGGCGTTATCGGTACGGGCTGTTTGAGTTTGCGTGCGAGCCTGGGCAACGCTCTGCGCGTAGCCTGAAGTTCATCTTCACCGGAGGGTGCCAGCAGAATGTCTTGCGCAAGCGCAAAGGCGGCTGGCCAATCCGATAGCTGTTCATGAACGCGTAGCAGGCGATGGCGTGAGCCTTTATAGCCGCAGGCTTGATAAATCGTTTTGGCTAGCTGCCAATCCTTGCCGCGCTCTGCAGCCTGACCTAACTGAAAGACAAATTTTGCGACGCGTGATGCCACAGCGGGCGAGACTGTTGACGTGTCGCTTGGAAGACGCGGAAATAACTCATGTACTGGCTCACCAGCCTCAAGACATATTCGCAACTCATGAAGCTGCAGACAGGTGTCCAGATCCTTGCGACTCGTAAAGCCTCTGGAGGTCTCTGGGATGACGATCGCCTCATAGCGCAAGTGACCCAAGTCCGTGATGACAAATTCCGACCAGTCTTGATAGAGGTTGCCAAAAAACAGTAGCCGAAAGGTATCCACGGTGGGGCGCACGAGGACTCTTACGGCACAAACCCCGTCCAGTTTTAGCCAGTCTTCAAGTGTTTTTGATTCGGGATGTTGATGGCTCAGCATCTCCTGCATCTCTGCTTTGCTTTGCTTGGCAGATAAGCCCGCTGCCGAGAAAGCCTTCAAAATGTCAGCTTTCTTACAAAGACAAAACAGGTCTTCGAGACCTATTTCCGTGTTTTGCTCAATAAACCCCGCCGTGTGCAGTGCTTGTAGAGCAGGCCGGAGTGCTGAAATTTCGACATAGTTCAATGCATTTTCAATAAACACATCACGGGACCGCATAATCAGCCTCACGAGTAGGGCTTGCGCATCACGGGGTAGTGCTTGGAATTGTTGGATGAATGCCCGCTCAGGCGACTCCAATAGGTCATCGTAACGAGCAGCAATAAATGCCAGTACGAACTGGAAATTGGCTAAGTAATAGAGCGGCGAGTCATTTGGATGCATCGCGTAAGCATACTGTCCTTATTGCCAGCATGCACCAAGACAGATGGTGTGATGTGCGCAGTGATCTGAGGAGTTCATAGCGTGGGCCGAATCAAGTCCCTAAAACGCGCGCTGGCGCCGCTGCCGCCTCAGAAGTTACAGCCCATGTGTCCCGTATGCGACCGTCCGATCCCGCCCGATGAGGTGGATGCTCATCATTTCATTCCGCGCTCGCTAGGCGGAAAAGAGACGATCGATTTGCATCGCATTTGTCATCGGCAAATACATGCACTCTTCACTGAAGTCGAGCTTGCCCGTGAATATGCAACACCCGAGCAATTGAGGTTGCACCCAGATATGCAACGATTCATTCTTTGGGTCAGCAAGCGTCCACCTGGCTTTCATGAGCGCGTCCGAAGCAGTGCCAAGAAGCGACAAGCGCGATAACCATCATGCCTTTCCAGCCAAGGAGAATTGTCCTGTTAATTCATGCGGATTTCGCGATTCCTGCAATCGTTACCCCAGACCAATATGACTGGGTGAGCTCCCCTCAAATCGGGGTTGAGCGCGTGATGTTGGATCGGGTAGGTGGTGAGGTGGCGCGTGCAACGAGTATCGTCCGCTATGCAGCGGAGTCTTATTTTCCCCGTCATGTGCATACGGGCGGAGAAGAGATCTTTGTGCTTACCGGTACCTTTTCTGATGAAACGGGGCATTACCCAGAGGGCTGGTACCTGCGAAATCCGCCGGATTCTCGCCATCAGCCATTTAGCGCAGAAGGCACAATGATTTTCGTGAAGCTGGGGCAAATGCTTTCGAAGGAGCGTGCCCATGTGCGGGTTGATACACGATGTTCCTCGTCTTGGCAGACGATAGGTAATCGTGAGTCATGTTCGCTATTCGAAAGCACAACTGAGCGAGTCAGTCTTCAGCGCCTGCCGTCAGCAGAGCGAGTTTTGTATGAAAGTGAGGGAGGCTTAGAAATCTTAGTGCTTGCAGGGGCCGCAAAAATGCAGGAGCAGCTTTATCCGCGAGGCGCTTGGTTACGTTTGCCAGTTGGTTCAGACGAAGCATTATATGCCGGGCCGGATGGTTTAACGTGTTACATCAAGTCGGGCCATCTCGCTCATGTTGGCGCAAGTTCTGAGTGCTAATGAGGTGTTAAAGTTGCCGAAGTGCAAGCGCAAATTGTTATGAACTCAGATGAAAATACAAAAAACCGATGTGAGGTAAGCCGTGTCAAATTGGTATGAGAAACACCTGTTGCCTCACCTCATCGACTTTGCTTGCGGCATGAAAGCGATCACCCGGCAGCGCGCCAAAGTGGTACCGAAGGCCCATGGCCGAGTGCTAGAAATTGGTATAGGCACCGGTTTGAATCTGACGCATTACGATGCCAGTAAAGTCGATACGTTATGCGGTCTGGATCCCTCATTGGCACTGCATGCCATCGCCAAAAGCCGATTGGCTTCGACAACCTTGAGTCTTGAGCTCGTGCCTTTATCTGCCGAGCGCATCCCTGCCGATGATGCCAGCTTCGACTGCATCGTTTGTACATTCACGCTGTGCACGATTCCAGACCCACTCGCAGCGCTGCATGAAATGCGTCGGGTGTTAAAGCCCGGTGGTGAGTTGCTGTTCAGCGAGCATGGTCTTGCACCTGAGCCATCCGTGCAGAAGTGGCAGCATCGCCTGACGCCGATATGGCGCCCGATGGCGGGGGGATGTCATTTGAATCGCGATATTCCGGCGCTGCTGGCGCAAGCCGGATTTCGTGTGGTCGAACTGCAGCAGCAATATGTGAAAGGCCCGAGACCGATGACTTGGATCAGCACCGGTGTGGCGGTGTCACATGCATAAATTGTCATGACCACGCCGGTCATTACGAACATTGCCTGTAATGTGTCAGCTTCGTGCACCTCGGGGAGAATCATCGATAGTGCAGCGGCACCAACTTAATGGAGTCAAACCATAGCCAAACCGCTCCATCAGTAGGCTAAATTGATCTGCAGGATGGCGGTGGTGCCACTAATTTCGTTGGCAACCACCAGCAGGGGTTTGCCATTGGGCGACTTGTCGGCGGCCACGAAGGTCAGACCTTCCGGTCCGAGATCACCCGTGTTGCCCGTGCGCGTATTCAAGTAGGTCACGTAGGTTGCCGCTGCCGGATCGGTCACGTCATAGACCATCACGCCACCGACGCGCTCCAGCCCGATGAAGGCATAGGTCTTGTCGCCGAAGCTGCCAATGGTGACGCTTTCGGGCTCAGGACCTTTGGCCGGGCTGCGGTCATCCAGCGTGTTGTTGTCGTGACTGGTGTTAAATGCTGCGTTCGGCAATGCCTTGGTGAGCTGCTCGAACTGGTCACCCGAGTCATACACGCGCGTCATGCTGGTGGCATTCCAGATCGAGAACGAACGTGAGCCAAACGAATACAGCTCGCTGCACTGGCCCATCGCATTTTTGCCGGTATTGTTGCCGTTGGGGAACGCCGTGACGCGCAGGCGGCCGAGGTTGGAGTCAAAAATCTGGTTGACGGCATCGGTAAACACCATGGGGTCCAGACCGTTCGTGCACCACTCGCGTACACGCGGGTCTTCACGGCCACCGGCGTTGATGCCGACATACTCGCGTGCATCGCCCTCATTGGCGGTGATCAGGTAACGCGTGCCGTTCACACTGTAACTCGCAATGGCATCCGGCATGTATAGGCCCTTAATCGGCACCGGCGCTATCTTCACCGATGGCATGCCCGAGTTGGTGTTCAGGCTGCCGTCCTCGTTGCTCACGTCCATGCCCGCACCAGCGACGTTGTGATTTTTTGTGCCCAGCGAGCGAATCTGGGTGATAGTGCCGTTGACGAGATTCACCTCGGCCACGGCATTATTTTCCTGCAGCGTGACAAACGCGGTGCGGCTGTCCGGCGACACGGTCACGTACTCCGGCTCTAAATCTTGGGCCACGCTGGCGCCCGGACCAAACAGGCGCACGCCGGCTGCTTGCAGTGCATCTTTCTGCGTGTTGTAGGTATCGAAGGTGATCTGGGTGACAGCTGGGCTGAGGCTGGATGCCGTGGGTGATACGCCAGAGACGCGTATCACGCTGATGGAGCCGACCGGGTCAACGGACGTGGGCTGGCCGTAGCTGTTCGGCTCACCCTCGTTGGCCACCACCACGTTTTTGCCATCCGGCGTGAAGGTGAGCATGTCGGGCAATGCACCGACGGTCACGGTAGCGAGGCGCGTCAGGTCGGAAGCCCGGTAGAAAATCACGCTACCGTTGTTTTGCTTTACGGCTGCTTCCACCGCAATCGCCACTACCCCGTTATGCACGGCGATACTGTTGGCACCGCCCAGACCCGAGCCCAGATCCATCGACGTCAGCGTGGCCAGCAGCATTGGCGCTGTCGGATTGGTGAGGTC
The DNA here is from genome assembly GCF_057084925.1 of Perlucidibaca sp. Lineage (NCBI taxonomy): Bacteria > Pseudomonadati > Pseudomonadota > Gammaproteobacteria > Pseudomonadales > Perlucidibacaceae > Perlucidibaca > Perlucidibaca sp. Next base: position 49,560 of record NZ_JBXMRC010000013.1, on the reverse strand, counting down.
CAGCACATCAACAGTCCCCTGAGCGCCATTGACCACGAACAGGCGTTTGCTGAGAGGATCGAAAGCGGAGATTTCAGCGGCACCGGGCTTGGTCGGGTCAGCGGCCTTGTGGGCAAAGTTGCCGATTTTTTCCAAGCTCAGGGAAACCGGCGTGAGTTCCTTGGGCGATGACGAGCTGGACTGGTTGCAGGCAACTAGGGCTCCGGCCGCGAGTACGGAGGCGAGGGCGGTAACCGTGAATGAAGGGCAAGCATGAGCAAGCAGACGCATCGGGAATATCCTATTGAAGTTATCCTGATGAATCTGGCAGCGCTTTGTAAAAGCCTGAAGTCAGTTTGGTGACAGATTAACGACATCGTTTGCTAGGACTGCAATCAGTGGTAATCCCCCCAAAACAGAAGTTGGGTATGTTGGCCTAGGTTCTACAGGTCCTTGATAAAAATGGGGGGATTACCGGCTCACCGAGCCTAAAAAGCATAAAGCCCCGCATTGGCAGGGCTTTTTCTGTCTAATAAAAACAGTGACACTTAACAAAAACAACGGCTTAGATCGATCATTCGACCATGTTCGTTAGACAGTATAGAGAGTCTAAACCCTTGATTTGTATCAGGTTTTGTATGGTGGGCGATACTGGGATCGAACCAGTGACCCCTACCGTGTGAAGGTAGTGCTCTCCCGCTGAGCTAATCGCCCGACTAGCGGTGTGCATCATATAAATCAGGCAGAAAAAGACAAGCCTTGTGGCAGTTTTTTTCAACTATGGCTGTGCCAAACTGCCCCCTATGATCGCCTCTCTGTCTCGATATCACCTCGCGCACGTCGCACGCGGCCCCTTTATGGTGCCCCTGGGCGGCTGTGGTCAATTTGGTGCAAACATGACCCTTTTGGGCAGCGGGGGCCGCTGGATTGCGATCGACTGTGGTTTGTCGATGGGCACCACCCACGGCACCATGTCACGTTCGGTGCCCAGCTTGCAGGCATTGGAGCAGTTGGACATTCGCTTGGAAGCCTTACTGATCACGCATGGACATGAAGACCACATTGGCGCTATTCCCTATCTGTGGACCACGCTCAATTGCCCGATTTACGCCACGCCCTATACCCTGCGATTGATTCAAAACAAGTTTTCAGATCATCCGGTCTGGCCCGATTTACGTCAAATTCATCCGCTCACATCCACTGAAATTGGACCTGCTCGGGTCGAATGGATTCCGGTGACACACTCCATCCCTGATTCGCACGGTCTGCTTATCGAGCTCGGCGGCCGGCGTATTTACCACACCGGTGATTGGAAGCTAGATTCCTTCCCCGTGGTGGGTGCGCTAACGGCAGAAACACGGTTGAAGCAAATCGGGCGTGAGGGTCTGGATGTGGTTATTGGGGACTCCACCAACGCCACGGTGCGCGGTGCCAGTCGCTCGGAACAGGCCGTTGCTGAAGCGTTGCGGCCCGTGGTTGCGCAAGCCTCAGGGCGCTTGGTGGCCGCCTGCTTTGCCAGCAACGTGGCCCGTTTGGTGAGTTTGGTGACCGCCGGTCAACGGGCGGGCCGCCGGGCGGCTTTATTGGGACGCAGTTTAGACCGTCATGTGGCTACCAGTCGTTTTTGTGATTATTGGGATCGCAACCTACCACTGCTGCGCGATTGGGAACTGGGCTATCTCCCGCGAGAAGAACAGCTGTGGCTAGTGACGGGCAGCCAAGGTGAGCCGGGCGCTGCGCTGTATCGCTTGGCGCAAGACCGTCATCCCGTGGTGTCGTTTGAGGCAGGAGACACCTTGCTGCTGTCAGCACGCACCATTCCGGGCAATGAAGCCTCTGTTCGTGCGGTGATCGCCATGTGTCAGGCGCGGGGGGTGCAGGTGCTGAGTGCCGAGGATTATCCTGAGTTGCATGCGTCCGGACATCCCACGCAACATGATTTAGAAACCCTGTATTGCTGGCTAAAACCGACAATCGTCATTCCCGTACATGGTGAGCAGCGTCATCAACAGGCCCACGCGTCCCTAGCAGAGCAAATGGGTGCCAGCACTGCTCTCCCCATTAATGGTGACGTGTTAGACCTCAGCGCTCGGGCGGAGATCCGTTTACGCGTGCCTGCCGGTCTGCATGAGCTTGCGCCAAACGCCACAGTGGCGGGCCAAATACCCGTGAAATCGAGTGACGATGGCGGGCGAAGAAGGCGTAACTAAAGCGCCAAAAGCCAGCCAGAGCCGGACGTGACATCAACCATGCCACGGTTGGCAGGCCCGCCCGTCGATAGGCTTCAATAAAGACGGGGACACCCATAATGACTCGGCCATCGTCAAATTGAGCGTGCATATTCGCCAGGGCTTCAGCGCAACTGGGTTCTCCATCCAAGGCACAATATTGACCATTCGAGACATCAACGAAGCGCAATAAGCCCGCTTGATTGCGCGTCTCCAAAAAGACAATTTCTGCACGACAGAGCGGACACAGTCCGTCGTAAAACAAGGTCAGTGCTTGCATGGGATAGACTCAAGTGCCCCATCGGCCATGCACCAGACCGCGGCGGGTTGTGGAAGGATCTGCTCTACAACCTGATGGATGGGAATGAAAGCGAGCACCACATCGACGTCAGGGGCGCAGAAACGCCTCGATCGAGTTGATCCAAAATGCCTTCGGTCCTCGTCCGAGCCCAAACTCAGCCCTCTTACGGGCCCTTCACGCGTTAATGACAAAACCAACATGCCCATTCCTACCGAGTCTTAATGGCCCGAGTATACGTGGGTGGTGTCCCGTGTGAAGGGAGTGATCTCCCCCTCCCTGAGTTAATCGCTCAAAGTGACTTTTGGGTACGCATGTTCACGAGGCAAACAAGTTTGTAAGAGATTGAAATTAGATCGGATTGGATCGGCCGGTGGCATGGTTGATCACGGACGCTTAGCGCGCGTCCGGGTGTTCGAGCAGGATGGCGGCACCCAAGCCGCCGCCGGCGCAGGTCGAGATCACCGCATAGCGCTGGCCGCTGGCCTGCAGGCGCTGGCAGGCGGTCATGAACAGGCGCCCGCCAGTGGCGGCAAACGGATTGCCCAGCGACAGCGAGCCGCCCCAGGGGTTGAGCGCGTCCATCGGAATCTCGCCGACCGGGCACTCGCGACCCAGGCGTTCGTGCACGAAAGCGGCATCGGCCATGCAGGCGCGATTGATGAGCACTTGCGCGGCAAACGCCTCGTGAATTTCCCAGACATCAATGTCTTCAAAGCGCAGGCCGTTGCGTGCCAGCAGGCGCGGGATGGACATGGCAGGCCCCAGCAGCATCTCTTCTTCCAGGCTGTCGACGCCGGTGAGGAGGTAGTCGCGTACCACGGCCAGTGGTTTCAAGCCTTCCGCGCGGGCGTGGCCGAGGCTGCCCAGCAGCAGGGCGGCAGCACCGTCGGTGAAGCGCGAGGCATTGCCGGCGGTGATGATGCCGTGCTGGCGGTCAAACACCGGTGGCAGCAGGGCGAGACGGGCCTCGGTGGCATCGGCACGTGGCGTGTTGTCGGTGTTGGCGATCTCGCCGCTGGCGATGCTAACTGGCGTGATCTGTGCGGCGTAGTGACCGGCGGCGGTGGCGGCGATGGCTCCGGCGTGGCTGCGCGCTGCATAGGCATCGCAGACGGCGCGGGTGAGGCCAAACTTCTGCACCATGGCTTCGCAGGCGACACCCATGGTCATGCCGGTGGTGTAGTCGCTGCCGGTTGGAATATCGAGTCTGAGGTCGCTAGGTCGCAGGCCCCCTAATACTTTCAGACGAGCTCCAGTGTTTTTGCGCTGACGCAGCTTCATCAGACTGCGGCGAATATTCTGCGATAGTCGAACAGGCACATCCGAGAAATTCTCGGTGCCGGCAGCGATGCCCAGATCAAGCCGGCCCAGCGCAATCTGGTCGCATAGATTCATCACGCCAACATTTGGTGAAATGCCAGCCATGGCCACGGTATAGGCCGGGATGCGGCTGGGCATGCCGGCGGCAAGCATGGCTTCGCGAGCGACATTGGTGGTCTCCACCTCATGCAGCACAGTGCCCATGATGACCAGTTCGATGGTCGCGGGATCGACGCCGGCGCGATCAAGCAGGCCGCGCAGGGCCTTTGCGCCGAGTTCGTAGCTCATTAGTTCGGCATAAAGGCCTGCGCTATCGAGGAAGGGCGTGCGCGCACCGGCGAGGATGACCGGAAGGCGATGTTCTGGAATAGCAGTGAGCGTTGTTTTCATGGCGTTCACCATGCCGCCGGCAGAAAGCTGCCGACCTGATACAAATTGCCGGTGACATCGGTCAGGCGCAGAGCATGACGACCCTCGGCATCCGCCGTGGCAGCGACTTGGATCAGCAGTGGCGGACTCGGCAACGGCAGTGGTTTGATAAAGCGAACCTCGATGTCGGCAATGGTTTGGCCGCTGTTTTGAATAGCCTCGAAGACCTGAGCGAAAGCCCCATAGCCATGCATGATGCAGCCGCCAAAACGCGAGCGACGTGCCATCACGGGCAGCGTATGGATGGGGTTGAAGTCGCCGGTGAGCAAAAAGAACTTAACGCCTTCGTCAGCGCCGGCCTGCCAATGTCCGACGGTTTCAAAGTCAGGCTCGGCGCGTTCTGCATCCATGCCAGCGGGGCGCTTGCGCAGTACTACGGCCGCATAGGCGTCAATTTCCAGGGCGTTTGGTTGGCTGACAGTACCGATTTCGACATGGCTGTGTACGCGCGCCCGAAAGCCATCATCACTGGCATCGACAAGACGGCCGCGCAGTGTCAGCGCCTCACCTTGCGGCAAGGCCTGGTTGATGCGCAGGCGCACGCCCTGGTTAAGCACGCTGAGCATGGGGTAGGGCGATTGCGCCGTGAGTCGCGCAATCAGGCCAAGACCGAGCTGGCTGCTGGCGAGGTGTGGCGGAATGCTGGTCGGATAGCGCGTGGCATCGGCACGTGACCATTGGCTGTAAGCCTGCAGCAAGGCCGGTGTAGGCGCGGGTCGCTGCTGAGTCAGCCATTCGCCGCGCTGGCGATTGCCCAGTGGCAGATACGACATCACGGCGCCCTTAAGCATGGCGGTGATGTTTGGCAGTTGCTGGCGCAGCAATGTCGTGGGAATGCGCGTGGTGGTACTCGTGGTCATGACCGGGATCCAGACAGATGAGTGGCGTGATGGCATCTTGCCGCCTCTGCGTCGTAACCGGAAAGCGTGAATGACGACATCTGGCATGTAGAAAGTGACAGAACCCTGCGCTATGGTGCGATGCTGTTTTGCCCTGCGGAGTCGTTGCTTTTGGAGCCATGCCTGTGAAGTACCCCGCTACCTATGTTCGCCTGCTGGCGCGCGCCCTGCGCCTGGATCTTGCCGGGCAGGAGCGCTTGCTCGCCGGCACGGCGCTGACACCCGCGGACTTGGGTGTGCTTGATTACATGATTAGCCAGTCTGAGCAGGTGCGCATTCTACGGAATGCCATTGCGCTGGCTGGCCGCGCCGACTTTGCGCTGGACATGGCATCGCGTATGCCGGTTGCGGCGCATGGCCCGCTCGGTGCCTTGCTGTCGGCCTCGGAAACCTTGCTGGATGCGTGGGCCGCACTGGAGCGCTATCACGCCCTGCGCATTCCCGGCGTTCAGATCAGCCGCGCTTTTAGCGGCGAAGATATGGCCATCCGTCTGGAGCTGCAGCTGCCCATGGACGAGGTCGGGCTGTTCTGTTTGGAAGCCATGGCGGTGACGGTGCAGCGTGGCATCGAGCTGGTGATCGGCCGTCGTTTGCGTGAGGCCGTGATCCGTTTCGGCTACCCGGCGCCGGCGCATGCCGAGGCATATGCCGGCTATTTCAATAGCCCCTACAGCTTCGCAGCCGAAGACACCGTGATTATGGTACCGATGCAGCTACTGGCGCAGCCCAACCCCTTCCACGACCGCGCTATCTATGAACAAGCTTTGCGTCAGTGTGAGCAGCTTGAACAGAGCCAACGCGAGCAGAGTAGCTGGAGCCTGCGAATTACTCGGCTTTTGCAGCAGCATCCGGGGCAGCTCTGGAGTCTGGCCAGCATGGCCGATCATCACGGCCTGTCGGCGCGTACGCTGATGCGCCATCTGAAGGCTGAGGGCAGCCACTATCAGGCGTTGCTGGATGCCGAGCTGTCTCGCCAGGCAGCCGCGCACTTGATGTCGCCACGACATACCGTGGAGTCGGTCGCGCTGGCGCTGGGGTATCAGGATGTCACGGCATTCCGGCGCGCTTTTCACCGCTGGTTCGGCATGTCGCCTTCAGTCTGGCTTCAACAGCGCGGGCGTTGAGCCGGCTCGGTCTCGCCCTGTCCCGCCGAGGCTCAGCCCGGCGGCGTGGGGTTGATCACGCTTTCGCCATAGGGCGTGGTCGGGAACTTGCCGTCGAGCATGAGCTGGAGCTGATCGAAGCCGGCGCGGATAACGGGATGACCATAGTCTCCCTCGAAGCCGTGGCCGGTGAGGTTGAGGCCGAGCTCGTCGTTCACATCCGGCGCATCACCGCCGGTCAGCAGAGCCAGCCCACCAGTGAGCGTGGTGCCACTGGTTTGGTCTGGGCCATCAAAAATGACATTGAAGAACTGTGTGGGAATACCGGCCGCGAGCAAGGCCGTGGCCATTTCACGGCCCTGGTTATAGGGCACCAGGCCATCGTTAAAACCGTGAATCACGGCAACGGCTTTCAGCCCGCCTGACTTCATGGTGAGGGCATTCAGGGCGGGTGAGCGGCGGACATATTCTTCTGTTTTATCTGCCGGTGTGCCTCCTGCATCACGCTCCATACCTTCGGCCGCAGCGGGCAGGGCGGCCTTACCCTCAATCCAGCTTTCGGTCAGGTTGCTCAAGCCTTCAACATCTACCCAATAGTCATACAGACTTTTACCCTCGGGTGATTGTTTGGCGGATTCGGTGATGGCATTGCCGCAGACATTGCCGCCGAGACTAACGCCCAGGGCGTAGACAGTTTTGACCGATGGAAAACGTTTCAGGGCATTGCGCGTGGCAATGATGGTGTCCTCGGCGCCACGTAGCGAGGGGAAGCCAAAGTTGTCGCGATAGTTAGTGGAAACCACTGCGATGTCCGGGCTGGCTGTGCGACGCATGTGCTCGAGCCAGGCGCCTTCAACCGTTTGGCCATAACCATGACAGAACACAACCAGTTTGGTTGGATTTGAGTCTGGCACAAAGGCCATGGTGGCCATGACCGTTTCGCCATCCGTGCTGCGTGCAGTGGGCTGCAATTGAACGCCGCTGGGATTGTTGTCGCTGCCACCGGGGCAAGCGCTTAAACAACCGGCGAGGGCAGTGACGGCAAAGGTACGAAGCAACATGGCAGATTCCAGTTTGTTATTTTTATGTAACTGGAATCTACCACAGGTCTAACGGTGTGACTAAAGCGCTTAGCGTTGAATCCGCTCTCCGAGGAAGGTCAGCAAGTCACTGATAGCGACATCCGTGGACTCTGCATCGCGGCGGCCCTTGTACTCCAGCGTGCCGGCATCCAGGCCTTTTTCGCCAACCACCAGGCGATGCGGAATGCCAATCAGCTCGGCGTCAGAGAACTTCACGCCCGGGCGCTCGTTGCGGTCGTCGAAGAAGACCTCAAAACCGGCGGCGGTGAGCTGATCGTAGAGCTTGCTGCTCTCTTCCTGAATGCGGATGGATTTGGCGTAGTTCATCGCCACCAGCGCGATCTGGAACGGCGCGATGGCATCCGGCCAGATGATGCCGCGCTCGTCGTGATTCTGCTCGATGGCCGAGGCCACCACGCGAGTCACGCCAATGCCGTAGCAGCCCATGGTCACCACCAGCGGCTTGCCGTCTTCGCCCAGCACTTTGCAATTCAATGCCTGCGAGTATTTCTGGCCGAGCTGGAAGATATGGCCCACTTCGATGCCGCGTTTAATGACCAGCGTGCCCTGACCGCAGGGAGACGCATCGCCTTCCACGACATTACGGATGTCCGCAACCAGAGCGGGCTCTGGCAGGTCGCGACCAAAGTTGACGCCGCTGAGGTGGGAGCCGGCTTGGTTCGCACCGCAGACGAAATCGCTCATGACGGCGACGGTGCGGTCGGCAATCACAGTGACATCGGCAGACACATTAACCGGACCAATAAAGCCGGGCACGCAGCCCAGGGCGGCCACGATTTCAGCTTCGCTGGCGAGGCGGAAGTCCTTGAGGCCGGCGAGCTTGCCTGCCTTGATCTCGTTCAGGTCGTGATCGCCGCGCACGAGCAGCAGGAAGAAACGCTGGCCCGGCTCGGCCTTGGGGTTGGCTTTCAGCGTGGCGGCATCCACAGGAATGGGGGCGACCACGGCGATGGCCTTGACGGTCTGCGTGACCGGCACACCCAGCAGGGCGGCGACATCGGCACAGGCTGTCTGCGTTGGCGTGGCGACTTGCGTCATGGCTTGGGTGGCAGCGGCGCGTGGCGTGCTCGGGGCCAGCGCTTCGGCCATCTCGATGTTGGCGGCAAAGTCGGAAGCGTCGGAGAAAGCGATGTCGTCTTCGCCGCTGGAGGCCAGCACATGGAATTCATGCGAGCCATCGCCACCGATGGAGCCGGTGTCGGCCTGCACCGGGCGGAAATCCAGGCCGAGGCGGGTGAAGATGCGGCAGTAGGCGTCATACATGACATCGTAGGTCTGCTGGAGCGAGGCCTGATCGGTGTGGAAGGAATAAGCGTCCTTCATGATGAATTCGCGCGAGCGCATGACACCGAAGCGCGGGCGGATCTCGTCGCGGAACTTGGTTTGCACCTGGTAGAAATTTACTGGCAGCTGCTTGTAGCTTTGCAATTCCTGACGCGCCAGATCGGTGATGACTTCTTCGTGTGTCGGGCCGAGCACAAAGGCACGGTCGTGACGGTCCTTGAAGCGCAGTAATTCAGGGCCGTATTGAACATAGCGGCCGGATTCTTCCCAGAGCTCGGCCGGTTGCGTCACTGGCATCAACACTTCCAGTGCACCGGCTCGGTCCATCTCTTCGCGGATGATGCGCTCGACCTTCTTCAGCACGCGATTGCCCAGCGGCAGCCAGTTGTAGAGGCCGGTGGCGACCTTTCGAATCATGCCGGCGCGCAGCATGAGCTGATGCGAAATGACTTCGGCATCGGCAGGGGTTTCACGAAGAGTGGCAAGCAAAAAGCGACTGGCGCGCATGGTGGATTCCAAATGAGCTGGTATTGGCAAGGCACGCATTGTAAGGAGCGATGGTCATGCTGGCTATAAGTGACTGAGCGTAGTCGCTACACTGTTGCGGCGAAATGGATTTAACCATGACTGAATTAGGCTTAAGCGATGAAAATGACCGCGGCTGCAGTGAATGATTTTATTGATAGCACTATTCCTATGTACAAGCTCTCGGGTTATCGAGTGGAAACGGTCATTGAAGGTGAGATTCGTGTGCGCCTGCCCTACAGTGCTGACAGTCTTCGTGCAGGCGGCAGCATTTCGGGACCGACCATGATGACGCTCGCTGATACCGCCATGTATGCGCTGATTCTGGCCAGTCTTGGCCCCATAGGTCTGGCTGTAACGCAAAACCTAAACATTAATTTTCTGCGTAAGCCGCGCAATGCCGATCTCATCGCCACCGCGCGCTTTTTGCGTCTGGGCAAGCGCTCGGCAGTGATTGATGTGTTAATTCATGCCGGTGATGACCCCGAGCCGGTTGCACAGGCGACGGGCACTTACGCGATCCCCGCGGCTTAGCTACACTCTCGACATTCGCGTCCAGAAGTTCAGGGACGCATTTGCCGGAGACTTATCCTTTGTTAAAGCCTCTCGCTCATCACCAGCTCTACCGCGCCACGTCATTAAAAAACCTGCCGTTTCGGCATACTCGCCGCCTCAAGCCCATGACTGACTTTTTGGGGCAGGAACGCGCGCGCGAGTCGGTCGAGATGGCCGTAGCCATGCCGCACGACGGCTATAACTTGTTTGCCATCGGCAATAACGGATTGGGCAAGCGCACCATGATTCGCCGTTATCTAGAATCCGTGGCAAAAGCACGACCCGCGCCGTCTGATTGGATCTACGTCAATAATTTTCTGGATCCACGCTACCCACAGGCTATTGAGTTGCCCGCTGGCGTTGGCGCGGTGTTCAAACAAGACGTACACAAGCTCTGGCGCAAACTCTCCGACCGCATTCTTAGCGCCTTTGAAAGCGATCGTTATCAGGACAGACGCGAGAGCCTTAAGGGCGAGCTCAGCCGAGTCCAGCAAGATGCTCTCACGCAATTGGCGGCCATTGGTGAAAAGCAGGGCGTCAAATTGGTGCTGCGCACTCCCGGTGGCTACGGTTTCTCACCCATGTCTGAGGGCGGTGAGGTACTGAGCGTCGAAGCCTTTAATAAATTGCCTGCGCAGCAGCAAGAAAAAGCTAAGGCGGCCATGGTCGATATGGAAAATCGCCTGCGCAAGGTTGCCCGAAAGCTCGATCAAATTGAGGATCGCAATCGCGACCAGGTCGACAAACTGAATGAAGAAGTCGCGCTGGCGGTGATCGATCCGTTGATGGCGAAATTGCTGGAAAAATACGCCCCGCACGTCAGTTTAGTGCGCTATTTAAAAGCCTATCGCAGTGATTTACTCGATCACCTTGAGCTGGTGCTTAATGCCGGCGACAACCAAGATGCCACCGTCTCTGTGGGTCAGGTTGGCGAGCAGTTACCGCCGGTTCGCTATCAGGTCAATGCCCTAATTTCTCGCGATCCCAAGCAGGGCGCACCGGTCATTTTTGAAGATCTGCCTACACACTACAACTTGCTCGGGCATGTTGAGCAGGTGACCTATATGGGCACCGTGGCCACCGATTTCACGCTGATTCGTCCGGGCGCGCTGCATCGTGCCAATGGCGGCTTTTTGTTAATCGAGGCCGAGCAGGTGCTAGAGCATCCCTATGCGTGGCAGAGCTTGAAGCGCGCCTTGCGGGCAAAATCGTTGAAACTGTCTTCGCTAGAGCAAATGTTGACCTTAACGGGCACGGTGTCACTAGAGCCCGACGCCATTCCGCTGCATTTGAAGCTGATTTTGCTGGGCGATCGCGAAACGTTTTATCTGCTGCAAGAGTTCGATCCTGAGCTGGAAACCGTGTTCAAGATGCGTGCCGATTTCGAGTCGGACATGCCCCGTAATCCAGAAAATGAGCTGATCTACGCACACTTTCTCGGTGATGTGGCCAATCGTGAAGGTCTACGTGCGCTGGATCGCAGTGGCGTCGCTCGCCTGATCGAGGAAAGTGCACGTGCGGCCGATGATCAGGATCTGCTTTCCTTGCATGCACGAGGCGTCGCGGATTTATTGCGCGAGTCGAATTATTGGGCAGAGCAAGAGCAGGCGGAGTTTATTGCCAGCGGCCATATTGCGCAGGCCTTGCAGGGACGTGAGCGTCGTCACGATCGCATCCGTCGCCTGTACTTAGAGGATATCGGGAAGGGCAATCAGCTCTTTACCTGTTCGGGTGAAGTCATTGGTCAGGTTAACGGCCTGACGGTGGTGAGCTATGGCGATGCCAGCTTTGGCTTGCCCTCGCGCATCTCCGTCACCGCGCATTATGGCAATGGCGAGATCATTGATATTGAGCGCGACGTAGAGCTCGGTGGCGCAATTCACTCCAAGGGCGTGCTCATTCTCACCAGCTATTTGAAAGCGCGTTTCGGTGCGGAACATCCCTTGCGTTTCGCCGCCAATATTGCCTTCGAGCAATCTTACTCCGGTGTGGATGGCGACAGTGCTTCGCTGGGCGAGCTCTGCGGCCTGCTCTCGGCCATCGGTAAATTGCCAGTGAAACAGCAGTTCGGCATTACCGGATCGGTTAACCAATTTGGCGAAGTTCAGCCCATTGGTGGCGTTAACGAGAAAATTGAAGGCTTTTTTGCGGCTTGCCAATTGAAAGGCCTAACGGGCGATCAAGCGGTCATTATTCCGGTACAGAACATTCGCCACCTGATGTTGCGTGAAGATGTGCTGGCGGCCATTAAAGCCGGTCAGTTCCGAATTTATGCCATCAGCCGGGTAGAAGAGGCTATTGAGCTTCTACTGGGCAAAACAGCGGGTGTAATGGATAGTGAAGGGAATTATCCGGAAGGTTCGGTCTTCGCCGCTGTGGCGGAGCGCTTTGCGGTCTGGCATGACGCTGAAAAGGACGATGATGACGAGGACGAAAAGCCTGCAGCAGCTGTTTCTGCAGCAGCTTCTGAGCCTGGAAAAGCGCCAGTTAACCCGATAATTTGACTCGCTAGTCACAAAAAGGCGGCGCAAATGACGCGCCGCCTTCGCAAAACCCCTGCCAAAAAAGCCGGAGATGCGTACACTCGGCCAACCCGCTTTCGTGCTGTTTGGTCGATTGACCGCAGCGGCGTGTGCATTCATTCGAACTCTTTCGAAAAAAACGGAGATCACTGCATGATTTATTCGGGATCGGCCATCAGCGTGCAAGCGCTGGACAATGGCATCGCGGAACTCAAATTCGATCTCGCTGGCGAGTCCGTCAACAAGTTCAACGCCGTCACGGTGAACGAACTTGCTGCCGCCACGCAAGCGATTAAGGCTGACAGCAGCATCAAGGGCGTGGTCGTCACGTCTGGCAAAGGCGTATTTATCGTCGGCGCCGACATCACCGAATTCGGCTCGCTGTTCGCCAATGGCGAAGCCGGCGTCGTGGAGTGGACGGCCAAGGCCGCTTCCGTATTCAGCGCGTTTGAAGACCTGACCGTACCGTCTGTGGTTGCCATCAATGGCATCGCGCTCGGTGGCGGTTTTGAAATGTGCCTATCCTGCGACTACCGCGTGATGTCCACTGCCGCTAAAGTCGGTCTGCCGGAAGTCAAGCTAGGCCTGTTCCCAGGCTTCGGCGGCACGGTTCGTTTGAGCCGTGTCATCGGTATCGACAACGCCGTGGAGTGGATTGCCGGTGGCAGCGAGAAGCGCCCGGATGTCGCACTCAAGGAAGGCGCAGTCGATGCCGTGGTCGCTCCTGAGCTGCTGCGTGATGCCGCCATCAACCTGTTGCAGCAGGCCATTGCCGGCAAGCTGGACTGGAAAGCCAAGAAGGCCGAGAAGCTGGCGCCAGTGAAGCTGAACATGATGGAACAGATGATGGCCTTCAACACCTCGATGGCTGTTGTTGCTGGCAAGGCCGGCAGCAACTACCCAGCGCCGGTGCTGGCGGTGAAGACCATGCAAAAGCATGCCACCATGACCCGCGACGATGCCATGCAGGCCGAAGCCGCTGGTTTCGCCAAGGCCGCCGTAACCCCGCAGGCCAACGCGCTGATCGGTCTGTTCATGGCTGACCAGGCCGTGAAAAAAGCTGCCAAAAAGCATTCCGCCAAGTCGGCCAAGGAAGTCAAGCAGGCTGCCGTGCTCGGCGCCGGCATCATGGGTGGCGGTATCGCCTACCAGTCGGCCAGCAAAGGCACGCCGATCATCATGAAGGACATCCGCTCCGAAGCGCTGGATCTGGGGATGGGTGAAGCCTCCAAGCTGCTCTCCGGCCAGGTGGCAAAAGGCCGTCTGACCGCTGACAAAATGGGTCAGGTGCTGTCCAGCATCCGTCCGACGCTGAACTACGGCGACTTCAAGACGGTCGATATCGTTATCGAAGCCGTGGTTGAGAATGCCAAGGTCAAGGGCGCTGTGCTGTCGGAAGTGGAAGGCCTGGTTGCCGACGACTGCATCCTCGCCTCCAACACCTCGACCATTTCTATCACGCATCTCGCCAAGTCGCTGAAGCGCCCGCAGAATTTTGTCGGCATGCACTTCTTCAACCCGGTACACATGATGCCGCTGGTGGAAGTTATCCGTGGCGAGCAGTCGTCTGATGAAGCCGTGGCCGCCACCGTTAAACTGGCGCAGCAAATGGGTAAAACCCCGATTGTGGTTAACGATTGCCCTGGCTTCTTGGTCAACCGCGTGCTGTTCCCGTACTTCGGCGGCTTCGACCTGCTGGTGCGTGATGGTGCTGACTTCCAGGCTATCGACAAGGTCATGGAAAAGTTTGGCTGGCCCATGGGCCCGGCTTACCTGCTCGACGTGGTTGGTATCGACACCGGCGTTCACGCTGCGCACGTTATGGCTGAAGGCTTCCCAGACCGCATGAAGCCGGACTACAAGTCCGCTACTGAAATCATGTTCGACAACACCCGCTACGGCCAGAAAAACGGCAAGGGTTTCTATGTCTACGAACAGGACAAGAAGGGCAAGCCGAAGAAAGTGGTTGATCCAACAACCTATGAGCTGATCGCTCCGGTGGTTGCCGCGCGCAAGGAATTTGAGGCTGACGAGATTATCGCTCGCTTGATGCTGCCACTGGTTAATGAAATTGCCCGTTGTTTGGAAGAGAAGATCGTTGCCTCGGCTGCTGAAGCCGACATGGCTTTGATTATGGGCATCGGTTTCCCACCGTTCCGTGGCGGCGCTTGCCGTTATGTGGATCAGATGGGTATTCAAAACTACCTAGCGCTGTGCGAGAAGTACGCGCACCTCGGCAAGGCCTACGAGGCACCGGCTCTGATCAAGACCATGGCCGCCAACAACCAGAAATTTTTCGGCTGATCTAGGAGCCTGACATGACTACTTTGAACCCGCGTGATGTGGTGATTGTCGATGGCGTACGTAGCGCCATGGGCCGTACCAAGAACGGCATGTTCCGCAATGTCCGTGCCGACACGATTTCGGCTGAACTGGTAAAGGCGCTGTTTGCCCGAAACCCGAATGCCAATCCGGAAGAAGTTGAAGATGTGATCTGGGGCTGTGTGAACCAGACCTTGGAGCAGGGCATGAACGTGGCGCGTAACATCGCCATGCTCGCTGAGTTGCCACGCTCGGTGCCAGGCCAGACGGTAAACCGTCTTTGCGGTTCGTCGATGCAGGCACTGCACACTGCAGCAGCTCAGATCATGACTGGCCAGGGTGATGTTTTCGTCATCGGCGGTGTTGAGCACATGGGCCACGTTGGCATGATGCACGGCATCGATCTCAACCCAGCAGCGTCCAAGTACTACGCGAAAGCGTCGAACATGATGGGCCTGACCGCTGAAATGCTAGGCACCATGAACGGCATCAGCCGTGAAATGCAGGACCAGTTCGGCTTGATTTCGCACCAGAAAGCTTGGGCAGCGACGCAAGAAGGCCGTTTTGCCAATGAAATCGTCGGCATTGAAGGTCACGACGCCAACGGCTTCAAGCAGCTCTGCACAATTGACGAAGTGATTCGTCAGGATGCCACCCTGGAGCAGTTTGCTGCGCTGCGTCCGGCCTTCAACCCTAAGGGTGGCACGGTTACGGCTGGTACGTCGTCGGCGTTATCCGACGGTGCTTCCGCGATGCTGCTGATGAGCGCTGAACGCGCCAAAGCACTGGGTCTGAAGCCACGTGCCAAAATTCGCTCGATGGCGGTTGCTGGCTGTGAAGCAGCGATCATGGGCTGGGGCCCAGTCCCTGCCACTGAGAAGGCACTCAAGCGTGCTGGTCTGTCGATCAACGACATCCAGACTGTCGAGCTAAACGAAGCCTTCGCAGCCCAGGGCCTGTCCGTGCTCAAGGGGCTGAACCTGCTCGATCAGGCTGAAGCCAAGGTCAACCACAATGGCGGCGCGATTGCGCTCGGCCATCCGCTGGGTTGCTCCGGTGCGCGTATCACCACCACACTGCTGAACGTGATGGAACAGAAAGATACGCAGCTGGGTCTGGCGACGATGTGTATTGGTCTAGGCCAAGGCATCGCGACGGTTATCGAGCGTCTCTAAGCTGCAGCGTGCAGTGGCTTTGTTGCACTGCACTGCCGAAGCGTTCCGCTAAAAATACCGCGTGTGACTTGCGCGGTATTTTTTTGCCTGCATTTCTGATGAATGATTGGGAGAACACCATGCGAATTCTTCACACCATGCTTCGTGTCGGCGATCTAGACCGATCTATTAGCTTCTATCGCGATGTCCTTGGGATGCAGTTGCGTCGTCGTAACGATTACCCCGGCGGCCGCTTCACGCTGGCCTTCATGGGTTTTGAGGGCGATGCCATGGAGCTGGAGCTGACCCACAACTGGGACACAGCCAGCTACGAGTTGGGTAGCGGCTACGGCCATGTCGCGCTGGCGGTGCCGGATGCTTACGCCGCCTGCGAGGCCGTGATTGCCAAGGGCGGCAAGGTGACTCGCCCCGCGGGACCCATGATGCATGGCACCACGGTCATTGCCTTTGTCGAAGATCCAGACGGCTACAAAATTGAGCTAATCCAGACACCCCACTGAGTTAGCCCTTCAGTTTCGCGGCCTATGTTAGGTCGCGAAACTATCGCGAATCAGGCCAACAAACACACCCTCAATCACCACCTTGTCTGGCGAAATCAGCTGTGGTTCAAAAGTGGTGTTGGCGGGGACTAGCTTCACCATTTTTTTCTCGTAATCGAGGTATTTAACGGTCACTTCGTTGTCGATGCGCGCGATGACAATTTGGCCAGCGCGAGCGATGCTGGTCTTGTAGACCGCAATGAGGTCGCCATCGAGGATGCCAGCATCCTTCATGGACTCGCCACGAACGCGCAGTAGATAGGTTGGTCGCTTGTTAAACAGACCACGCGGAACCGGTAGGCTGTGATCGTGATTTTCAACAGCTTCCAAGGGAAGGCCCGCGGCCACGGAGCCGATGACGGGGATGAGGTCTTCATCGAGTAGCTCGTCAACCAGCAGCTGTATGCCCCGAGACAGTTCAGCATGCAATTTGATATAGCCTTTCTGCTCCAGCGCGCGCAGATGATCCGCGGCTGCCGTTTTAGAGCGGAAACCAAACTTAAGGGCGACTTCAGCGCGGGTGGGTGCCATGCCATTGCTTTCGACGCAATCGCGTATAAAGTCGAGAATTTCAGCTTGGCGCGTGGTGAGTGCTTGCATGTCGATTAACCTCTCTGTGAGTGTCAAAAATACGAGAATACTGACCAAAAAGCCAGTGCTGACTCTATTGTCAGTAAGTTTTCCGATAGTCGGTTGATACAAACTGATAGACTCAGACTCTTAATCGCGAAGGCGGGTGTCATGACGACGTTTCTTTGGGTGAGCTTTTTGGTACTGGCCAGCATCATTGGCAACATTATGTGGCTGCGCCCCAGTAGAAGTGATCGGGCGCTTATTAAGCAGCGTGACTTTGCCAAGTCCCAAGGCTTAAGCGTGAACCTGCGTGTAGCGCCAGAGTGGCTGGGCCAAAAGCCGGGGCAGGGACTGATTGCCCAGTATCGCTATCCGCTCACGACTCAGCCGGTGGCATTGGGTCGCTGGCGTTGGCATGAGGGACTGCTCAACTGGCAGCCCCTCGATGACAAGTCGGCCTGGCTTACTTCACCTCCTTGGCCAACGCCAGCTCCTGCGGGTTGGTTGGGTATTGATGTTCGTGCTGACGGCGTGGTGCTTTATTGGCGTGAGGATGGCCAAATTCAGACCGTAGAGCAGTTCATTCGCCTACTTAAGCCGGTGTTTGCTTGACCCCATCGCGTCGTCCTCGTATATATGCCGCTCTTTTGATGGGCGTTGTCTGCGTCCCGTCATTCACCGTTGTAAGGAATTCCCGACACCATGGGTAGATCACTGGTCATCGTCGAGTCGCCGGCGAAAGCCAAGACCATCAACAAGTATCTGGGCAAAGACTTTATTGTGAAGTCCAGTGTTGGCCATGTCCGCGATTTGCCGGTCAGTGGTGGCTCCACCAGTGATCCCGCTGAGCGAGCGAAAGCGGCTGCTGAGACCCGTAAGCTCTCGCCGGAGCAGAAACTCGAACAGAAGGCGGGTAAGCAGCGCGCGGCGCTCGTGGCACGCATGGGTGTCGATCCGGACAAAAGCTGGAAGGCTAAGTACGAAATCCTACCCGGCAAAGAGAAGGTCGTTAGTGAGCTCAAGGCGCTAGCTAAAGAAGCTGACACCATCTACCTCGCGACTGACTTGGATCGCGAAGGGGAGGCCATTGCGTGGCATCTTCGTGAAGTCATTGGCGGTGATGACAGCCGCTTTAAGCGTGTGGTGTTTAACGAAATTACCAAAACGGCCATTACCGAGGCATTTAAAGCGCCGGGTGAGCTCAATCTGGATCGTGTGAATGCCCAACAGGCGCGTCGTTTCCTTGATCGTGTCGTTGGCTACATGGTGTCGCCGCTGCTCTGGGAAAAGATTGCGCGTGGCTTGTCCGCTGGTCGAGTGCAGTCTGTGGCTGTGCGTTTGGTGGTTGAGCGTGAGCGTGAAATTCGCGCCTTCATTCCCGAAGAATATTGGGAAATCTGGGCCGATACTTTGACGCCGCAAAAGGGCGCCTTGCGCCTTGAAGTGAGCAAGCAGGGTGGTGATGCCTTCAAGCCGGTCAACGAAGCGCAAGCCAGTGCCGCCGTGACGGTGCTGCAGAAAGCCGCCTATCGCGTGACTAAGCGGGAAGACAAACCCACTCGCAGCAAGCCCACAGCACCGTTCATTACGTCCACACTGCAGCAGGCTGCGAGCACGCGCTTGGGCTTTAGTGTGAAAAAGACCATGACGCTGGCGCAGCGCCTGTACGAAGCCGGTCACATCACCTATATGCGTACCGACTCGACCAACCTGAGTCAGGATGCCGTGGCCGCCGTGCGCGACTACATCACGGACCAGTTTGGCGCGAAATACCTGCCCGCCAACCCCATTTCCTATAGCAGCAAGGAAGGCGCGCAAGAGGCGCATGAAGCAATCCGTCCTTCTAATGTGTCGGCCAAGCCAGGTACGGTTGAAGGGCTGGAGAAAGATGCTGAGCGCTTGTATGACCTGATCTGGCGTCAGTTTGTGGCGTGCCAGATGACCGAAGCCGAATACACCAGCACCAGCCTTACCGTCAGTGCGGCGGATTTTGAGATGCGTACCCGTGGCCGTATTTTGCGTTTCGATGGCTTCACTCGCGTGCTCAGTGCGATTGCTAAAGATAAAGAAGACATCGTCCTGCCGGATGTGGCCGTGGGGGAAACCTTGGCCTTGCAGGCACTCGATCCCAAGCAGCATTTTACTAAGCCGGTAGCGCGCTATACCGAAGCCAGCTTGGTGCGTGAGTTAGAAAAACGCGGCATTGGCCGGCCATCGACCTATGCCGCCATCATCTCCACGATTCAAGAGCGCGGCTATGCCCGTGTTGAGAACCGTCGCTTCTATGCGGAGAAAATGGGCGATATCGTGACCGATCGCCTCAGCGAGAACTTCAGCAACCTCATGGACTACGCCTTCACGGCGGATCTTGAGGCTCAGCTCGACAAAGTGGCTGAGGGTTCAGAGAACTGGAAGGCCGTGCTCGATCGCTTCTACAAGGACTTCCTGAGGAAGCTCGAAAAAGCAGGGCAAGATGACGACGGTATGCGTCGCAACCTGCCGGTGCAAACTGAGTTGCCCTGCCAGCTCTGTACTCGCCCATTGCAAATTCGTACCGCGTCAACCGGGGTGTTTTTGGGGTGCTCAGGCTATGCACTGCCGCCAAAGGAGCGCTGCAAGTTCACCCTCAATTTGATTCGCGGCGATGAAGCGGTCTCCGATGATGACGACGAGAGCGAAACCAAGGCCCTGCGCGCCAAGCATCGCTGCCCGATCTGCAGCACGGCGATGGAAAGCTACCTCATCGATGCTGATCGTAAGCTGCACGTCTGCGGCAACAACCCGGACTGCGCCGGCTACGAAGTGGAAGAGGGCAGCTATCGCATCAAGGGCTATGACGGCCCGCTGATTGAGTGCGACAAATGCGGCAGCGACATGCAGCTGAAGACGGGGCGTTTCGGCAAGTATTTCGGTTGTACCAGCACGACCTGCGGCAATACGCGCAAGCTGTTGCGCAGTGGCGAAGCTGCGCCACCGAAAGCGGATCCCATCCGTATGCCACACTTGCCCTGTGCTAAGTGTGACGATCATTTCCTGCTGCGCGACGGGGCCAGCGGCTTGTTCTTAGCGGCTAGCAAATTCCCTAAGAATCGCGAGACTCGCGCCCCCTCGGTAGACGAGCTGCATACGGTGGCCGAGCAGCTCGATCCCAAGCATCTGTATCTGCTCGATGCCCCGCGTCAAGATCCGGAGGGTCGCCCGTATATCCTCCGTTTCAGCCGCAAGACACGCGAGCAGTATGTGATGTCCGAGGAAGATGGCAAGGCCACGGGTTGGCAGGCCTATTTTGACGGCGGACGTTGGTTGGTGACGGCGCCAAAAGCGGACAAGAAGGTCAAGTCCGATGAGTAAAGACCGAAATATTTTTCCGGCGCGGACGAACCAAAAGCTCTATTTTGCTCGTCTGCAATTGAATTTGTTGCAAGCGGCATTGGCCGACACGGATTCTTTTGACGCGGAGCCACGGGCGATGAGTTGTCGCGAAGCCGCCATCTGGCATCTGCATGCGGGCCTAGGCGCGTTCATGCAGGAGCTGTCGCGCTTTTACAAGGTTATTCCGCCGGTATCGTCCCCGGCTGCGCTTGCTGCAGCGATGGCGCAACGTCAGCAGGTGTCGCCGGAGGCGGAAATTTTGCAGCAGCTGAGCGAGCTGCCTGATAGCTGGCTATCCCAGCTCACTCAGCTCTATCGGGCGACCCTGTTGCCGATTGAATTGCCTGATTTGGCCTCGGAAGCAGATTCACCGGCCCGTATTGGGATTGCTGTCGTCAATACCACTGTGGACTCACCGCTGAGTCAAACCGATCTGGCTACCTTAGACGCTATTCACCGTGCCTTGACGCAAGCCATCCGCGATTTCCGCGCCGAGCTTGTTGAGTTTTAACGTTTTTTCTTGAGCACACCATGTCTGATTTTGCATTTTTAGAACTGACCGAATCGGCCGATGGCGAAGTGATTTTACGACGCAGTGGCGATGCGGCGGACGCTGAGCCTCTCGTCAGTGTGCGCTTCTCGGCGGAAGCTCGTTTAATGTTGGGCGCGCGTACCACCGATATCGCACGCGCTATGGTCGGGGCTGGCGTTCAATTGGCAACACATCACCTGGCCAATCCCGAAGGCTTTGAGGGCGATCAAAAAACCCTGCATTGAGGTCTGTATGTTGCCGAGCCAAGGTTTACCCGCGCAAATTCCTGCTGCTCGTTGGCTGCTAGTGGGTGTGCTGAGTCAGCGCCTTTGGCTCTGTGAAGGTAACAATATCCTCGCAGACTACTCGATCTCTACCGCATTAAAGGGTGTTGGCGAGAGCTCGGGCAGTGAGCAAACGCCGCGTGGATGGCATTGTGTGCGAGCGCGCATTGGCGCTGATGCGCCGTTGACAGCCGTGTTTCGGGGGCGACGTCTTACCGGAGAAATTTGTACACCGGACTTATTGGCTCAATTTCCCCAGCGTGACTGGATCTTGACCCGTATTTTATGGCTTTCAGGTCTTGAACCTGGTGTTAATCGCGGCAAGAACGCGCAAGGCTGTGTGGACTCGATGCGTCGCTACATTTATGTGCATGGCACTCCCGATAGCGAACCCATGGGTGAGCCTCGTTCGCACGGCTGTATTCGGATGCGCAACACCGACATCGTCTCTCTGTTCGATCAAGTGCCGGCCTACACGCCCGTGTTCATTTCGGAGCAGGCATGATTGGTCAGGCGTGGCCCGTGGCGGCCACTGGCTACACCATTTTGGAGTTAGGCGAGATTAATCGTCAGACCCTACAGTTAGTGCTACAGGCCTACTTAGTGGCCGACCCTCGTGGCAATACGTTTGCAGACCGCTTTGCTGACTACGAACTTGCCGAGGCCGCAGCCCGGCATTTTGCTGCTCAAGGGCTGCTTGCAAAGGCATAGTTTCCTTCAAAATCTTCGTTGCGCTCATAAAAGCGTCACTTGATGCGTTTGCCCTAAGAATCCTTTTGACAGCCTGAAAAGAATCCCTATAATGCGCCCCACACAGCGACGACAATGGGTGTTTAGCTCAGCTGGGAGAGCAGCGCCCTTACAAGGCGCGGGTCGGCGGTTCGATCCCGTCAACACCCACCATTTCGTCTTTGTGTACCGACGCGCAGCGGTAGTTCAGTCGGTTAGAATACCGGCCTGTCACGCCGGGGGTCGCGGGTTCGAGTCCCGTCCGCTGCGCCATATGACTAAGAAACGCCTTAATCGAAAGATTAAGGCGTTTTTTTTAGTCCAGATTCTGTCATCTCCTTTCGTCACATTTTTCCCAAGCTTTTCGCTTTGACAAGATCTTTCTTGCCCCGTTATATGCCTACTGGGTTTTAACTTTTCAGTAGGATGCTGCAATGAGTGGAAATCAAGTCTTAGTCGGCAAAGGGGACGTCACGTGCTTGTTGGAAGGGCGTTACGCTAATCGCCATGGCCTGGTGGCGGGTGCAACCGGTACCGGTAAAACGATTACGCTTCAAATTTTGGCGGAGGGCTTTGCCGACCTTGGTGTCCCGGTATTTTTGGCAGATATCAAAGGTGATGTGGCGGGTCTGTCGCAAGCGGGCGACAGCGCGAATCCGAAATTGGCAGAGCGCGCGGTAAAGACTGGAATGAGTGAGTTCAGAACTCAGGCGTATCCAGTGGTGTTTTGGGATGTTTTTGGTGAGCAGGGTCACCCCGTTCGCGCCTCCATCTCTGATTTAGGCCCACTCCTGCTGACCCGCATGCTTGATCTCAATGAGACTCAAGAAGGCGTTTTAAACCTGCTTTTTAAGTATGCCGACGACAACGGCCTACTTTTACTCGACCTGAAAGACCTGCGCGCCTTGCTGAGTTTTGCTGCCGATAATACCGAGGCCTTTGGTCGTGACTACGGAGCCTTGAGCAAAGCTAGCTTGGGGGTGATACAGCGCTCGTTGCTGACGTTAGAGCAGCAAGGCGCAGAGGCCTTTTTTGGTGAGCCCGCCCTGAAGCTCGAAGACTTCATGCAAACCACCTTGGAAGGTCGCGGCGTCATCAATATTTTAGCGGCGGACAAGCTCTATCAGCAGCCACGCTTGTACGCGACTTTTTTATTGTGGTTGCTCTCGGAGCTCTTTGAGAACCTGCCTGAGCGGGGTGATGCAGATTTACCGCGTTTGGTGTTTTTCTTCGATGAAGCTCACCTGTTATTCAACGATGCCCCGAAAGCGCTCATTGATAAGGTTGAGCAAGTGGTGCGCCTGATTCGCTCCAAGGGCGTGGGGGTGTATTTCATTACCCAAAATCCGTTGGATGTACCGGAGTCCATTTTGGGGCAGCTGGGGAATCGTGTGCAGCACGCGCTGCGCGCCTTTACTCCGCGCGATCAGAAGGCCGTTAAGGCCGCTGCTGAGACGTTTCGTGCCAAACCGGGCTTGGATGTGGCAACGGCGATTCTTGAGCTGGGCGTGGGCGAGGCCTTGGTGTCGACCTTGGGTGAGGGCGGTGTGCCTTCGCCCGTTGAGCGTGCCAAAATTCGTCCGCCGCGTTCTCGTATGGGGACAGTCAGTGCCGAAGAACGGCAAATCACTCTGGGTCGATCGCCGTTCAAAGGCCGCTATGATGCCTTGGTTGATCGAGAGTCTGCTTATGAGATGTTGCAGCAACGAGCGCAAGCGCAAATGCAATCCGCCACGGCTGCTGCGTCTGCCCAAGCTGCGGAAAAGGCGGCTGCTTTAGCTGCGAAAGCGGCAGCAAAACGACCGGCCAGTGAGCCGGATAGCTTATGGAAGACCGCGGCAAAAAGTGCGGCTCGCGCAGCCAGCTCCGAAGTTGGCCGTAAAATTGGCCGAGAGCTTTTGCGGGGCCTTTTGGGCTCGTTTAGTCGTCGTTAATGGAGATCATGCATGGTGCTTAATGTTCAGCCCGTGGCTTTTGCCTTGGATGAAGTGGAGTTTCTGGCTATCCGAGCGCAGGGCGCGGGCGGGCAAAACGTCAATAAAGTGTCTAACGCGATTCACTTGCGCTTTGACGTGGCGGCGTCTTCATTAGCGGATGAAATTAAGCAGCGTATTCTGGCCTGGTCAGATCAGCGCATTAGCCGAGAAGGCGTGATCGTTATTAAAGCCCAGCGCTTTCGCAGCCTAGAAAAAAATCGCGAGGATGCGATTCAGCGCCTTCACGAGTTACTTGCCGAAGCTAATCATGTGCTGCCCCATCGAACCCCCACGCGGCCAACGCGAAGTGCGCGTCGGCAACGGGTTGATAGCAAGGTTCAGCGCGGTCAGGTAAAAGTCTTACGCAGTCGTGTGCTTGATCATTAAGTAACAGCGCTGCTTACTCACAACCGGAATAAGCAAGTTCTACGCGACGGTTTTGCGCCCAAGCGGATTCATCTGAGCCAAGGGCAGCCGGCTTCTCTTCTCCGTAGCTCACCACTTGCAGCTGCGTAGGTGTCACGCCTGCGGCAGCGAGGAAGGTGGCAACCGCATTGGCGCGGCGCTCGCCAAGCGCGAGGTTGTAGTCGGCGGTACCTCGCTCATCCGTATGGCCGGTGATTTTCATTTGCACACGTGGATTCTGTTGCAGCAGCAGTGCATGCGCGGCTAGAACGCCAGAGATTTCACTGTTCAGATCGTGCTTGTCGGTAGCGAAGGTAAAAACGCTTTGTGTAACGGCCGTTTGTTGCGATGCCTCGGGCAGGCGAGCGGCCAGCGCCGTTAGGGCTGCGGGTGCACAAGCGCGGTCTGCCGGGCGATTAATTTCTTCCGCATTATTAACAACGGAGGGTGCTAGAGGGCCATTCGTCTCGGGTTCGATAGCCGCTGATGGGTTGCCTTTGAGCAAGCGATCAAGGGTAGAACAGCCACTGAGACTGATGAGTGCGGTGCTGAGAACCGCCAGAGCCACTACATTTTTCATATGATCCATCCGTTTAAAAATACGATTTAGCGCAAAAAAGGTGACCATACAGGGCCTTTAATTTCACCTTGCTGGGTGGGGATTCGCCACTGAGTTTTACCGTCAATGGATTGCACGCGAAGGCCGCGGCCGCCACCTTGTCGACTGCCATAAACCAGCAATCGACTGTCGGGGGCAAAGCTGGGTGAGTCGTCCAGACTGCTCTCACTGAGGATGTCGGTGGTGCCGGTATTGAGGTCGCGCACGGCGAGACGGTAGCGGCCATCGCCAGAGTCATGAACCATCGCCACAAAGCGTCCATCGGGGCTAGGCGCGGCCTTGGCATTGAAACGACCCTCGAATGTCAGGCGCTTGCTATCACCGCTGGCGATATCCAGACGATAGAGCTGAGGCCGTCCCCCGCGATCTGACGTGAAGATAATTTGCTGGCCGTCCTGTAACCAGCGCGGCTCGGTGTCGATGGCGGGGTTGTTGGTAAGCCGAGTCAATGACTGTGTGGCGATCTCCATGACATAAATTTCGGCATTGCCATCCCGTGATAGTGACATCAGCAGGTTTTTACCATCGGGAGACCACGATGGGGCACCGTTGACGCCTTCAAAATTGGTTAGGCGTTTACGCTCTCGCGTTTGTAAATTTTGGATATAGATTTGCGATTGGCCGGTCTCGAAAGACACATAGGCCATGGACCTGCCGTCAGGCGACCACGTCGCGGACATGATGGGCTCATTGGAGTCCAGCAAACGTGTGCGGCGAGCGCCATCAATATCGCTGAGCTCGAGCCGATAGCGACGCTTGCCATCGCGTTCATACACATTGATGTAGGCAATGCGGGTGGAGAAGATGCCTTTTTCCCCGGTGAGCGTTTCAAAGACTCGATCGCTAATGTAATGACCCGCATCTCGCCATCGGGAACTGCTGACGGTGAAACGCTCGGCCAGTAGCGGCGCGGCGCTATCGCGACGCAAGAGCTCGTAGCTAAAGCTGAGTTTGCCATCGGCTTCCCGACGTTGACTGCCGCGTAAGAGCATGTCGCCAGGTAGGGCCTGCCAAGAGTCTGGGTGGATAGTGCCGGTTAGGGTGAGACCCATGGGCAGATCGTTTTCGGCAACGATCTTTAGTTGTCCGCCGCGCGTCAGGTCATTTCGAACAATGCTGGCAATATTTTCGCCACCGTCCTCATCGGCAAATGGCAGCACCGCCAATGGCCTTAGCTGCGCGAGGGCTTTGCTGATTTCAATGCTCAGCATGGCCTGCGCGCTGCCGGAAAGCGTGACCAGCAACATCAACACCGAAAGTGAAAAAAAGCGCATGGGAACCCAAGTCATCATAAAAAAACGGCTGCATTATAAGGGTGATGCGGAGCGAAATGGCCGGTTAAACGGTAGCAGAAATGCATCCTGGCCAGTCTGCCCCAACCACAAAAATTCGAACGACTTCGTCGCTGCCGTGGTAACCAATGAGTGCCTGAGCCTCATCGCCAAGGAAGCCAGTTAGCAACGTCTCTGGCATTAACGTCGGGTGTTGCGATGGCGTGGACAAGTTCGGCGCTAACCAATGCTTTTTTTCGAGCAGGTACCACTGGTAGGGATGTTTTTCAGCGTAGCACTGAAAGTCCGCGACGCTAAACCATTGCGCTTGGTGAGGATGGGTGACTAATGCCTGTGGTTGAAACAAGCGTCCTTTTAGCCAAGCCCAAGGACGAGGCGGCTTTTCATGACTCAGCCCTTCAGCGTCCAGCCAGGCTTTGCCCGGCGGTGTGCTTAGCAGAGGCAGCTGTTTGTTGCTAAGGTGTGAGAGTTTGCGCGCCAAGCTATCGCTTCGGTTTGGGCCAAACCAGCGTAACTCGGGGCTGCTGCTCGTGTACGTCCCTAAGTAGAATTTCAATGCCAGTTCTATGTGGCAAAGTTGGCCAGTGGCGCGCTCGCGCACTAAAAAATCTAACTCACCCAGGGTGATGCCATTTTCCCGAAGCGCAACATGCTCGGCGACCGGTTCAAACTCGTGATTGTCTGGGTCGGATAACCAGAAATGCAGTAAATCTTCGGCATAGCGTCCCAAACGCAAGTCACGGGCCTGGCTCAATACGGCTTCAAGACGCTGGGGGGCGGCATCCAGTTGCCGTAACCAGGGCTCATGGCGGGCATACAGCGCGAGGTAGTCCTCGGCGCTGGGCCAATAGGCGTGTGGATCTTGAGCGTGTTCAGGGCTAATGAGTGGCGCGCTAGCAATCAACCACACTAAGTCACGGACAGCAGGGTGCTGATAGCTGCGCCAAGGCATTAGTGTCTATTTTTCCAATATTCAGTGGCTAGGCTTAAAGCATGCTGCTGGCTGTCGGCTCGTTGTAAGACGCGTAACGCCAAAGCCAAGGTACCAATCACCGCCATTTCCCCATACTCATGCTCCGCCTCGCCACGCCACACGGCGAGGAAGTGATTCAGATCAAAGGCCTCTTCGGGGCTATGGCGTAAGGGAAATAAGGCTGGCCATTCTTCTTCGGTAAGCACGCCGTCCACAATTTGTTTGGCTAAGCAAAGGCCATCGGGGTTGCGTTCAATTTCACCGCCCTCGCCCTTGATGACGCAGCTATTGCGATAGCCCAGTTGTTCCGCCGCATGCTGGTGAGATTCGCGGTAGGCCGGGTGAAAAATGGCCTGCATGACATACGGCGCATCTACCGGGTTAAGCAGGCGCGATAGCGTATGAACGGGCGAGCGCAGGCCCAGCACATTGCGTAATTGAATGATCTCTCCCAGCGGCGGGCAGACGGCATCCAAACTGAGGTAAGCAAATTGATGTGCATCCAATGCGGCGTTCACGTCAGACCACTGAGTGCACACGGGTAAATCCAGCGTGGGCAATACCGCTTCGGTATAGAGCCGGTTCATGGTGTGGCCGCTAGCACCGTGCATAAAGATTCGAACGCCGTTGGCGGCCAGCACTTTAACGGCCAACAGAAACCAAGGGTAATGCTTGCGTTTGCCGGCGTAGGAAGACCAGTCTAAATCGACCTGAATCGCAGGTTGGTTAGCTTTAGCTAGTGCCTGATCCCGTTGTTTTTGCAGGCCTGCGCGTGCCGCCATGACAAAGCCGGCCAGTTCTTCTGGGCTCTCTTCTTTCACCCGTAAAAGCATGAGAAAAGCGCCGAGCTGCACAGGCTCTACATCACCCGCCACGATCATAGCCATGGCGTCGCGTGCTTCCTCCAACGTCAGTGAGCGACTGGAGGTTTTGCCTTTGCCCAGAATGCGGACGTATTGCGCAAACGGGTGTTCGGCGGTTTTGTAGAGATTTTTCATGACCATGAGCTAAATTCTTATCGATGGCTTTAAAAGCAGTTGGGCGGTTTTGGCAGTCCCGCACAGAGGGCGACTAAGCGCATGGGGTAGTTCGGAAAGTGCAGCATTAATGTAGCGCTTTGGCCGTAGGGCTCGCCCAGGCTAAGTCCCAGGTGTTTGACGAATGCACGTGTTGTCGGCATGCGCTCATAGCGTTGGTAGAAGTCGCGCGCGGCCATCACGATGCGCTGTTGCTCATCACTTAAGCCCTGCGCTGAGCAGAGACTTAAACAGAGACCGATAGCGTCAGCGAGGGCGGGCGACCATTGTGTGAGGTCGCGCAGAAAACCTTCGTCATCGAACTGCGCTTGCGAAAACGTTACCGGTAATTGGCGGCTATCCCAAAAGGCTTGGGTCATGACCAACTTAAGCTCTTAGCGTGCTGACAAACCAAGGCGACCCATTCCGTGTCGGAAACCCGTGTAATGTTCGTTGGCCAGTGCTTGCTTAATCCGCGCGCTAGCACGGCGTCATCTAAAGCGAGGCAGCGAATACCGGTGCCTACCCGCTGCAAGAAATGTTGCATCGGACTTTGAGGGCTCACCGCTAGTGCCACACTGGCCCCCGCTAATAAAATTGCATCGCCAGGACTAAAAAGACGCTCAAGGGCTTTCGGCCAGGTGGCGCCATAAAGAATGTGTAGGGTCGTCATGCGCGAATTACCTGGTCATGAACGGCGACCAGAGCCGCCATTTCCTGACTGTCTAGCGCCATCACTGGCAGGGCTAAGTCCAAGGTTTTAAGGCCCAGTTGACCTAGGGCGTTAAGGTCAACATAGACGCGCTCGATATCAAATAAGGGCAGGGCATTGAGTTGCCGGCTGAGGCTGCGGCGGCCGAGCAGCTCAGACGACTGATCTGGCAGTAATTGCAAAATGCCGGCATCTTGAAACAACAGCGAGACCTCGGCACCAAAGGTGGCGGCGACTAGCATGGCATCCAGTAATTCTTGGGCATGCTGGTGGGCGTAGGGGTCGCTGGCGGCAATGATGAGCAGGCGCATGTCTTAAGCCGGAAAGTGAATGAGACGATCGGCGCTGAGCTGGGCTTCTGCCAGCTGGCCCAAACCGCTAATGATGAAACCGGGCGCCACACTGAGCGCTGACTTCTCCCAGCGCTGAGCGTTATCGGCATCGAGTATGCCGTGACGCAGTGCTGCGGTAACGCAGAGCACCAACTCGCCATTTTGTGCGGTAGCACCGGGTAAGGCGTGTACCTGCTTCTGCAACAGCTGCCAACGCTCGGTCAATGACACTTCATCGCGCCCTGAGACAGCCAGCGCTTGGCCATGCTGTACGCCAGCGCCGGCAAAGAAGATGCGTCCTAAGCTATGACCCGCCTGCACAGCGGCGTGGGCAAACTGCCAGGCGCGGAAGGCAGTTTCTTGTTCGGGCGCAGCAGTAATGTAGAGGCTTAGGCGCATAGCAGGGCTGACGAAATTGGAATCAATAAGCGTTGAGGATAACCGAAAGTGCGGCTGTACGAGCTGCCAACTTCGGGTCGCGTGTTATCTTGCGCGCAGTGTAATGAGGGTATGAGCAAATGGAAGTGATGAGTGCGTTAATTCCGGTATTGGCGGCTGTGTTTGCCGCGTTAGTAACCTATGTCTTGCTGGCCGCGCGACTGCGTCGACAAGAGACCGATGTAGTGACCGCTGAAACGCGAATTCGGGCTGAAAGCCAAGCCGACGTTGCACGATTAGAAGAGCGCATTGCTGGGTTAAGCCACGGCAAGATGATTAAGGATGAGGAGCTGCAATCCTTGCGTGCTGCTTTAGGCGAGGCGCGTGAACGCTTGGCCGCGTTGACCCGTGAGTTGCAGAGTGAGCGCGAGCAGTCCAGCGAAAAGCTCGCGCTACTGCAAGATGCGCGTGGCCAGCTCACACAACAGTTCCAGGTGCTCGCACAAGAAATACTCGAAGAAAAATCCAAGCGTTTTAGCGAGCAAAACCAGTCGGCTCTGGGGCAGTTACTTGAGCCATTGAAATCTCGCTTACAGGAGTTTCAGGGCAAGGTGGAAACGGCCTATGTCAGCGAGAGCAAGGATCGCTCTGCGTTAGCTGAGCAGGTAAAGCAGCTCATGGGCTTGAACCAACAGCTCAATCAGCGTGCCAGTGATTTAACCCGTGCCTTAACCAGCCAGAATAAGTCGCAAGGTAATTGGGGCGAGCTGGTGCTTGAGCGTGTGCTTGAAGCTTCAGGCTTGCGTAAGGGTCAGGAATATGAGGTTCAGGAAAGTCATACGCGTGAGGATGGCACTCGGGCTCAGCCTGATGTGGTGATTCATTTGCCTGAAGGTAAGCACCTTATCATCGACGCAAAAATGTCCCTCAATGCCTACTTAGACTATGCCAATAGTGATGATGAAACGGTGCGCGAAGCATCGGTGAAGCGCCATTTGGACTCGGTGCGCACGCACATCAAAGGCTTATCAGATAAAAACTACCAAGAGCTCTACGGCCTAAAATCTTTAGACTTTGTACTGATGTTTATTCCGGTAGAGCCTGCCTTTATGTTGGCAACCAGCCACGATGCCGAACTTTGGCAAGATGCTTGGAGGCGCAATGTATTACTCGTTAGTCCAAGCACGCTGTTGTTTGTGGTGCGCACGGTGGCGCATTTGTGGCGACAGGAACAGCAGACGCGGAACGCAAAGGATATTGCCCAGCGCGGGGCCGAGCTCTACGACAAGTTTGTGGGCTTTGTTGAAGGTTTAGAGCTGGTCGGTACGCGCCTGAATCAAGCGCAAAAGGCTTTTGATGACACGCATAAAAAGCTCAGCAGTGGCCGCGGTAGCTTGGTTCGCCAAGCGGAAATGTTGCGTGAGCTTGGTGTGAAGCCCACGAAGCGATTAGGCGAAGGCCTGTTGGATAATGCGCTCGAGAGCTCGGATTAATGCCTGCTGCTCAACGCACGCCTTTATTGGTGTTTCTGCTCGGTAGCCTGACCGCGTTTGCCCCCATGTCTATCGACATGTACTTGCCGGCATTACCGGCAATGCAACTCGCGCTGGCGACGAATGCCAGTCAGATGCAGCTGACCTTGGCGGCATTTTTTGCGGCGTTTGCCGTGGGTCAGTTGTTTTATGGGCCATTAGCGGATCGCTTCGGACGTAAGCCGCCCCTGTATGCCAGCCTAAGTCTTTTTATTTTGGCTTCACTGGGCTGCGCCTTAGCCACGTCGGTCGAAGCACTGATTGCCCTTCGGTTCTTACAAGCCTTTGGTGCCTGTGCGGGTGTTGTCATTGCGCGGGCTATTGTGAGAGATAGTTTCGATAGTGCCGAAGCGGCGCGGATGTATGCCGCCATGATGTTGGTCATGGGTGTTGCACCCATGGTAGCCCCCATCTTGGGTGGCCAGTTGCTGCAATATTGGGGCTGGCAGTCGATTTTTCTCGCGTTGGTGGTCTATGGCAGCATGTGTCTCTGGGCACTGCACAACTATTTGCCAGAAACCTTAGACGATGCCTATCGCCGCCCTTTGGTATTTTCCACCACCGTCCGCGCCTATGGCGATTTACTGATGCAGCATCGTTTTCGGGGCTTTGCTATTACCAGTAGTGTCAGCATGGCGGGGTTGTACGCGTTTATTGCGGTCTCACCTTTTGTCTTTATTGAGCACTTTCAAGTCTCACCCTCACAATTTGGATGGATATTCGGTGGCAATGCCTTTTGGCTGATTCTGGCCTCGCAATTTAATGGTCGCCTCGTGCGTCGTTTTAAGCCTTTGCCGTTACTAAAGGCCAGCCTGCTTGTGCAGGTAGGCGCGGGCGTTATGTTGCTCGCGGTGGGTTGGACCGGTGTTGGCGGCCTCTGGTTGCTGCTGCCGCCGTTGTTTCTTTACACAGGGTGTTTGGGCTTTATTTTGCCTAATGCCACCATTCTGGCCATGGAGCCCTATAAATCACATGCCGGTACCGCATCGGCGTTATACGGCACTATCGGTTCAATCTCTGGTGCGATTGCTGCGAGCACGGTGAGTGTATTGCAAGGTCAGGATGCCAAAATCCTATGCACAGTGATGGCGATTTGTACGATGCTTGCTTGTCTGCGTAGTCGATTTCTGCGGGATTAAAGTGGCTGCAAATGATCTGAGATCGTGCCTTGCTTGAGTAGGTGTTGAAAGCTGCCACTGATGTCTTCACTGACAGTGAGCGCGGCCTGCCACGCTGCTAAACGCTGCCTATCGCGGCCATGATAAATCGTAAAGTCCTTTCGGCAGGGAATCTTACCGCCAGGCAATTTAGCCACTACCTCCGGTGAGGGTGACAACACCAGCATGCTCTCATGGTGCGCGGGCTGTCTTCGTTTCAGGTGCTTATCAAACCAGCCGCTTACAATGCGTTGTTCGTAATGCGGGATAAACAAGATGCCAGCCGTGGGCTGGATATTTTGCAGTGGAAGATCCATGTGGTAATCCAGCATGCCGCCATCGATATGAGCACCTTCTGGCGAGTTTGGAATATCCCTCACGGTCTCCATCACTAAGGGGATGCTGCCACTGGCCAGCGTTACGGTAGCGAGATTTTCTGGTGTAAGCGCATGGTAATGCGTCCGAAAGCTATCTTTCGCGAGCACGCTAGGCGCTTCGGTTTGGTTCTGAAAAATGCAGCGCTCAAAGCGTCGGGCAAGATGCTGCCGCGAGCGTAAATTGCTGCCAAAAGCCAGTGCGAACCCCAGCGCTTGCCACGCCGGTTGTTTAGCGGCGGCTAAGCCCAGGCAGCGAGTCGTCAATAAATTCAGTTGCAACCACGGGTGCTGCAAAATTGTAGGGATGTGCTCTTTTTGCAGAACGGCATGAAGAATATGGCAGACTTCGCGCGTAATTTCGGGAGCGGTGGGCTTGCTTGCATAGTGTTGCTGGCAATACGCGTCATAAAGTCGTTCGGCTGCCGCAGCCGGGTCGGGATGAGCGCCCGCTAATAGCCGGAATGCGCCAATCGAGGAGCCAAAAGCCGGGAGAGCCGATTCTCGTTGCGGTAGCCATTCGCCAAACAAAAACCGATCCAAATGACTTTGGATGATGAACTTGGGGCCACCCGCAGGCGCACCCAATGCAGCCAAACTATTGACGTTAAAGCCAAGATTTTGGATTTGCGTTCGAGCAGCGGACCCGGCCCGAAGGACAAACGGTAACGTGTGCAATGAATTCATAGCTCAGAGGTTACCGTATTCATGCTGAGTGAGATTAGTTGAGCGTAGCAATGGCCGCCGCGTAGTTGGGTTCGTCACCGATTTCGGCGACTAACTCGCTGTGCAGCACGTGATTGTTAGCGTCTAAGACCACCACTGCACGTGCGGCTAAACCACGCAGTGGGCCTGTTGCGATGGCGATGCCATAGTCCTTCAAGAACTCAGGGTGACGGAAGCTAGAAAGATTAACGACCTTGTCCAAACCTTCGGAACCGCAGAAACGTGCCTGCGCGAAAGGTAGGTCTGCTGAAATACACAGCACAACGGTATTACTCAGTGAATTTAGTTCGGCGTTGAATTTGCGCACTGACACAGCGCAGGTCGGTGTATCTACGCTAGGGAAAATATTCAGCACTTTGCGCTGATCAGCAAAGCTGGCGAGGGTGACATCTTCCAGTTTGCCATTCACCAGGGTAAAAGCGGGTGCTGCTTGCCCAGTTTGGGGCAAGGTGCCATCGAGCGTGACGGGGTTGCCGTGTAGTGTGACTGTTGCCATGTGCTTAACTCCAATGCGTTTTAAAAATTACATTGGAGTTAAGCAGATTTGGCGCGTGATAGGGAGAGTGCAAAACGGCAATTTTAGAATACGGCCACCTCCTATGAGTTCGCTCGCGGATGAATTCGATCGATGGAGAGTGTGAAAACCTCTATTTAGGAGTTGGCGGGATGGGGTTCTGCATAGGGGCGTGTGAGCAAGGCCCAGGCGCCGTGAAGCAACATGCCTATGGTTATCGTACTGGCGAATATGACCATAATGATCTCCGGTTGAGGATAGATAGGAATCTGTTCAACTCAGCTTGGCTGTCTCAAGCCACATTTCAATAGTGGCGGATGCCAGCTTTTTCGCCAGTAATCTTTCGTGCTAACGACGAAAGACGCAAAGGTACTGAAACTCAACGCGGAACTTAGATTTTTGTTTCAGACGAAGTAAAAATCAGGTTTTACATAGCACGTTGCGTTATTTAGCGCGGTGGAGCTTAGTGATCTAAGTATGTAAGCAAGGTTTGATTTGCTGCAGAAGTTTTTGAATTTATTGTAATTTGTTGGCGGAGGCGGTGAGATTCGAACTCACGATGCCTTTCGGCACGCCGGTTTTCAAGACCGGTGCATTCAACCACTCTGCCACGCCTCCGAACCGGCGAGCAGGATACCGAAGCTATGGTTTGGGTCAAGCAACTTCGTCATTTTTTGAGGATTTTTGCTCGCCCCCACGGCGATGGTGTAGGTAACGTCTTCTCGCAATTCGCAGTAAGTTGATGCTGACCCACGCGCTAATGGCAGCTAAAGGCCAAGCGATCCAAGTCGGACGCCAAAATCCAATGATGGCAATTCCAAGTCCGAATAGCGCCAACAGCATGAGTGCGGTTGCATCCGCAGGGCCTAGTCGGCGAGATTCACGTACAGCCATTGCCATGGCGCGGGAGACGCGAATGGTTGAGACTGCGGATTGTTGATGCTGCATCTGCCGACGCTGCTTGCGCCGAGGCTGGGCTAGGCGAACCGTTTGGTCAGGGCGCAGCACAATCTCTGTGGCCGACTCGAGGTCAGTTAAGAATTGCGCCATCATTTGTGCGCCAAAGTCCGGGCATTCAATTGCCACATCTAGCTC
Source organism: Perlucidibaca sp. (assembly GCF_057084925.1). Taxonomy (NCBI): domain Bacteria; kingdom Pseudomonadati; phylum Pseudomonadota; class Gammaproteobacteria; order Pseudomonadales; family Perlucidibacaceae; genus Perlucidibaca; species Perlucidibaca sp. Next base: position 14,685 of record NZ_JBXMRC010000013.1, on the reverse strand, counting down.
ATAGTTTCCCAGCCAAGATGCCGGATTAAGATTACTCGAGCCCACGCGGGACCAGTGCCCATCAATGACGGCTGTCTTGGCATGGAGCATGGCACCATTCCATTCGTAAACGCGAACACCGGCTTCCAATAGCGCGCGATAACCACTGCGGGCCAGTAGGCCAAGCCAAGGCAGGTCTGTGCTGCCCGGCACCAGTAAGCGCACATCAACGCCGGCTTGAGCGGCTCGCCGGAGGCCATCTAAGTAGGCCGGTGTGCCTATCGGGTAGGCATCAGTCAGCCACAGTTGCTGTTTCGCCTGACTGATCATCAGCTGATCCAAGCGAAATAGGGGGCTGCTTTGTGGCTGGCCTACAATCAGTCTAACCCGTGAGTCGGTGACGCGAGGTTGGGCGAGGTTTACGTTTGAAACCACACTCCAGGCAGCGCCTCCAGCCATTTGCCACGTCTGAGCAAATGCCATTTCGGCTTCTGCAGAGATAACACCGTTAATTAGAACCCCGGTGTCTCGCCAGGGTTGTGTGGTTGTATTGGCAATGCCTGTCACTTGGCCTCGCCAGCGCGCGCTATGGCACCAGCCAGTGATTAGGCTGAATTGACTGTCTACCACCAGCAGTTTGCGATGATTCCGAATGATCCAGGCTAGTGGTTCACCAAGGCCGGGAACATTAAACCGGCGGCATTCACCCCCAGCATCAATCAACTCTTGTCGCCAGCGACGACTTAAGCCCCAGCTGCCCAGCCAGTCGCACAGAACAGCTACTTTGACGCCACGCTTTGCGGCACCACACAGTGCCAACAGCAACTGCTGACCCCAGTCATCATCGGCAATGAGGTAGTTCTCTAGGGCAATTTGGTATTGGGCGTTATTAATGAGCCTAAGGGTAGTCTGCTCATGCTCGGGGCTATCTCGCAGCAGGGTTATGGCGTTGCCTGCGCTGCTGGCTCTCCCCACCAGCCGAGTCAGCAGGTGATCGAGAAGCTCACGTTCTGACGTCGGCTGGGGTAGCATATTTAACGTTCGCTAACGTTAGCGGGTCGTGCTTTGGCCGCTGAGTTTATGGAGCCAGCGGTCTTCAGTGTGGGCAGCGTCGGCAGATTGCGAACAGGCGGCAGGGTATCTAGCAAAATCTCGGCGGCTTCCATCGTTAAAGCCGCTTCTTCCGAGCGCTCAAAGTTGGGGTCTGAGTTAGGATTTAACTTTTCCTGTTGCGCCTCAAAGTCCTCCCACGACTTAAAGGCACTTAAGCCTTTAGCCGTGCGACGACGATTTTCAATAGCTAAACGTCGTGAGTCGAGTTGTTGCTTTTCTAGGCGCCGTGTTTTTTCGTTCAATGACTGGGTCTTAATGCCATTGAGCTCCGCAATTAGCTTCTGCTCATCGAGCAGATAGCGGAAGTCTGGATTGCGAGCTTGTCGTTGCGCAGAGGTACTGCGTAGGCTGGTCATGCGCCAGTTGCCCTGGCCTTGGCGTTGGTAGCGCGCTGGAGGAATGGTGTCCCATGGAAGGGCGCGAGGCAGCACAGACTCACCAATTTCGCTGGCCATGGATAATTCAGGGAAGACAATATCAGGCACGACGCCTTTATTTTGTGTGCTGGCCCCAGAGATACGGTAAAACTTGGCCTCGGTAATTTTGAGTTGCCCTGAGCCCAGTTCCCGCAGCGATTGCACGGTGCCTTTACCGAAGGTCGTGCCGCCCACGACCAAGCCGCGACCGTAATCCTGAATGGCACCGGCAAAAATTTCGGACGCTGATGCTGATAATCGGTTGGTCATCACGACGAGCGGGCCTGAGTAAGCCACTTCGGGATTGCCATCGCCCAAGACTTCAACTTTGCCACGGGCATCACGGACTTGGACGGTCGGTCCTGTGCTAATGAACTCACCAATGAGGTCATTCACTTCAGACAGTGAGCCGCCGCCATTATTGCGTAAATCCAGAATAATGCCTTGGATGCGTTCCTGCTTAAGTTCGGTTAACAGGCGATGCACATCACGCGTGGTGCTACGGTAGTTCGGATCGCCCGCTTGCATGCCTTGGAAGTCGGCATAAAACGTCGGCAGTTTTATGACACCGATTCGACGAACGACGCCATCACGTTTGATATCAATAATTTTTTTCGTGGCTGCCTGGTCTTCCAGCGCAACCGTATTTCGCACCAAGCTGATTTCTTTGCTATTGGCGGTGTCCGTCGAGCCAGCGGGCAGCACCTGTAATCTTACGGTCGTGCCCTTGGCACCGCGAATCAGTTGCACGACTTCATCTATGCGCCAGCCCACCACATCAACAAACTCTTTGTCGCCTTCTGCCACCGCGATTAAGCGATCGTTCGGCTTGAGCTGTCGTGATTTATCGGCCGGCCCACCAGGCACTAAACGAACCACCTTGGTGTACTCGTCATCGGTTTGAAGAACGGCGCCAATACCTTCGAGCTGCAGGCTCATGTTGATATTGAAGTTCTCTGAACTTCGCGGTGAGAAGTACTCGGTATGCGGATCATAGGTTTCAGTAAATGCATTCATATAGGTTTGGAATGCATCTTCTTTTTTGGTTTGAGCAACGGCGCTTAATTGCGATTTATAGCGTCGTTTGAGGGTGCTCAAAATGTCTTCATTGCTTTTACCCGCCAATTTTAAACTGAGCGCGGCTGACTTAATGCGCAGTCGCCAGAGCTGATCCAGCTCCGCCGTTGATTTGACCCAGGCCGCATTTTTGCGATCAATGACTAAAGTTTCATTGCCCGAGAAATCTAGGAGTTTCTTATTGTTATCCAGCTCGCTCAGAACAAATTGAAGGCGCTCGCGCTGGCGATTTTGAAAACGATTGTAGATCGTGAACCCGGGAGTGAGCACACCTGTTTTCAGGTGATCGTCCATCTGGAGTTGCCAGCGCGTAAAGCCCTCGATATCTGAGGCAAGAAAAAACAAGCGCTGACCATCCAGGTCGCTCAGATAGCGATTCCAAATCACTAGAGATAAGGCATCGTCGAGCGGGGGGCGCGTGTAATGCAAGACGGAGAGTTGCCTTGCCACTGTTCTGGCGACTTTACTTTGTTGCTCCGTTGGGACAAGTTCTGCCGCCGCTAAGGGCAGAGCCAGAGAAAATACGGTTGTTAGCAGAAGTCCACGGGTGAAAAACGACGATCTAAGCATGGCGATCTTTGTATTCCTTGGCACCGCATCTGGGGTGCAATCTTGCTCGATAATAACACTGCCTTAGCGTTCAGGGCGCGATTCAGGCTTTGACAATTATGTTCATGAGCGGCTTACTTCTCACTCTTCATTTGATGTTTTTGCTAGGAGATTTTGCATGGTGCGCGGACCGTTGATGGTAGACGTGGGTGGCTTAACCTTAACGGCCGAAGACAAGGAATTGCTGGCACATCCTCAAGTAGGCAGCGTTATTTTGTTTAGTCGAAATGTCGATACGCCCGAACAGATTCTGGCGCTGACAACGGCCATGCGCGCCGTGCGTCCAGAGCTTTGGATTGCGGTCGATCAAGAGGGTGGGCGAGTGCAGCGGTTTCGTGAAGGATTCACGCGCCTACCCGCCATGCGTTCGTTTGGGCATCAATATGATGTTGACCCTATGGCTGCCCTAGCCGCTGCGCGAAGCTGTGGAGAGCTCATGGCTAAAGAAGTAAAAGCAGTTGGTGTCGACTTTAGTTTTGCTCCCGTGCTGGATCTCGATGTAGGCGTGAGCGGAGTCATTGGTGATCGCGCATTTCATACTGAGCCAGAGTCCGCCACCGCGCTCGTGCGCGCCTTTATGCAAGGCATGAAAGCGGCGGGCATGATGACCATCGGCAAGCATTTCCCCGGACATGGCTCGGTGGCGGCAGACTCTCACTTTGCCTTGCCGGTAGACGATCGTTCGTGGGATGAAATCAATGCGTATGACCTGCAGCCTTTTCGTGCCTTAGCGAAAGAGTTAGACGGCATTATGCCGGCGCACGTGGTCTATCCGCAGGTTGATTCGTTACCTGCCGGTTTCTCTTCCTTCTGGTTAAAAACAGTGTTGCGTGAGCAGTTAGGATTTGCGGGCTTAGTTTTTTCAGATGATCTATGTATGGAAGGAGCGGCGGGTGTCGGGACGATGCGTGAGCGTTACGATTTAGCGCTAGCGGCGGGGTGTGATGTGGTGTTGATCTGTAATAACCGCGAAGCGGCACTCAGCGTATTGAGTTAATTAGGGAGTATGGAGGTCGGCGCTGGCTTCGTCGAGGTTGGAACCGACCTCGCGAATAGCGGTATAGGTATTGTTGCCAATAAAAGGCATAGCAATGACGGCGACCAGTGCAATTAGCCCTGTGATTAGGGCGTATTCAATTATGGTTGCGCCCTGTTCACGTCTGTGTCTGATGAAGTGCAATGCTTTCATTTGGAGCAGCCTCATCTAGCATTTAAGATAAAAAATGGGCCCGGAGGCCCATTTTTATTGCGCATATTAGGTCGGTGTAGCCGACTTCATAGCGCTTCCGATGCCGCTCATGGTCGATTTGACCGATGTGCCGATGAAGCTAAAAGCAGCAATGGCAGCAACAGAAATGAGCGCGGCAATCAAAGCGTACTCAATAACTGTGGCGCCCTTTTCTTTACGGCGCATTTTTGCGACGAGCGCTTGGAATTTTTGCATGTTCTTCTCCAGATAGTTGTCGTCGGTCTGTGCCGGACATTTACAGTTTACGGAAAAACGTCGAATTGGCTAGGGCTGCCGACATGGAATTGTCGTGGCTTTGTAAGTGCATGCAATCGGGTGAGAGTTAAAAGAATGAAGTATTAGCTTTATGTAAAGTTTGCCGGGTGGTTAAGCTCAAGTGTTGATTATGAAAAAAAAGGGCCAGGCGGCCCTTTTTTCAACGCTAGGCTTAGGTCGGTGTTGCCGAAGACATGGCACTACCGATACCGCTCATGGTCGATTTAACTGACGTGCCGATAAAGCTAAACGCGGCAATGGCAGCAACAGAAATCAGTGCGGCAATCAATGCGTATTCAATGACTGTTGCACCTTTTTCACGACCCTGAACCTTTGAAAGTAGTGCGGTTTTAATTTTCATTTTTACCACCTCAAATTAACTTGGATTAGTGTTACAGCCCTAGTGTATGTAATTTCACGCTAGGTGCTACCCACTCGAACTGCATTTTGTCGTTTATTTGTAAGGCCTTGTAGGTGTTTGTTGATTTAGCACTGTTATGTGATGGCTTCCTTGCTAGGATCAATAGTCACTTGGTAAATGTGCAATTGCACCTTTCAACACGGAAGCTAAAGGCATGAACAGTCGGGTTATGATATTGCTCGCGATATTGCTAATTCTGGGGGCCTCTATTGCAGGCTATCTAGGCTATAAAACAACCACTGAGGCCAAAGAGGCCGCCATTCAGGCAGAGCAAAAAGCGATCGCGGCGCAAAAAGTGGCCGAAATTGGTGTGCCCGGCAAAGTCGCTGTGGTGGTCGTTAAGCAGAATGTCCCAGCCTATAAAGTGCTAACAGCAGAAGACCTCGCGCTGGACTATCTGAAAATTGCGCCCCCCAGAACGTATCGCACAATAGAAGAAGTCATCGGTCAGCCGGTTCAGGTAGAACTAGTGGCAGGCGATATTCTGGAGTTAGGTGATTTGCAGCCGGGTAGTGAGGTGGCTAGGCTGTTAAAGCCGGGTGAGCGTGCGGTGGCAATTCCCGTGGATGAAATCATCGGTGGTGGTGGCTTCGTGCAGCCGGGAGATACCGTTGATTTGCTCTTATTTTTACGCGGTGAAAATGGCGCTAAAGATTCTGCGCAAGTCGTGATGCAGTCGCTCCGTGTGCTCGGCTTTGGTGCCGATATTATTAATCCGGATGGTGGCGTAGAGACGCCAGAGCAGAAAGCCGGACGTAAGAGTGAGCGTGCACGTGCCCGCTCAGCTGTGTTGGCCATAGCCGAAAAGGATGTAACACGCATTATGTTGGCTAGCAGCCTAGGCACATTGCGTATGGCCACTCGTCCCGCGGCGGAGTTAGTGGCAGCGAGTGATGCCGCCCAGCCGGGACCCACGAAACCCAATGCCACCCAAGCCGTTACTGAACCGGTCTGTAAGCCACAAAGTAGTGTGCCCACCCCAACTCAACGGCAATTGCTGACATCTGCAGCCCTAAGAGCCGATGGTTCTTCGAGTGTGCCGAGAGCCGCTGCTAAGGCGCCAGAAGCTAAACCAGCAGCTAAGCCAAAGCCCAGTGAGCCAACTATTTTGATTTATCGCGGGTTGGACGCCCAGAGGGTTACACCATGAGTCGTATCGTTTGGTCCAAAGGCCTGGTCATACTGCTTACTTCGATGGCTAGTAGTGTGGCTTTAGCCGCAGCTTGCGAAGATCCGGACTTTGTTTATCCCAAGGTGTTAAGCATTAAGGCCGGCCTGCAGGACACCTTAACTCTGCCCGGTGCCGTCACACGCCTCTCCATAGGTGACCCCGCGACAGCAGACGTGGCATTAACCGATTCTCGAAATCTCTTGGTTCAAGCAAAAAAAGCGGGGGAGACCAGCCTGCTGATTTGGACGCAGTGCGGCAAACAACCTGCTCGCGTCATTATTAATGTTCCTATTGCCATGAGTGCGGCTCAGCAAGTCGCTCAAGCAGCGGCTCCCGAAGCCTTGGCAACACTGCCTTCTCAAGTGCAAGCGGACATTCGATTTGTTGAGCTGAGTCGGTCCCGATTAAGTGAGGTCGGTGCACGCATCGGTGTTAGTGGTGGAAAGGGTCTTATTTCGCCGTCCAATACGATTGGCAGTGCGGTGAGAAACCCTGCGGGCGCGTTTTCGCTGCCAGGCTTTCCGCTCGATTCTGGTGCATTCAATATTTTATGGGGTGGCGGCTCCAGTCGGTTTTTAGCGGCAATTAATTTGCTCGAGCAAACCGGTTATGCCTACACCTTGTCGAGACCTTCCTTGGTGGCCATGAGTGGCCAATCAGCGAACTTCTTGGCGGGCGGGGAGGTTCCTATTCCGGTGCCTCAAGGAACTAATGGCACGGTAGCGATCGAGTACAAAGAGTTTGGTGTGCGACTGAGCCTAACTCCCACGGTGCTGAGTAATCAGCAAATTTTGCTGAAAGTAGCGCCTGAAGTGAGTGACTTAGACTTTAACAATGCGGTGACTTTGCAAGGCTCAGTCATTCCAGCCCTGCGCATCCGCAGAACCGATACCACCATATCGTTAGCGGATGGTGAGAGCTTCATTATCAGTGGCTTGGTGTCACGCAGTACCAATAACAATGCCAGCAAGTTTCCTGGCTTGGGGGACATCCCTATCCTCGGTGCATTTTTCAAATCTAATCGATTTGAAAGCGAAGATAGAGAGTTGCTAATGATCGTAACACCGCGTCTAGTCAGGCCTATTTCGGTGAAAGCGGAATTGCCGGAATTGCCGGGTGACGGCTTAAGAACCTACGACCCGAATGCTGGGCGCTTATTTTTTAAGGGCTCGGAATCCCCTTATCGCCGCGCACCCATTGGCTTTTCACGGTAATTTATGATGAATAACTCTTTGCCATCGGTTGTGATTGTTACTCAGGATCGAGACCAATTTACGTGGCTGCAGTCGGCGCTGGAGAGCAATGCCGATGTGGTGATGTCGCAGCAGCGTGATCTTAATGATGTGCTTCAGTTAATTAATATGGCCACGGCTTCCATCATTTTCGTGCCCGTTCGCCGAGATGCTTGGATTGAGGATGTGCAGTTTATTGAGGGCTTGGTGGCAGCTAGTCCGACGCTTGCTTGCGTCGCGGTATCGGAAGTGTTGGACCAAGATCGACTCTTGGGCGCGATGCGCGCCGGGGCAAAAGATTTCGTGACCTTTGCCACTCGCCCGAGTGAGTTGGCCGGCTTGGTTCGTCGCTTAGGTGAGCGTGTTCCAGAGGTTATCGAAAATCCCATGCGTCAAGGCACGATGGTTGTCATGGCCAGTGAGCGACCTGTGTTGCAGTCAGCCTTTCATGCCCTACATTTGGCCGCTTCGCTGCAAACCCAAAATCCGGATGCGCGGGTGCTCTTAGTGGATGTGGGGCAGCCGTTTGCCGAAGCGCAACTGCTGTTTGGATTGGAAGGCCAGTTCAGCTTCATGGATACCTTAAGGAATTTACGCCGTCTCGACCAAACACTCGTAGATACCGCCTTTCCGCGCCATAAGTCCGGCGTACGGGTGTTGTCTGCACCCCGAGAAGGCATGGATATGGATGAGGTCACAACGTCCGAAATGTTTCTGCTGGTGGGCACGCTCCGTAGTCTCTTTACTCATGTGGTGGTCAACATCTGTGGCCTCCCCACGGTGGATATGACCGAGCTACTTATTGGCAATGCCAACCACATTATTTTTGTTGTGGATCAGTCCATTACCAGTTGCCGTGCTGGGCTGGACTTCCAGTCCAACTTGAAGCAACTCGGCGTGCCCATTGCGGATGCCCTGCTGTTGGTCGATCACTACTTACCCAAGATTTCTCCGGACGCTAAAGCCATTGCGCGATCGTTTGCCATTGAGCGTCATGTGGAGTTGCCAGCCGCAGCTGAAGTACGTTTGCGGGCGATGAACATCGGCCAATTGGTGTTTGAGTTGGCGCCTCAAGATCCGTTGGCGAAGCGATATCGCGATTTGGCCGACATGATTTATGTGCCGGCCATTGCTAAGGCACGGGCTAAACAAGCCGGCAGTTCGGGTGGCTTCCTCGACAAGCTTAAATCCAGTTTGAAGGGTAACTGACATGGCCGGCTATATTCCCGGCGGGCGGATGTCGCCAAAGAAAATTGAGCAAGATATTGCTCAGATCAAATTTCGCTTTCATCGCTATTTGATCGAGCGGGTCGACGATGACCACTTCAATATTCTGGAAAACACGCGCCAAGCGATCATGGACTATGTCCAGATTAAGCTCACGGTGTATGTGAATGACAACGCGCTACCCTTGTCGCGATACGAAGCCGATCGTTTAGCCGAAGAGTTAGTTGATGAGCTGGTGGGTTTCGGCCCTTTAGAGTCGCTGCTGAAGGATTCCTCGGTCACAGAAATCATGGTCAATGGCGCCCAGCGTATTTTCTACGAGCGTGACGGGGTTATTCAACGCAGCGATTTGCGCTTTGTGGATGACAATCATGTCTCGCGCGTGATTCAGCGAATTCTTGCGCCTATAGGCCGTCGCCTTGACGAATCTAGCCCGATGGTGGATGCGCGCATGCCGGATGGCAGCCGTGTAAACGCCATTATTCCTCCCATTGCCTTAGACGGCCCGAGTATTTCCATTCGTAAATTTCGCCGCGACTTATTGCGTGCGAACGACTTGGTGACCTATCGCTCGGTCAGCGAAGAAATGCTGCAGTTCATCAAGAAAGCGGTGGGTCAGCGCGCCAATATTCTCGTCAGTGGCGGTACCGGTACGGGTAAAACGACGTTTCTCAATGTGCTGTCGAGCTTCATTAATCATCACGAACGTATCGTGACTATTGAAGATACCGCTGAGCTTCAATTAGGCAACGATCATGTGGTGCGTTTGGAGACACGCCCGCCCAATGCCGAAGGCTTTGGCGAGGTGAGTGCCCGTGATTTGATTCGTAACGCGCTGCGTATGCGTCCGGATCGCATCATCGTGGGCGAAGTTCGTAGCTATGAAGTTATGGACATGTTGCAGGCCATGAACACCGGCCATGAAGGCTCCATGTCGACCCTGCATGCCAACAGCGCTGCCGATGCGCTCTTGCGTATGGAGACCTTGGTGGGCTTGTCCGGCCAAAAGATTTCGGAGGCGACGTTGCGCGCCATCATTGTGTCGGCGGTGGATATTGTTGTGCAGCTCACCCGCTTGCCAAATGGCCGTCGCTGCGTGGCAGAGATTACGGAGGTGGTGGATCTTCGTGATGATCAATATGTCACCAATACCTTGTTTAAGCTGGACCGTATATCAGGCAATCATTTAAAGGCCAGCAGCGGGCCAGCTAAACCACGTGTCATTGAGCTCATGAAGCAAGCCGAGGCTAAGCACTAATGCTCTTTTTTGTGTACCTGCTGGCGGCCATGCTGATGGGTCTAGGCTCGCTTTATCTGATTTGGTTAGGCCAGAAGCAGGCGCAAGAAGAGGCCGTGTCTAAGCGATTAGCGCTTATTGGTGTGCAGGCCTTGGAGTTTCCCAAAAAGAACTGGCTCACCATTCAGCTTGAACGTGCGGGTATTACCTTACCTGAAACTCAGCGACGCATGATTGGTTTAGCGTTAACGTTGATTTTATTGCTCGTCACGATTCAATTTGGCTTTGCTCTAGCGCTGCTTTTGGCTTTTGGTTTAATGGTTTTTGCGTACACGGCCATCGGCAGTATTTATCAACGCCGTATGAACCTCATTGTTTCGCAATTACCGCGTTTGCTAGATCAAGTGGTTCGTTTGATGCGTACCGGCAAAACCTTGGCGGATAGCTTCTTTATTGCCACTCGAGATGCCGATGAGCCGCTGAAAACGGTGATGCTGAAATTACAGCGCAATATTCAATTAGGTATGACGATCCCCGAAGCGTTTATTGATTTGTCGGAAGTCTATGTGCTGAAGGAGTTGCAAGTGCTGGCGTTGGGCGTGAACGTCAACTCTCGCTTTGGCGGTAGTTTGATTGACCTGCTCAATAACATCATTACCTTGATCCAGCAGCGCGAACAACTGAATCGACAGCTGCGTGCTTTTACCGGAGAGACGCGTTCAAGCGCGGTGGTTTTGTCGGCCCTACCTATCATGGTGGGTTCTTTCATGATTTTGAGTAACCCGGACTACATATACCAAATGATCGATGACCCCACGGGTAAATGGGTCATGGTGACAGCAGCGATTATGCAGATTTCGGGTATGGCCGTGATCTGGAAAATGCTGAGGAGCATCTGATGGCCGGACTCTTAGGCACCCTCTTTTTTTGCGTCGTTTTGCTCGCGATCGGCATGGCTATTTGGATTTTCACGCGGATTGCCGGCGAGCGTCGTCTCGTTGAGCGGCGCATGACGGTGCGCGGTAATGCACGCGAAGATGCGCGCTTGCTCAGCATGCGATTTGCCGACTTGTTTGATGACCAAGAACGCATTCGCAAGCACATCGAGAAAGACAGCGAGCTCGTCTTAGCCATGTGGCGCGCGGGTTACCGCTCCGCTGCCCAACGCGCCACGCTCTATGGTGTGCAAGTTATTTTGCCGCTTGCTGCATTAGCGCTGACGGGACTTTGGATTCTGATCAACGGCTACAGCCAAAACGGTCTGTTGTTAGGCGTTGTCATTGTCATAGTTTGTGTGCTGCTGCCTAAACGTGTCATCAATGGCATCGCCAAGGATCGCTTAAAGCGTATTGATGATGAACTCTCCCTCTTCGTGCAAATGCTGCGCATCCTATTTGATGCCGGCCTTGCCGTTGAGCAAGCGTTACGCGTCATGGCGAATGAAGCCAAGTTAGTCCTACCAGAATTAGTGAAAGAGCTGGAGCCCGTATTGCGGCGCGCTGAGCAGGGTCTGGACCTGGAAAATGAGCTGGGCAGTTCGGCTGCCGCGCTAGATCACGCTAACTTCACTGACGTTACCGTCATCATTCGGCAAATGCTGAAGCAGGGGGGGAGTGCCCGAGCCTCCCTGACAAAATTGATTGAAGTCATGGAAAGCCGGCGACTGACCGATATGCAGGAGAAGGTCAGTAAGTTGACGGCACGTATGACGGTGGTCATGGTGGTTTTCTTTTTCCCCGCACTGGTCATTTTGTTGGCCGGCCCTGGCTTTATTTCTATTGGCGATGCCATGGGTGATATGTGATGACGCGCTTTCAGTCAACTGGACTCTGGACGGGCTTAGGTGTCCTACTGATACTCGTATCAGGCTGTGCGACATCGAAAGGCACGGTTAGGCAGATCCCGAGTGCAGCGGTGGTGGGTGTCCCTATTGAGTCGAGAGCCACAAGCAGTGTTGATGAAGCTCCAGAAATCATAGCGCCTGTAAAGCTCCAAGAGCCTGCGATTCGAGTCAATTGCCGAGCAACACTGAGCAAAGACGATGAGCTGGTAAAGGCACTAGTAGAGCAGCGCGTTCGCGATGGCAACTATTACGCAGCCCTGGCTCAAATTCAGTCACTGCCCTCTGAAGTCGCTGCGGTTGCTGCCCTGCGCGCCGATATCCTGCGCCAGTTACAGTCACCACAGGCCGAGGCTTGGTATGTGGCTTTGCAGGGTAGCTGCTTGGCTGGTCGGGCAGAGCATGGCTTGGGCTTATTAGCGGCTCAACGAAATGATTACACACAGGCGCTCAAGCGACTGATTAGTGCTTCACGTTTACTTCCTGCGGATAGTCGAGTTCGTAACGATTTAGGCTTTTTGTACCTGCATCTCAACATGGATGCCCCCGCTGAATTTGAACTACGGACAGCGTATGAGTTAGCGCCAGAGGACAAGGTGTCTGGGTTTAATTTGGCGTTGCTGGCACTGCTTCGTCAAGATGAAGGCGCATGGGCTTATTGGTCAGACCGCGTCAGCTTGACGACATCTGACCGGGAAGAGCTTTTACACAGCTGTCAGTATTTAATGCGCAAACGGAGCCGCTCACAAAGTTCCGTTTCCTGCCCCATGAGTCCGCGCACGGCATTACCTAATGCAGCTCAAATGCCCGCCATGCCAAAGGGTAAATAATCGTGGATGTTATGCGTACGTGACGATTTGTGGCTGTTTTGCAGCAGGTGATCAGTCAACTTGTTACGCGGCGTATGATGTTTAAATCTGATGGGAGAGAAGTAATGCGAAATATAGCGCCGATTAAATGCTTATTAGCTCTGACCCTATTCGCAAGTGCTTCCGCAGCTGTAGCGCAGGAAGAGTTGCCCATGGCAGGCGAGCAAACCAGCCTGTGGCTGAGTATGCAGCGGGAGGGTGAGCAAGCCTCGAGCAATCCGCAGGCAGCCTCTGCTGTTCAGCGGGAGAAGGCGGCTGAGCGCTTTCTCAAAACCTACGATTACGCCATCAAAGAGAGCTTTTATGGTGACGGCTTTGGTGCCGGGAAATAGCCTGAGAATAAACGCATGACACCACAACGCTTATTAATGCGTAAAAACAACCTCATGCTGTCACGACATAGCCAGCAAGGCGCTGTGTTAATTATGACAGCAGGTTTTATGTTGCTGGCGGTGTTGTGCTTGGCGCTCGTGGTGGATACGGGTCGGTTGTATGTTGAAAAACGGAAACTCCAGCGTGTTGCCGATATGGCGGCTATTGAGGCGATGGCGCGAAATGGAGCCTGTAATACGGGTACTGCTCTGACCTTCGCGACGCAAAGCGCTGCGCGTAATGACTTTATCGTGGGCGGCACCAATACATTGACGTTGACCTGTGGGCAGGTGAGTACCGTTGGCGGTTTAAGAACGGTAGCGGCCACACCCTTTGGTGGTGTCGATAATGCAATTCAAATAGTCGCTGCCCGCCAGGTTGCCGCCAGCATGATAGCTGGCGGCATTTTCGGTGGAAAAATATCGCTGTCGGCGGCCGCTGTTGCTACCAAGGGCGTGCCACTAGCTTCTCTGGCGTTGCGAACCACGGTAGCAACGGTAGACTCCACCAGAGGTGCGCTGCTTAACTCCGTCATGGGCGGCTTACTCGGCGGTGCTGTTAACGTTTCAGCGCTCGGGTGGAATGGACTCATTGGCACACAACTCAGCCTCTTCGACTTTTTAAATCAGCTCAAAGTGGATTTGGGTTTGTCGGCCGGTGGGTATACCGAGGTTCTTTCACAAAACCTCACGGTGGGCCAAATTATTGATGCCACATCTACGGTATTGGGGCGCGATGGCAATACCGCTGCCTCCACGTTAACGGCTTTATCCGCACTGAAAGTAGGGGCGTTGGTTAACCCTGTTACGGTCCAGCTGGCTAATATTATTAAGCTACAGACGGCCACCTCCTACGCGGGGGCCGACCTGGGCGTCAATGTATTCGATTTAATTCAGGGCAGTGTGCAGTTAGCGAACGGCACGAATGCTTTGGTAGCCGATGTGCCTATTACCTTGCCTGGCTTTGCGGGCACCAATATCAGTACCCGGGTCATGGAAGCGCCGCAGCTATCCTCGGTGGGTAACCCGGCGTTGGCTAAAGCCGACCCGTTGGGGTTGAACAAAATCTATGTCCGGTCCGCTCAAATTCGCTCGCTGGTCTCGGTAGATTTACCTGCTGTGTCTGGCTTGAGCTCCGTTGTCACCGCACTGTCTGCTGCTTTGTCGCCGGTAACTACATTGTTAACGAGCTCGTTCAGCATTAGTGGCTTGGTGACAAACTTACTTTGCGGTTTAGTTGGTACCTGTGAAGGTAAAGAAACCCTGATTAAGGTTCTGCCTTCAGCCCGAGTGGATGTGAATTTAGATGTGGGCGGCGGTGAATCCTATGTCAGTGATTACAGTTGTAGCGGCGCCAATAAAACCCTAACAGCACCCAGTAAAACCTCTGCAGCCTGGTTGCGTATTGGTCAAATGGGCACCTCTGCTGCTAACGCCAAGACCAATGTATTTAGTTCTGCGAACGCGCCGGTGGTAGATCCGGTGCCGGTCTTACAAGTTGGCTTTGTTGAAGTAAGACAAACCTGTGCGCTATTTATTATTTGTGGCTCCAAAGTCTATAAGTCCAATGCCAATACATGGACAGAGTCAAACCGTAACAACGCTAAATTTACGGTGAA